>JBKJMX010000090.1:0-4675 GCA_046596135.1 Gemmatimonadales bacterium
TTTACAGCGCCATTGGCGTCAGTACCGCCGAAACCAGCGCGATTCCAGAACTGCAATTCGAGCCAATTATTGCTGTAGAGGTTCAGCGTGGCGGAGGCACAGGTCGGGAAAAACTGCCCACCCGAGCCGGTAGTCGAGCACTGATTGGTCCAGGTCAGGTTGCTCACCACAAAAGCGCCAGCCACCCGGTTGGAAATTGGCGGAGGCGGCGTATCGGCATGGAGCAGGCTCGGCAGGGCGGCAAAGGACAGAGCAAGTATCAGGAGGCGCTTCGGCATCGAAAGTTCCATATGGGCCAGGGCGATGGATTGTTATATGGTGCGTACACGGCACGACTCGTGCCAAACTGGTACCGAAAGTTTCACATATTAACCTAGTGCAAAACAATCACTTACGGTTTCTGGGGTCTTGCGGCGGTGGCGCGAACCAGTCACGAGTGTGGCGGGTGCACAACACCGCCGATGGGCCAACGCCGTGTCAGGAACGCATCAATATCAAACGGGCCGGCATCGACGTTCGATGCCGGCCCTCTTTCTTGCCACCCCCGATGAGGTCACCGCCTCACCACGGGCCGTCCATCCACCAAAGCCCTCGGTTGTACCAGAAGAGCAGGAAGAGGCCGAGAATCACCGTGGTGGCCAGCGCCAGCGAGAACGAGAACACCCAGGTCAGTGCCTTGAGGTCGAACTTCAGGTGCATGTAGAACGCAGCGACCAGGAAGAACTTGAGCGCGGAGAGCGCGAGCAGCAGCTCGACGAACCAGGGCCCGAGAGACGTGGCAAGTGCGCCCGAACTCTCGGCGAGCGACCCGAAGATCGCCTCGTAGAGCAGCACTTCCAGCGCAGTGAGCGCAAAGAGGATGACTGCAATCTGGACGTAGCGGCCGGCGCTAGCATGCGCGTGGTCGAGATGTTCGCCGTGCGCGTCAGTGTGCGAAGCCATTGCTCAGCGCCCCAGGCTCATGAGGTAGACAACCGGGAAGATGATGATCCAGACCACGTCGACGAAGTGCCAGTAGAGCGCCGACAGCTCGAGATTGAGTGCCTTGGCCGGTGTGATCCGACCCTTGATGGCGTCCTTGAGCAGGGTGGCGAGCCAGAGCGTCCCAATCGCGACGTGCGTGCCGTGGAACCCGGTCAGGGTATAGAAGCTGGCCGAGAAGAGGTTGGTCGAATAACCCAGCCCTTTGTGGTAGAAGTGCTGGAACTCGTAGACCTGCATTGCCACAAAAAATAGTCCGCACATGACCGTCAGCGAGAGCCACAGGATCAGCTTCTTCTGGTCGCCTCGCTTGGCGCCGTCGAGCGCCATCACCACGAAGAACGACGAGAAGAGCAGGATCGCCGTGCCGAAGGTGACGAGCGGGACCTCGAACATGTCCTTCGGACCGGGCCCGCCGACCGACGAGTCCCGGTAGATCAGGAACGTCGTGATGAGCGTGGCGAAGAGGAGGCATTCCGACCCGATGAAGGTCCACATCGCCAGCTTCCGGTTGTCGATCGGGAGCGACGTGTGGTGTGCCTCATGGGCCGGGTGAGCGTCGTGGTCGAGCACGGCGGACGTCATGGCCGCTTCCTCAGTGTTGTGGGGCGTGAGCGTCAACCGGCTCATACGCCCACTTGAAGGTACCGAAGACCATCAGCGCGAACCCTGCAATGGATACCGGCGTGAACGGGAAGGCCCACGGACGGTGAACCATCAGCCCGACAAAAAACGTCAGCAATCCGATCGCCACGATGAGCGGCCACCACGACGGACCCGGCATATGGATGCCCTTCCCGCTCACGCGCGCGGGTTCGGGGAGGCGCTCGACGCCTGCCGCGTCCTTCATCGCCCAGAGCGCATCCTTCTCGGTGACCACCGGCTCTTCGGCAAAGTTGAACTCTTGGGGTGGCGACGGGATCGCCCACTCCAGCGTGGCGCCACCCCACGGATCGGCGGGCGCATCGGCCGGCCCGCGCCAGGTGCGGATGACATTCCACATGAACACCAGGATAGACAGCGCCAGGATGAACGCACCGATGGTCTGCACCATGTTGAAGAGGTCGAAGCCGAGCCCCTCCGGATAGGTGTACACCCGGCGCGGCATGCCCAGCAGCCCGACCCAGTGCATCGGCATGAACGTGACGTTGAAGCCGATCATCGACAGCCAGAAGTGCCACTTGCCCAGTCCGTCGTCGAGCATCCGCCCGAACATCTTCGGCCACCAGTAATAGGCGCCGGCTGTCAGGGCGAAGATCGAGCCTCCAAAGAGCACATAGTGGAAGTGGGCAACGACGAAGTAGGTGTCGGTCTGCTGAAGGTCGGCAGGCGCCACGGCGTGCATCACCCCCGACAGGCCGCCGATGATGAACATCGCGATGAAACCGAGGGCAAAGAGCATCGGGCTCTTCAGGTTGATCGACCCACCCCAGACCGTGCCGATCCAGTTGAAGATCTTCACGCCCGTCGGCACCGCGATGAGCATCGTCGCGAGCGAGAAGAACGAGTCGGCCAGCGGACCCATACCCGTCGCGAACATGTGGTGAGACCAGACGCCGAAGCCGAGGAACGCGATGAACGCACCCGAGAAGACCATCGCGCTGTAGCCGAAGAGCGGCTTGCGCGAGAATACCGGCAGTACTTCGGACACGATGCCGAACGCCGGCAGAATCAGGATGTACACCTCGGGATGTCCGAACACCCAGAAGAGGTGCTGCCAGAGCATCGGGTCGCCGCCGGCAGCGGTCACGAAGAACCCGCTCCCGAAGGTGCGGTCCGCGGTGAGCATCACCAGCGCGATCGTGATCACCGGGAACGAGAGCAGCACCAGCACCTGGGTGATCAGCGTCATCCACACGAAGATCGGCATCCGCATCAGCGTCATGCCACGCGCGCGCATGTTCACGATCGTCGTGAAGAAGTTGACACCGGCAGCGATCGAGGCGATGCCCAGGATCTGCAGGCCGATCGCCCAGAAGTCCATGTTCATGCCCGGGGCGTACTGCCGGCTCGACAGCGGCGCATAGCCGAACCAGCCGCCATTCGGTGCGGCGGCGAACAGGAACGAGGCATTGAGGAAGATCCCGCCGAGCATGAACACCCAGAGCGACATCGCGTTCAGTCGCGGGAACGCAACGTCACGGGCGCCGATGAGCAGCGGCACGAAGAAGTTGAAGAACATCGCGCTGATCGGCATCACCGCGAGGAAGATCATCGTCGTGCCGTGCATCGTGAACAGCTGGTTGTACATCTCGGCGCTCACCAGCGTCCCGTTGGGCGTGGCGAGCTGGGCACGCATGATCAGCGCCTCAATGCCGCCGATCAGGAAGAAGATGAACGCCGAGGCGCCGTACATGATGCCGATCTTCTTGTGATCGACGGTGGTGAGCCATTCGACGATGGTGCTGCGCTGATACGCCGCCGGGGCATGTTCGAGTGCGGTGGTTGCCATGTGGGTCGGGTCCTCGCTCAGCGCTTGGTGCGGAGGTACGCGATGATCGCGTCGGCCTCGGCATCAGAGAGGGTGTAGCCCTTCATCGCCACGCCGGGCTTGATGTCCTGGGGATGCATGATCCAGCGCTTCAGGTTTTCGTCGTTGTTGGGCAGCCAGCCACCGGCGATCATCTTCCGCACGCCAATACCGGCCAAGTTCGGGCCGACCGAGCGCTTGGGCTGGTCGATCGAGTTGAGCGAGTGGCAGCCGGCGCAGGCCTTCTTGGTAAAGAGCGCCTTGCCCTCGGCGATCTGCGGGTCACCCGGCGCGGGTGCCGCCTGCTGGGCGTCGGTCGGGAACGCCTCGGGGCCGCCTGCCACCGCCACCGCCGTGCCCGACATCGTGTCGCGGACGATGGTGTCGACCGTCACGGGGCCCGTGCCGGTGCCCGCGGCGCCGGACTGCTCGGGGTCTCGCTTGCGCAGCGCCACCCATGCAGCAAAATCGTCCGGCGTCTGGGCCATCACGTAGAGGTCCATACGCGCGTGCTGGAGCCCGCAGAACTCGGTGCACGCGCCCGGAAACTCGCCGGTCTCGAGCGCGGTGAACCAGAGGCGAGTCTCGCGGTTCGGGAAGACGTCGCGCTTGCCGGTGACCGCGGGAATCCAGAAGGCATGCAGCACGTCTACCGACTTCATCCGCAGGTCGACGGTGCGACCCACCGGGACATGAAGCTGGTTGGCCGTCGTGATGCCGTATTCGGGATAGCGGAACTCCCACCACCACTGATGACCCACCACCTCGACTTTCAGCGGTGCCTCACCACCCGGCGATGCAGCCGGGACTCGCGCCGTTGCGAACACCGTCTTGATCGTCGGGACAGCCACGAACGCCAACACCACCGCCGGGATCACCGTCCAGATGATCTTGACCACGGTGCTTCCATGAATCTGCTTCGGCTTGGCATCGTTCGGCTTCGAGCGGAAGCGCCAGATTGCCCAAAGCAGGCCCCCCTCCACCGCAATGAACACGATGAGAGCCAGCCACACGGTGGTCATGAACACGTCGTCCACCATGGTCGAAAAATCGCCCTTGGGGTGCAACGTGGACTGGGGGTAGCTGGCCGGATCGCATGCTGCGAGGCCAAGCAGGAGGAGGGAGAGCAGGCCGAAGGGCAGCACTTGCCGCCACGGCGCGCGCACGAGTCGCATCAGCTGGACATCCCGGCTGCGGGGTGGGCCGCTTGTGAAAAGGTGCACA
>JBKJMX010000062.1:0-19100 GCA_046596135.1 Gemmatimonadales bacterium
GGCACCAACAGCTTCACCGCGCTGGCACAGCAGATCACTGTCGTGCCGAAGTGCGCTGGCTGCACGGTGCGGGACACGGTGTTCATTCCGCTGGTAGTTGCCCGGGGGACGATCAACGGGTCGGCCGCAACGCTCCAGGCCATTGCGGGAACCGAGGGCGCAATAGGCTACGCCGTCAGCGAGGACGGAACCCAGATCCTCTTCACGCGCGGCGGCACCGCACTTGAGCTGGTACCCACGTCGGGCGGCTCGGCGACCACAGTCGCCACGATTCCCGCCGCCGACACTTCCGATCGGATAACCGGCCTCGGATGCGCACGCGGCCTCTGCATCGTGTCGGCAGGATTTGCCCGAGCCAGCGGGGGCAGGGACTACCCGCTCTTCTCCGCCCCATTCGCTGGCGGTCCGCTGATCCAGCGCACCCAGTCCAATGCGGCCATCTGGACCCGCCCGCGCCTGTCCCCATTATCGACTGACATTTTGCTGCAAGTCGAGCTCGGGGCCGCACGCGACCTATACCTGATCCGGGGGCAGCTCTGATGCCAAGCGAATCGATCGATCGCCGGCCATCGTTCCTCTGCCTGATGTGGACCGTCGGATTCGCCACCGTCTTCGCGGCTGCCGCACCAATTGGCACTCCGGCACTGCACGCCCAGACCAACGGCACGCTTGTCGGCCGGGTCATCAATGCGTCGACGTCGGACGGCATCGGCGGGATCGAGGTGAGCCTTGACGGTGGGCGTCGGATCGCCACGACTGACACCACGGGTGAGTACCGGATTCGCGCCGTTCCCGCCGGAACCCACACACTCGCGGTGGTGTGGCCCGGTTACCGCGCCGCGCGCCGCGCGGATATCGTGGTGCGAGCCGACGAGGTGACCCGGGTCGACATTCGGCTCGCGCCGGTGGCGGTGCAGTTGACCGATTTGCGCGCCGTGGGCGTGCAGGACCCGGTCCTCGACCCGTTCGCCACCGCCACCAGCCAGCGAATCGACGAACAGGATTTCCGGCGGCTTCCTGTCTCGACCCTCGAAGACGCCTTGTCGTTGCAGGCAGGCGTCGTGGGGGAGAGCTATCGAGGTGGCCGCATCGGGCAGCAGGCATTCCTGCTCGACGGTTTCGGGCTCAAGAACCAGCTCGACGCGTCCACCGGCGCCGTCGGCATTCGCATCCCACCCGACCTGATCACCGAAGCGTCGTTGATCACCAACGGCTTTTCCGCACGGTACGGCCAGGCGCTCTCCGGACTCATCAATGTGGTGACGCGAGACGGTGGTGAGAGGTGGCGCGGACGGGTGGCCTACGAAACGGACCGACCGATGAGCGGTAGGGCCGATCTCGGGCTCGATCGGGTCGTGCTGCAGGGGGATGGACCGATCGCGGGCCGCGTCACCGCCGTCGGCATCATCGACCTCACCGGCCGCCTCGACGCCGATCCGGTCAACGCGCCCAGGCCCGACGATCCTCTCGACCCGCGCTCAGAGCGCCCCGCGCCACTCCCGCATAACAGTGCCGAGACGTGGACGGTCGGCGGCAAGCTCACGATCCCGGTGGGTGATCGGGTGGTCGGTCGGATCTTTGGCATCACCACCGCCGACCAGCGTTACCTCTACGATCAGCAGTACAAGTACGACCCGGACTTCGCACCCGGGAGCCGCACCGAAGGGAAGCTTCTGACCGGTCACCTCCAACTTCTGCCGTCGCAGTCATCACGGCATCCGATCGTCGGCGACCTCCGCATCGGGTGGTTCGATCGCGAGTTCACGCGCGGCGCCGTCGATCCCGCCGACTACCGGGTCGGGGCATTCACCGGCCGGCGCCTGGAGATCCTCGGCGAAGACATCGCGCGGGCACAGGACACCCTCGCTGCCCGTCAGGCGATCGACGGATTCGCCCAGCCGCAGCTATCGGCACGGACCCCGTGGGGAGTGCCGGCGTTCTTCGTCGGCGGTGCGTCTCAAGGCGAGATCGCCTGGAACAGATTCTCCGAACTGCGCAGCCAGATCGACCTGACACTGGGCGTCGGCCGAAATACCGACGTGTTCGTCGGCGGTCTGGTGGCCTCACAAGATGTGAAGACGTTCCAGAGGGTGCTCGCATACCGCCCAGTGGGCGGCTTCGTCCCCCCCGCCACTGCGTCGGCATTCTCGCCGACAATCACCGCAGCGTATATCGAGGGACAGACCCGCAGTGATGAACTCGCGGTGGTCGCGGGGGTGCGTTACGACGCCTTCTCGCCGGGCGGCGACCTCGGCAACGAGACTCTCGCGGCGCGCTCCTCGATCAGTCCCCGAATCGCGGTTTCGACCGTCCTCAAGGGCGCAACGCTGGTGGCGAGCGTCGGCCGGTTTGCGCAGGCCCCCGACCTGCAGTTCCTCGTCGACGCCGCGTTCGATGACACCACCCGGACCGGTCGCTTCCGGCAGGGCAACCCGAACCTCGGCTTCGAGAAGGCGACGCAGTTCGAGTTCAGCACGCGCTTCCGCGTGCGCGAACAGAGTTCGCTCAAGGTCAATGTCTACATGAAGAGCCTCGACGGGCTGGTGGCCACCGCACCACTTGGCGTCAACCCGGACTCCAGCAAGTTCGTGAACGGCGACATCGGCAACGTCACCGGACTCGAGGTCATCTTCGAGCGCGAGCGCCACAATGGCTGGGGAGCGCGACTCGCAGGCGTGGTGCAGAAGGCCGAGGCGACGGTGACCGACGCGTTCGAGTTGCAGCGGCTGATCCGGATCGACCCGACCAACGGCGACACGCTCGCAGCGCCAGCTCGCTCGCAGTTTCCGCTCGACTATGATCGCCGCCTCGCGTTGATCGCGACCATCGATGGCGAGCTCCTCCCCACTTCCGGTCCGAAGGTATTCGGCGTCCGGCCCCTCGGTGGACTCAGCGCGGCAGGCGTGTTCCGCTACGGCAGTGGACTGCCGTACTCGAAAACCGACGCGACCGGCGATTCGCTGGCAGTCGAGCCCAATGGCTCGCGGTTGCCGAGCCAGATGACCGTGGACGCGCTGCTCCGACGACCGCTGCGCTTCGGCCGATTCGAGGGCGGACTGTACCTCGATGTCCGCAATCTGCTGAATACCCGCAACCAGACATCGGTCCGCCGCGACACCGGATCGCCGTTTGCGTCGGAGGCGACCATTGATCGACTCGCGCTGACGGCCTACAATGCAAACCCCGACCCGATCCCGTTCGAGTCTCCCCGCTATCGCCGTGCGGCGGATCTCGACAGCAATGGGCTGGTCGCCGGCCAGACCGAGCTGCTGCCGCTCTACCGGTCGGCGGCACGTGACTTCACCCAGCCGCTGTTCGTCTACGGCCCGCCGCGAATGCTCAGGTTCGGGATCGAGATGCTGTTCTGATCCACCATTGGTCGCACCTGCGGCCCGGAGGCTGCTGATGCGGAATTGCGTGGCTCGACTGTTGATCCTGTTGCTCCCGGCCGCATGTGGCCAGGGCACGCCCGATCCAGCACCCAACACCGTCACAGCCGTGGCTGCAGCGCCCGACACCACCATTCCCGACGGCGATCTCGGCGTCAGCATCCGTCGCGGCCGCGCCATCCTGCTCGCCACCAGGGACTCCCTCCCCTCGCATGTCGGCAACGATCTGCGATGCACCAGCTGTCACCTCAATGAAGGCCGCCAGCCGAACGCCATGCCGTGGACGGCTGTCTATGCCCAGTTCCCGCAGTACCGGACCCGCGGTGCCACGGTGATACGACTGGAGGACCGCATCAATGCCTGCTTCGAGCGCTCGCTGAACGGCACCCCGCTCGCTTTCGACGACCCAGCGCTGCGCGACATGGTGGCGTACATGGCGTTCCTCGCACGCGGTGTGCCGGTGGGCGCCACCCTGCCCGGTCAGGGCGTGCCACGCACCGACGCCCTCACCGGTGACACCGTGGCCGGTGCCGCGGTGTACGCAGCGCAGTGCGCGCGGTGTCACGGGGAAGGCGGAGAGGGCACCACGATTGCGCCACCGACCTGGGGCCCACGGTCGTTCACTATCGGCGCCGGCATGTCGCGCTTTCGCACCGCGGCCGGTTTCATCAAGGCCAACATGCCGTTCGACATGCCGGGAACGCTTTCCGATAAGGACGCGCAGGATGTCGCGGCCTACGTCACCTCGCGAAGTCGGCCTGACTTTGCGCGCAAGTACGAAGACTGGCCGCGTGGCGATGCACCCCCCGACGTCGCTTACCCCACCCGCGCTGCCGGAGGTGCAGCCGCGCCGCCTCACTGACCTTCGCCTTCGATGGGGGCGACGGCCTGCCACGTCACAACCGTTGCAGATCCGCCAGCAGCGCCCTGATCCGCCGCTCCAGTTCCGCCGCGATGTCGCGGAATGCCTCGATGCCGGCGCCAGCCGGGTCGGGCAACCCCCAGTGCAACATGCGGGCACCGGGGATGACCGGGCACGCCTCGCGCGCGTTGTCGCACACCGTGATCACGAGATCCCACTGCCGATTTGTCATCGCATTCATAGCCTTGGACGTCCGGTTTTCCCATGCGATGCCGCGCTCGGCGAGCACTGCCACGGCCAGCGGATGCGGGCCTGCACCCGGGTGCGAGCCCGCACTCGCCACGTCAACCAGCGTCCCGCCGATCGTCGCGAACAGCGCCTCGGCGATCTGGCTGCGCGCTGCGTTCGCTGTGCAGAGGACCAGCACCCGAGTGCGAGCGTCACTCACTGCAGCAATCCGGACCGCAGCAGGCTTTCCCGTCCGGCTTCTTCGCGCGGATGAACGCGCCCATCACACGGCCAGCGATTTCCGGGGCCACCAGCGCGGCATCGATACCGCTCCCCTGCAGGAACGCACTTGCATCGGCGAGTTCGTAGATGCGCGTCGGCTCAATGCTCGCATCGTCGAAGCCGGCGTCGAGCAGCAGCCCGAGGAACTCCTCCTCACCCAGCGCGCCCGCCACACACCCGACCCAGAGCTCCATGTTGCGCCGCACCTCGGCCGGGAGCTCGCCGCGCACCACGACATCGGAGACCGCGAATCGGCCGCCCGGCTTCAGCACCCGGAACGCCTCGGCGATTACGCTACGCTTGTCGCCCGAGAGGTTGATGACGCAGTTGGAAATGATCACGTCCACCGACGCATCCGGAAGCGGGATGCGTTCGATATCGCCCTTGAGGAACTCGACGTTGGTGACCTCGGCCTTGGCCTGGTTGGCGCGCGCGAGACTGAGCATCTCGTCGGTCATGTCGAGGCCATACGCTTTGCCGGTTGGTCCGACGCGGCGCGCCGAGAGGAGGACGTCGATGCCTCCGCCAGAGCCGAGGTCGAGCACCACATCGCCCTCCTTCAGCTCGGCGAGGGCGGTCGGGTTGCCGCAGCCGAGCGACGCCAGCAACGCGTCGGCCGGGATCTGGGTCACTTCGGCGTCGCTGTAGAGGTTGCTGGTGATCGGATCGGCGCTTTCGGCACAGGCCACGTCACCGCCGCAGCAACTGGATCGCTGCCCGGCCACCACGCGGACAGCCGCAGCGCCGTACTTCTCGCGCACCGTGTCCCTGAGTTCCGATGGATTGCTGGTCACGTTACGACTCCGCGTTGATCAAGATTGGTTGATATGTAAGGGCAACAAAAATCAGCAGCATTTCCCGCGTGCATCGCGGGCGGGCTCGAGGAGGCGCTCGACATGCTCGCGGGCCTCCTTGAGGGCGTCGCGATTGAGCGTGTAGTAGACCCAGCGTCCGTCGCGGCGGTCGAGCACCAGGCCAGCTTCCTTGAGTACGCGCAGGTGAAACGACAACCGCGACTGCGCCGCATCGAGCACATCCATCAGCTCGCAGACGCAC
Organism: Gemmatimonadales bacterium; assembly: GCA_046596135.1. Taxonomy (GTDB): domain Bacteria; phylum Gemmatimonadota; class Gemmatimonadetes; order Gemmatimonadales; family GWC2-71-9; genus Palsa-1233. The sequence continues at coordinate 5,818 of JBKJMX010000062.1, forward strand.
TGTTCCCCGCCCCGCAGCCGCTCGACGATCTGCAGCCGGGTCGGATCGGAGAGCGCATGGTGCAACTGCAAAATCGTCGTGAAGTCAGCCGTGGAGGTCATCAACAAAATGTAACAATAAAACTTGATACGTCAAGTCAACCCAACGCCAGTCTAACCGCAGGGCTTGAGCGGCTCGGGCAAGGGCATCGACCACGGCGGAACGAGTGACAACAAGTCGAGCCGCGGTTGCGGCGATGAATAGCCCGCGTTCTGCGGACAGAGTACCATTCGGTTTCGACGGGGAACAGTACGCGTCCCAAACTACATCGAGGTGGCACCATGACAGATCGCGCCGATGCCAGCATCAATCAGGACGGGGCGGAGAGCGGCGCTGCGCCGAGCGGCAGCCGCCGCAAGGGGCCGCAGAACGAAGGCGCCGACGACGACAGCGCGACGGGCGACGGCACCGCTCCCGACCAGCGCACTCCCGACGATGCGGAGCGGAGTGACGAGCACCGCGGCATCAACAGCGTCGACACGACCGAGCCTCCGAGACCCTAGCGCATCCGAACGCCGCCGGACAACGGGGGCGCTCGCCCCCGTTCTGCGTTCGGTCAGGCGGCCCGTTCCATCATCCTCTTGATCGGCTTGATGAGGAGGCCGAGCACAGCGGCGGCGATGAACAGCAGCAGCGTGGTCGTGGTGAACAGCTGCGGCATCTGCTCGAGCTTTTCCGGATCGACATGCCCGCCCACGAGGCCGCCGATCAGGTTACCGATCGCGCTGGCGAGGAACCAGATCCCGAGCATCTGGCCAAGATATTTGCGCGGCGACAACTTCGTCATTGACGAGAGTCCAACAGGGCTGAGCGACAGTTCGCCGATGGTCTGGAAGAAGTAGCTGCCGACCAGCCACCATGGTGCGACCAGGATCAGACCATTGCCTGCAACCACCTTGTTGGCCGCGAGGATCATCAGCGCGAACCCGACGCCTGCGAAGGCCAGACCGAGCGCGAACTTTGCGGGGCTCGAGAGATCACCACCGGGCCGCTTCGACAGCTTGATCCACACCGCTGCCGCCACCGGAGCGAACAGGATGATGAAGAACGCGTTGACCGACTGGAACCACGTTGCAGGAATCTCGAAGGACCCGACTGTCCGGTCGGTGAAATCGCGCGCGAAGAGGTTGAGCGAGGTTGGAGCCTGCTCGAATGCGCTCCAGAAGATCGCCGCAAAGACAAAGAGCACGACGATCACCACCACCTGCTTGCGCTCCGTCGCGGTCACGCTACCGTCGGCGAAGACGAAGGAGAAGAACGCGATGGCGAGGCCAAGCAGGACATACGTGAAGTAGCGACCGATCACCTGCGGGTTGATGGTGAGCATGCCCATCGCCGCCAGCACGAACACTGCCGCAATCAACACCAGCGCACCGGCGATGATCATCTTCACCGTGCGCTCCTTGCGAGCCTGTACGGTGGCGTCGGGATCGCGAACGATGTCGGTGCCGAGGTCACCGAGCGTACTCCCCGCATAGATCTTGAACGTGATCAGGCCGAACAGCATGCCGACACCGGCGGCGCCGAATCCATAATGCCACCCCACCTGTTCCCCCAGGAAGCCGGTCACGAGCTGGCCGAGGAATGCGCCGATGTTGATGCCCATGTAGTAGATCGAGAAGCCGGCGTCGCGGCGGGCGCCGCCCTCGGGGTAGAGGTCGCCCACGATCGCCGAGATGTTCGGCTTGAGCAGGCCGGTGCCGAGGACGATCAAGAGCAGGCCGGCGAAGAAGCAAATCTTGCCGGCTGTTCCCTGCCCCGCGAGGCCCGACAACCCGATCGACAGGTGGCCCATCGTGATCAGGATCGCGCCGTACCAGATCGCTCGGCGCAAACCGAGCAACCGGTCGGCGATCCATCCACCGGGGAGCGACGAGAGGTAGACCAGCGCACCGTAGATGCCGACAATCGCCGAGGCTTGTCCGCGATCGAAGCCGAAGCCACCGTCGATCAGCGCCGCCGACATGAAGAGGACCAGGAGCGGGCGCAACCCGTAGTAGCTGAAGCGTTCCCACATCTCGGTGAGGAAGAGGGTGCGCAAGCCGACCGGGTGGCCGAAGAAGCCCGTCTGGGGAGCCTGGTTCACGGCGTTGTCCGCGTCAGAGGTGGAGGTCATCACGAGCGTGGCTTGAACTTCTGCTTGAGCATCTCGAGCTGCGCATCGACCGCCGCCTCGCGGGCGCGCTGATCGAGCTGGAATTGGTCGGACGGTGCCATCGTGTCATCGTCGAGCGAACTCGCCGCGTCACCAACCGGCGGATTTACCCCGAGTCGGGCGGCCTGGAATCGTGCCCGGGTAGCAGCGTAATCGCGCTCGGCGAGGAAGAGCTCGTCCCGCTGCACCAGGACTTTCCGCTCGAGCAGGTCGACGCGCTCCCGGGTTTTCGCGAGGAATTCTTCGGCCACTGATCGCGTCTCCTCGTCACCAATATCTGCGGCCATGACCCCACGCCTCGTGTAGACCGTCACTTCCTCACGAACCCTGATGAGGTCGGCCTCGGTGCGTTGGAGCCCCTCCTGGAGCTGGCCGATGCCCACCTTGAACTCGAGCAGGGCCTCGCGCAGCATCGCCGCCTGTTCTCGCGTCGATCCGGGTCGCGTGGCGAAGATTCGGTCCAGATGCGTCTTGATATCGTCGAGATTCATCACAGAGGCAGGTGAGGGGAGCGGCGCGAAGTCTATCCGCCGCAGCGCACGGCGGTCAAGCAACAGCCGGGCGTGTAGATTGGCAGGACTGCCTTCCGGGGGACTGATGCGATCGTCGAGTGGCCGTGCCATCCTGTGCTGCAGCCTGCTATTCGCCGCGTGCGGACCGCCCCGCGGGTCCTCGGTGTCCTGTGGAATCGCGACGCTCACCGGACCGCTCGTGGTGCTTGAGTCCCTCGGCAAGGGCAACGCGCTGGCGAGCCCCCCGTCAATGGTTCCAGCGAGCCTTCCGGTTCGGCTGGTGGGTGGTCCCGTCCTCCGAGGCATCGTTGGCCAGCCTGATTCGACCACGTGGCTGATCGGCGCCGAGGGCGAGGTGCCCCCGGGTGTGCGCCCCGGCTATGGCGTGCTGATCGTGCACGGCGGTGTTGCCCAAGGCGTGCTCGTGTTTGAAGGCCAGGTGATTCCCGGAGCCGCCGTGATCGGATCGGTTGCGCTGGGCGCCGCTTCCCTGCCGTTGCTTGGGACGCGCGTCGACCCGCGCGAGATCGCCGACAGCTCTTGCCCCGCGTTCCCGGATTCCGCTCGATGAGCCGCCCTCGCATCGGGATCACCGGCGTGACCAGGTCGCGCGAAGGTGGCGACATCACGGGCGTGAACGCGAACTATGTCTGTGCGGTGATCGCCGCAGGCGGCCTGCCCGTTATCCTGACCCCGGAACTCGACCAGGCGGGCGCGGTCGAACTGTTCGGCGAATGCGACGCGCTCTTGCTCACCGGCGGTGAGGATGTAGATCCGGCCCGGTACGGTGCTTCGCCGGTACCCCAGCTCGGAACCGTCTCCGCCGCGCGCGACACCAACGAACTCGCGCTCTTCGCCGAGGCGAGAGCCCGTGACCTTCCGATTCTCGGAATTTGTCGCGGGATCCAGGTCGTCAATGTCGCGTGTGGCGGGACGCTCTTCCAGGACCTTCCCACTCAGCGCCCCGGTACCACGACCCACGATGCGGGCGGCGGTCGCGAGCAGATCTCGCACGAAGTGACGCTTGAACCGCTGTCCCGGCTGGCGCGCATCCACGGCGTCACGACCCTCCATGCGAACTCGTACCACCATCAGGCCGTCGACGGACTTGGCGGAGGGCTGGTCGCGACCGCTCACGCCCCCGATGGACTCATCGAGGGCGTCGAGAGCGCGGATCATGCAGAATGGCTGGTCGCGGTGCAGTGGCATCCCGAGGAGCTGTGCCGCGACTCCGACGCCGAACATCTCAAGCTCTTTGCCGCGCTCGTGGCCGCAGCTCGCCGCGCCCGGTAACGATGCAGTGACCGACCCCGCGGGACCGATACGCGTGGTGCACGTCGCCAGTGGCCGCGAATGGCGCGGCGGAGAGCGACAAGTCTTCCTGCTCGCCCGCGGCATGCACGCCAGCGGTCGCGCGACCGTGCAGGTCGTCACCCGTGCAGGCAGCGAACTCGCCACCCGCCTCCGCGACCACGGCGTCGCAGTGACCGCCGTCCCGTGGGAGGCGGGGCTTGACCCCCGCGCCGCCGTTCGGCTCGCGGCGATGGTGGGGCCGGACATCATCGTCCACGCGCACGACGCCCATGCGCACGCCATCGTCGACGCCATCACTCGCCTTCGCGGCGGTTCCGTCGTGGCCACCCGGCGCGTCGATTTCGCAATCGGTCACCCCGCACGCTGGCAGCGGGCCCGTGCGGCCATCGCGCTGTCGGTAGCGTTGGCTGAGCGTCTCCGCGACGCCGGTGTTCCGGCGGATCGGGTTCACGTCATCCCTCCCGCGGTCGAGCAACCGCCGCCGGAGAACGCGGAGAGCATTGGCCCCGCTGACGACGGGATCCGGATTGTCTGCATTGCCGCGCTCACGCCCGAGAAGGGTGTCGATGTACTGATCGATGCGGTCCCAGCCCTGCACGCGAGGTTTCCGGCGCTGCGTGTGATTGTGCTCGGCGACGGACCGGAGCGGTTGGCGCTCCAGCACCGAATTGATGCGACCGGCTGCGGGCATGCGGTGGTCCTCGCCGGGCACGTCGACCACCCGGAACAGATGTTGTCCGAGGCGACCTTGGCGGTGCAACCATCGCGCGCCGAGGGATTCGGATCATCGGTGCTCGACGCCCTCGTTCGCGGCGTGCCGGTCGTAGCCTCCGACACCGGCGGCCTCCGCGACGCACTGCTCGGAGGTGGAGGCGTGCTGGTGCCACCCGACGACCCGAAGGCACTGGCTGGTGCGATCGCCGCCCTCCTTGACGATCCTGCCGAACGAAGGCGCCTGGCAGAGACCGGCCGCGTTGCCGCGCGCCAGTTCACGGTGGACCGATTGGTCAGCCGGACCCTCGATGTGTATCGTTCCCCATGATCTATTTCTGTGTTCCAAGCCGGAATGACGCTCCCACGGTGGGGCTGGTGCTCTGGAAAATCCGCCGCCTCCTCGAGGACACCCCGCGGGAGTATCAACTCCTGGTGGGTGATGACGCCTCGGATGATGCCACCACCGAGGTGCTGGAACCTTACCACAAGGTCCTCCCGCTCACGGTGCTCCGATCGGCTACACCGCTTGGGCATGCAGCAACGGTCGAGCGCTTGCTGAAGGAGGCATTGCGGCAGTCGGATCGGCACAAGCGCGACGTGGCGTTCGTCATTCCTGCGGATTTCTCGGCCGACCTCGGTGCGCTCCCGGAGTTCCTCAAGCGACTCGACAGCGGCGCGGATCTGGTGATCGGTGAGGCGACGCTCGAGGGTGAAACCGATCGCTGGCACCGCCTCGTACGTCAGTGGGCAGGACGGATCCTCGGTCGATCTGTGGCCATTGCGGGCGTGACCGACGTGGTGTCGGGATATTCCGCCATGCGGCTGATCGCACTCCGCAACGCCTTCCGCGAGCGCACGGCAAGATGGCTGCAGGCAGAAGATTGGGCCGCCAATGCCGAACTCCACGCGTGGACCGCTTCGGGCGCGCGGCGGGTCGAGGTAGTGCCGGTGGTGGAACGGACCGACCGCCAGCGGCGTTTGGTGGATCACGACGCGTGGAGCCGGGCAAAATCGCTCTGGGCTGCCCGCCGAGTGCTGGCGGCGCCACCACCTGCACCGCCTGCTGACCGGTCGCCTCGAGCGGCCACTGCCAAGGAAGCCGCTTGATGTTGATGCACGCTGCCCTGCTTGCCCTGCAAACCACGTTCGCCGCCTCTCCCCAGCCGGTGGCCGCGCCCTTCGGCGTCGGCGAGGCGTTCGAATATTCGGCCCGCATGGGTTTCCTCCGTGGCGGCTCGGCATGGCTCCGCGTCGAGGCGGTGGAGCCGGTGCGTGGCGTGCCGAGCTGGCACTTTTCGTTCGACACGAAGGTGAATGTTGCCGGCGTTTACAAGAGCGAGAGCCGGTTCGATTCGTGGACGGGAGTCAGCGACTTCATCTCTCGGCGCTTCATCAAGGACATGGAGGAGCACGGCGGCCGACATGTGCAGGATTTCCGGATTCATCCCGATTCGGGCTTCTTCCGGCGCGGGGCCGACACGGGCACGAAGGCGACATCTACTCGGCCGCTCGACGATGTCGCACTCTTCTACTACGTCCGGACCGTGCCGCTGGTAGTGGGCAAGACGTATACGTGGAACAATTACTGGCGGAAGGCACAGAACCCCGTCACCGTCAAAGTGCTGAAGCGCGAGGAAATGAAGCTTCCCGACGGCCGCAAGGTGCAGGCGTTCGTGCTTCACCCGATCGTCGACGAAAAGAACGGGATGTTCTCGCGAAAGTCGGACGCGCGCTTGTGGGTCACCGATGACGTCAACCGGATTCCGGTGCAGATCCAGACGACCTACGACTTCGGCACCGTCAAGCTCGTGCTGGTGGGCATGAAACTCGGCACGAAGGGATGAAGTGGCGGGAGGCGGACCTCGCCGCGCTGCGCACCGTCCCGATCGCCACCCGACCCAGCAAAGTCGACAAGTCGCTGCTCGCCACCCCACCCGGTGGCGAGTTGTCGTTCAGGGCCTTCCTCGACGCCCTGCCCGATGTACTCGCCGCACGAGACCTCCGCATCGTCATCGACCACATCGCCACCGCCACCAGAACGCGGCGCGGGGTGGTGCTGCTGATCGGCGGGCACGTGGTAAAAACCGGCCTGGGGCCACTGCTTGGCGCCCTGATGCGAGCCGGGGTCGTTACGCATGTCGCGATGAATGGGGCGGCGGCGATTCACGACTTCGAGCTCGCGGCCTACGGGGGCACCAGCGAGGACGTGGAGGCGGGTTTGGCCGATGGGTCGTTCGGAATGGCCGAAGAAACGGGCCATGACATGAATACGGCGATCAGCACTGCAGCAGATGTTGGTGCAGGATTGGGCCAGGGGCTCGCCGATGCGCTGGCGAGGCGCGCCCATCTCCCCGGCGGAGCAGCGTCAATCCTGCTCGCGTGTCGTGAACTCGGCGTACCGATGACCGTTCATCCAGCGATCGGCGCGGAGATCATCCACCAGCACCCGGCGGTCGATGGCGCGGCAATCGGTGCGACGTCGTTGCGAGACTTTCGGCGACTGGCAGGCTCGCTTCCCGACATCGATGACGGCGGCGCCGTGCTCAACCTGGGGAGCGCCGTGATGATGCCCGAGGTATTCCTCAAGGCGCTCACGATCGCGCGAAACCTCCACGGCGGAGCGCCAGCCCGGTTTCTCGCCGCGGATTTTGACATGATCAGGCACTACCGCCCGCGCATGAACGTGGTGCAGCGCCCGACCCGGGGAGGTGGCACCGGGATCTCGATCACCGGTCACCACGAGATCATGATCCCGATGCTTGTGTGGGGGATTCTCGGCAACCTGAAAAGCGACCCGAGCTCATCACACGCCAACGCGTGAAGACCGACGGTTCTGCGTCGGCCCTCCGCGTTTCGATCGTCGATCAGGAAGCCGAGTGATCGTTCCGGATCGTGTTGCGCACCCGGTCGGCCGTCCGGGGCGAGAAGATCCGCAGCAGCGTGTAGATCACGAAGCCGAGGAACGCCCACCAGAGCAGCGTCGCGATGATCCCGAGCGCACTGCCAAGGATGGCAGTCAACAGCTTGAAGGCGAGAACAGCCAGACCGGCGAAGACTGCGAATCCCGTGATGTTCCGGACCATGTTAGACTCCCGCGAAGATCGACCGCGCCCGATGCGCGGCCATGTGCCTCCTACGAATCACCATCCCCCAAGGTTTCAGATCGCATCGTATGAGTGTCAACCCTGATGTGATCGTGATCGGCGGTGGCGCTGTGGGCAGTGCCTGCGCCCGAGCGCTCGCCAGCCGTGGGACCCGGGTCGTCCTCATCGACCGGGAGGGGACACCCGGCGAGGGATGGCGTGCCTCGGCCGGAATGCTGGCCGCACAGGTCGAGGCCGACCCCGAGGATCCGCTCCTCGGCCTCGCGGTCGCCGGCCGGACCTTCTACCGCGACCAAGCCGGACCTCTGCGGGAACGAACCGGCATCGACATCGGTCTGGTCGAGTGCGGCGTCCTGCAGGTTGCGCTCACCGAAGAGGCCGCGCTCGCGGGCAAGGAGAAGGTTGCCTGGCAGCGTCAGCAATCCCATCTCGCCGACTGGCTCTCCCCCGAGGAGGTCGCCGACGGATGGCCATGGCTTGCCGCCGGGATGGGTGCATTCTGGTCGCCCGAGGACGGCGTGGTCGACCCGGCGCTCGTGGTGGCGGCGTTTCGGCGTGATGCCGAGCTCGCTGGTGCGGTGATCGTTCACGATGCCGCCGTGTCAATCGAGTCGGCGAACGGCCGGATTACTGGCGTGCAGGGAGAGCGGGACCGATATGTCGCGCCGAGCGTCGTCGTGGCGGCGGGCGCGTGGTCAGGGAGAATTGCAGGGCTTCCCCGCCCGCTATCGGTCGAGCCGGTTCGCGGACAGATGGTCGCATTCCCTTGGCCTGCCGACGCCGCCACCGTGGTTGCATACGGCCCCGGGTGCTACCTGCTCCGGCGCGGCGACGAAATGCTTGTCGGGGCAACGATGGAGCACGCCGGCTTTGATCCGAGCGTGACGGAGGATGCCACCGCCACGTTGATCAGGCGGGCGAGCGCAATCCACCCCGCACTCCGCGATGCGCCGCCTCAGCGCGCGTGGGCGGGGTTGCGTCCGGGCACACCTGATGGCCTGCCGATCATCGGCGCAGAGCCACGCCTGGGCGGACTCTGGTACGCAACCGGCCACGGCCGCAACGGCATCCTGCTCGCCGGCGTGACCGGCGAATTGATTGCGCAGCAATTCCATGGCGACGCGGAAACCGCCGACCTGCGGGTCGTTCGCCCCGAGCGTTTCTGGAACTGGTAGCCGGTGGTTCGCGCTTCAGGACTTCTGGTATCGTGCGAGCCCGAATGCGAACAGTGGAATGCCCCCGAGCGCGACCATCGCGAACGCGAGGAATGCCACGAGCGGCGAGTGAAACAGCTTCATCACGCCGACGATGAGTGGCTCAGCGGAGACGCCAAACGCCGTCATGGCGCCGCCGATCGCAAGCACGATTGCCAGCAGCCAGTAGAGGTACCGCCCCTTCCACCACATCGCGATCACCGTCGTCATCCAGACCGACCCAGCCATCAGGACAGTGAGGCGTGCAATCGCGACGCCGTCCGGCACGCCGGCAGGTCCATCGAGGAGTCGCGACGCGCTGATGACGCCGGCCCCAAGCACCGAGAGCATTACAACAGCCGCGAGCTTCCCCGCAGCCACGATCCAGTGGGGGTGCGGGAGGTGCTGCAGAAGCGCGATCGCGCCTGATTTGCGACTGGTGAGAATCCCGGCGACCACCGCACCCGGCACCATCACCCCCAGTATCCGAATGTAGAGCGGTGCCATCCTCCGCAGTTCCTCCGGCCCGACCATGGCAATCACGACCAGGACCGCCAAAATGATCCACCGCTTGGCGAGCAATTCGACGCCCAACCGGATGTCGAGGAGCGCCAGCGCAGGGAGGGCAGACCTGCGCCCCGGCGGATACTCCAGTGCAGTGGTCACACGATCCCGCTTGCCGATCAACCCGAGCGGATCGGGGTCGTGGACAAAGCGACGCAACCCGGAAGCGTACAGCAATGCAGCCCCGACCCAGGTTGCGAGAAAAATGATCGCGAGCGGCAGCAGCAGATGCAGCGGTCCACGCGCACTGCCGGCCTCCGCGACTACCCACTGCCCGACCGGACGAAGCACCTGCATGGCCCGATCAGTCCAGGCGTGTGGCATCCATTGAGGCGCGAACCAGAGTGTGGTTGGCACCCACCACAGCCGGATCAACGACCAGCGGGCATTCGCGGCCATCAACAGCCAGCAGATCATGGTCACGACCATCCACACGGCGGCAATGATCGTGACTCCCACGATCAATGGTGGCGCGAAGTCGGCGTGTCGCATCACTCCCACCAGCACTGCGAGCAGTATGAGCGGCGTCGCCAACGTGCGCACTGCAGCGCCGGCAAGGCGCGCCGCAGCCGTCGCCTGCCACGGCAACGGCAGCGCGCGTTCCAGCGCAAGTCGCCCGCTCAGTCGGTCGCCCGCCAGCGCCGCCATGGGGTGCAGCCCAATCGCAAGCGCGCCCAACCCCGGTAACACGATCAGGAGGATCGAGACCGGATGGTCCGCGCTGAAGCCGTGCATCATATTGATCGCGGCGACCAATGCGGCGACTGCGGCGGCCACAAGCAGCACTGAGCGCCCGCGTCGGACTTCCAGTGCGGCGCACGCCATGGCGCCTTTCATGGGGTGGACCGCAGTGCTTCCGCTACCACCGACGTGAGTCGCCCCCCCGCCCGTGCCTCGGTGAGCTGCGTGCCGGTGAGTTCATCGAGCAATTGCCCATTGCGGATCAGCAACGCCCGGTCACAGAGTGCCTCGACGTCCTCGAGGAGGTGCGACGAAAAGAGGAGCGCACGATCCGGGGCGTTGTTGAATCGTTCCCGCAGGAGCGCGAGGAAATCCATGCGCACCACCGGGTCGAGCCCGTTGGTCGGTTCATCGAGCACCAGCAGGTCGGGGCGATACGCCTCGGCGGCAATGAATGCCACCTTGACCTGACTGCCGCGTGAGAGCGCGCTCATTCTCACGGAGGGATCGACCTCAAGTCGGTCCACCAGCGCTGCGGCCTCGGCGCGGTTCCAGGTCGGATAGACGTCGGCGAGAAATGCGAGCCACTCGCGCACTCGGAGGGCCGGATCGGCTAACGGGGCCTCCGCGGCGAACCCGATTCGGGCCCGCCACGCCGCCGGCGCGCTGCGGATGTCGCGGCCGGCGACGGACACGGTGCCGGTTCGCTCGTGGAGCCGTGCCGTCACGGCGCGCAGGAGCGTGGTCTTGCCGGCGGCATTGGCGCCGAGGAGGGCGACGGTCTCGCCGCCGTGGATCGAAAAGCTCAGAGGTCCAAGGTGGAACGCGGAAAAACGGACTTCGAGTCCTTCGACGGCGAGAATCGGATGCATACCGAGATGTGATTCCGGTGAGGGGATGGCGGGAATGTCGTCAGAACCAGCAGCGCGTGGTAGTGTGGCCTGTACAAAACCTCGACGGATGGATCCGATGAGCGGCGGGGCCCGTAACCCCTGTGCAGTCAGGATTCAACCACTTCTTCAGGGAGTCAGGATCGCATGACCCGTATCAATCGCTCGGTCCGCTACGGCTTTGCCGCGGTGATGGGCGCCGGCGTTCTTCTCGGAGCTCGCCATCTGGCGCAGGCCTCCGATCACCAGGACACCGCCGACGTCGAACTCAATCCCACACAGGATATGACGGATCTCTACGTCTTTCCTGCCGCAACGGCCGGACGCACCGTGCTGGTCTTCAACTCGCAGCCGGCCATCACACCAGCAGCGGCAGCCGCGGCGTCGTTCGATCGCAACCTGCTCTACCAGATCAAGGTCGACAACAACGGTGATGCCATCGAGGACAAGGTCATCCAGATCACGTTCTCCGGTACGGGATCAAGCCAGCAGGTGATGGTCACGGGTCCGGCCACGCCGACCGTGCGCGGCGCCATGAACAATGTCGTCCTCACCGGCGGCACGACGGTTACCGGCGCCATCAACACGACGCTCGGCTCGACCTCGGACATCCAGGTTTATGCCGGCATTCGTGACGATCCGTTCTTCATCGACCTCGAGCAGTTCTTCCGGATTCTTCCGGACCGCAAGCCGGCCTCTGGCCCGCTCGCCGCGCTTCCGTCGACACCGACCGCCAGCGCCTTCCGGCCGGCAGGCCAGGCCGTGAACTTCCTGGCCGGGCTCAACGTCGCATCGATCGTGATTGAACTTCCCACCGCGATGCTGACGTCGGGTGGCAACGCAAAGATCGGCCTCTGGGGGACCATTTCGCGATGAATACTTCACACCGCACCAGGAATGCACCGATGTTTTTCCGCAGCATGATCGCCATCGTTGCCGTGGCCGCCGTTGGCGCGTGCAGCGACAACACCGACAACGGTGTCACGCCCAACCCGAGCACGCCGCGCATGTACAACCAGGTGCAGCGTCTCGGCAACCCGCTGGTGAGCGAGGTGTTTCTCGCGAAGCGCAGCCATGCGACGCATGGCAGCACCGGCCCGTCGCAGGACGTTACCCTGATCCGTGCCGAGTTGGTGGCGTTCGTGGCGAACGTCGCAGGGCGGAATGCCACGGTGCAGAACACGCTCGCGGCAGTCCTGCTTCCGGACATGCTGATCGTCCAGACCGACAAGGCCACCTCGACGGCCGGTTGGCTTTCGTGGGCGCTCGCCGATGGGTGGGGGGGCCGCAAGCTCGCCGACGACGTCGTTGATGCTGGTCTTGCTGCGATCTTTGGCTCGTTGCTCGATCCGAACAATGTCTCGCCCGGGCTCGCAACGGACAACGTGCCCAGCGATTCGCCGTTCTCGACAACGTTCCCGTACATCGCACCGGCGAACCGGTAAATGAAAATCGGCACTGCAGCGATCCTGGCGACAGCACTCGTGCTCTCTTCGGGTGCGGCCGTCATGCTGCGTGCCAAGCCCTCGTCGGCGGAGGCGCCCCGCACCTGGGACGTCGCCGCCGAGCGGGTGCGCCGCGACGCTGACATCGGGTTCTACATGAAGCGTGCGTCGGAGGATCCCACCGGCGCGCTGGACGAACTCCGCCTCGCGGCGCTGTACCTGCAACGCGCCCGTGAGCGCGGCACCCCTGCCGACCTGCTGCTCGCCGAAGCTTCAGCGCGGCGGTCACTCGAGAATCGCCGTGCCCACAACGCCGAGGCCTACCGTGCGCTCGCCTTGGCGCTCATCGGCCAGCATCGCTTCATCGAGGCTCGTGCGGCCGCCGATTCGCTCGTAGCCGACGATCCTACCGGCGTGAGTGCCCGATCCCTGCTGGGCGAGATCCTGCTCGAACTCGGCGAGTATCCGGCGGCCGACACGATCTTCACCGCGCTCGATCATCCCGGCGTCGACCCTGCGGTGGGTTCGCGGATCGCGCGCTGGGCATCGCTGCGGGGTCGATCCGCGCATGCGCGAGCCCTGCTGATGACGGCCCGGGCGACCGTTCACGAACAATTCGCAGCACCCGCCGAACAGGTGGCCTGGTTCGACCTGCGGTTGGGCGAACTCGCC
>JBKJMX010000101.1:0-5038 GCA_046596135.1 Gemmatimonadales bacterium
GGTTAAAGTGGTACATGAGCTGGGTTCAGAACGTCGTGAGACAGTTCGGTCTGTATCCGTCGTGGGCGTGGGAGTGTTGAGGGACGTCGTCCTTAGTACGAGAGGACCGGGACGAAGTGACCGCTCGTGTACGGGCTATCCTGCCAAGGGTATCGCCCGGTAGCGATGTCGCGCGCAGATAACCGCTGAAAGCATCTAAGTGGGAAACTGTTCCCAAGATGAACACTCCTGGGTCTTAAGACCCCTGAAGGGCCGTGGGAGACTACCACGTTGATAGGCGGCAGATGTAAGGCGCGCAAGCGCTTCAGTCGAGCCGTACTAATCGCCCGTGAAGTTTGATCTCTCCCCATTTACATCTCGGGATTTCATGAAATCCCCGTCACATCATCCCATCCTTCAGTTGCCAAAGCAGAACTACTGTTTTGGCTGGCGATCAGCGCGCAGGGGCCACACCCGTTCCCATTCCGAACACGGTAGTTAAGCCCTGCAGCGTCGATGGTACTGCCACCGCGAGGTGGTGGGAGAGTAGACCGTCGCCAGCCACCCTTTTGAAAAAGCCGGGTCCCTTGGGGGTCCGGCTTTTTCTTTTGTCGAAGATCTTCAACCCTTCAACCTTTCAACCCTTCAACCCTTCAACCCTTCAACCCTTCAACCTTTCAGCCTTCCACTATCTTCCGACCATGCCCACCCGCTTCGGCACCATCGCGCTCGCAGGCCGACCCAATGTCGGCAAGTCTTCGCTGCTCAACGCGATCGTCGATACACCCCTCGCCATGGTGTCGCCAAAGGCCCAGGCCACCCGCATCCCGGTCACCGGCATCCATACCGAGGGCGACACCCAAATCGTCATCCGCGATCTCCCGGGGCTGCTCGATCCCGCATACTTGATGCAGAAGAGCATGCGCGCCATGGCGCTCGATGCGCTCCGCGATGTCAACGTCGTGGTGCACCTCCATCCCGCTACCGAGGCGCCTGCTCCGGACTTCATCACGCTCGTTCCCGATGCGCCGCCGTTCACCGCCCGCGTCCTGACGACGTACACCAAGAGCGACCTCGTGAGCCCGTCGCGGCGACACGACCTCAACCAGGGCGTATCGTGCGCCGTGTCGGTGGAGGATCCCGCCAGCGTGCAGGCGCTCATCGCACGGATCCGCGCCATGCTCCCCGAGGCGCCGTTCCAGCATGATCCGGAGGACATCGGCACCCAGCCGGTCCGTTTCTTTGTCGGCGAGTACCTTCGCGAGGGCGCGTTCGCCGAGCTGGGCGAGGAAGTTCCGTATTCGTTTGCGGCAGAGGTCGATGAGTTCCGCGAGAACCCGAAGCCGGTGTACATTCGAGCCACACTGTTCATTGAGCGGGAATCGCAAAAGGGCATCCTGATCGGTCACAAGGGCGCCACGCTCAAGAAGATCGGTGCCCATGCCCGCCAACGACTTGAGGTGCTCCTCGGTGAGCGCGTTTATCTCGAGACGTGGGTCAAGGTGCTGCCCAAGTGGCGTCGCAATGCCACCGCACTGGCCCGGTTCGGATTCCCGGTGCCCGACGACGAGAAGACCTGATGCCCGTGCCCAGTGAGCTCCTCGACATCCTCGTCTGCCCGCAGTGCAAGGGCAGCCTTGAGCACCGCGAGGAACCCGACGAATGCCTCGTCTGCAACACCTGCCGCCTGATGTACATGGTCGAGGATGACATCCCGATCATGCTCATTGACGAAGCCAAGCCTCTTCCCTGAGTCCCGTGCCATCACTTGAATCCCTCCAGGCCGCAGCCAGCGAACATGCCGCGGCGCTCGAGGCCGACTTTGTCGGTACCGAGCATCTCTTCCTTGCTTGGCTGACCTTGGCCACCGGCCCCGCTGCCGAGGCCGTGTCGACCGCGGGCCTGACCCCCGACGCGTTCCGCGAATTGCTGGCGAGCGGGAAGGGTCGCCGCCGTGGTCCCGCCCCAGTGGCGGAGCAGGGCGGTCTCTCGTCGCAGGCGGTTCGGACCCTCGAGGCCGCGTCGGCCCTCGCGACCCAGGCCGGTCGCACCGAAGCGGGTGAGGACGATCTTCTGCTCGCCATGATCCGCGAGCCCCGCGGCTTTGTCGCGCGGGCCCTGACCGCCCATTCACTCAAGCCATCACGTCTCAAGGCGCTTGCCCGCGGGCAGGCCCCCGAGCCCGAAGCCGAGCCCGCAACCCGACCCGAGCGACCGGCTCGCCCGGAGCGGAAGGCGGCCTCGCCGGTGGAGTCCGAACCCTCTGCGCCGCGCCGCCGCGAGCGCACGGCGGCCCCGCAACCCGGTGGTCGGTCGCGATTCCCGGACGACGACGACCCGATCCCGATGCCCCCGGCGCCACCGCGCCCGCGGCCAACGCCCACGCCGATCGAACGCCCGACAGCCGCACCGCCGACGACGAAAACGCGCCGATTCTCGGTGCTGTCGCTGCTCTACGTCGCGATACCCGTCGCCATCTGGATGCACTGGGCCGGGATCGACCCACTCCTCACCTTCGCCGCATCCTGCCTCGGCGTGCTCCCCCTGGCCGGCCTCATGGGGAAGGCGACTGAGCACCTCGCCGAGCGCACCGGCCCCACCCTGGGTGGCTTGCTCAACGCCACCTTCGGCAACGCTGCCGAGCTGATCATCGCCCTCGCGGCACTTCGCGCCGCGCACGTTGAACTGGTCAAGGCGTCGATTACCGGCAGCATTCTGGGCAATCTCCTGCTCATCCTCGGCCTCTCGCTCATCGCCGGCGGCCGCCGCCAGTCGCTGGTCACGTTCAACCGTACCAACGCGGGAATGGGCTCGGCGATGCTCGCGCTCGCGGTGGCCGGTCTGCTCTTTCCTGCGCTGTTCCACGCCACACACCCCGCCGCGTCGCAGGAGCTCTACTTTTCCGAGACCGTCGCGACGATCCTGATCGTGACCTATCTCTTCTCCCTCCTCTTTGTGCTGAAGACGCACAAGCCGCTCTTCGGCGGGGGACATGGCGAAGGCCACGGCCCCGGCTCCGGGACCTGGTCGGTGAAGAAGGCGGTCGGAATGCTCGCGGCAGCCACGGTGGGGGTCGCGATCATGTCAGAAGTGCTCGTTGCCGCCGTCGGGCCCGTGACCGAGTCGCTCGGCGTGTCAGAGGCGTTCCTCGGCCTGATCGTGATCCCGATCATCGGCAATGCCGCGGAACACGGGACGGCTGTGCTCGCGGCGGCGCGTGGCAAGACGGACCTCGCACTGCAGATCGCCCTGGGGTCGAGCACCCAGATCGCGCTGCTGGTGGCTCCACTGCTGGTGTTCGCCGGTGCAGCGATGGGGGTCACCGGGATGAACCTTGTCTTCCCCCCGTACGAAGTGGTGGGGCTGGGGATCGCGGTCGTCACTTCGGCGATCATCACCCTCGATGGTGAGTCGCATTGGTTCGAGGGAGTGCAACTCTTGGCACTCTACGGCATGTTCGCTGCAGCAGCGTGGTTCGTCTGACGTGATTTGAGCGGGCACCCACCCGCACCAGAACCCTGCACCGGAGTCCCGGCGTGCTCGAGCGGCGTATCATCCTCTATTGCGGTGCACCTGACCGCCCCCCGCCGGCGCTCCTCGAGCGGTGGGCGGAGGGGCGGCAGCTCGCGATCGAGGCCTACGAGCACCCGGCCGAGGTCGAGTCGCTGGTATTGCGGGGCCGCGGCGCGCTGGTGTTCGTCGAGGGGAGTACCGCCACGCCCGACCGCCTCGCCTTGGTGCGCCGCCTCAAGTCGGATTCCTTCACCGCGATCGTGCCCGTCACCATCCTCGCATCCACCCACGATCCCGATACGATCGTGGCGTGGTATGCCGCCGGAGCCGACGAGATCCTGACCCCGCTCTTCATCCCGGATGAGCAGCGGGCCCGCCTCGACGCGCTGGTCGCGCGCACCGAGCGCGACGTCGCGGTGCACCCCTCGACGCGGCTTCCGGGTACCACCGAGATAGAGCGCGAGATCCGGCGTCGCCTCGAGGCCAAGGTGCAGTTCGCGGTCTGCTACGCAGACCTCGACCATTTCAAGGAGTTCAACGACCGCTACAGCTACTATGATGGCGACCGGGTGATCTACCTGCTGTCGCGCTTCCTGCACGACGTGGTGCGCGGCCTCCTGGGCACCGACGGATTCGTCGGGCATATCGGCGGTGACGACTTCATCTTCATCACGCCGCTCACCGGCTATGCGGAGTCGTGCACCGAGATTTTGGAGGTGTTTGACCAGCTCATCCCGCTGCAGTACAGCGAGCAGGATCGCCGCGCCGGGTACTTCTTCGGGAAGGACCGCCGCGGTCAGTTGCACCGCGTACCGCTGATGACGTTGTCGATCGGCGTCGTGACCAATCACCATCGCAGCTTCACGCATCCTGCACAGGTGAGCGAACTCGCGACCGAGATGAAGAGTTACGCCAAGACGTTGCCGGGATCGGTGTTCGTGGTCGATCGACGCCGCGGCGACGAGGACCTGCGGAGCGGCCCCGGTGGCCGCGATGCCCGCACCCAGTGAGGACTACATGAACGTGACCTGCCCGCAGTGCGCCACCGTCTTCCGCGTCGACCCCGCCAAGGTCCCCGAACGCGGTGTCCGGGCGCGCTGCTCCGTCTGCGCTGGCCTGATCGCCGTGCATCGCCCCGCCGTCGGCGCGTCGCCTGCTGCGTCCGCTCCCGCACCGTCGGTGACTGCTCCCGCGCCCGAGTCGCCGCGTCCGGTGCTACCCGTACCCACGCCGCCACCGGCCGAGGTACCGCCCGCCCCCGCGCCGGTTCGCATGCCGGAGCCCGAGCCAGAGCCAGAGCCAACGCCTGAACTGGAGGCGGAAGCGGTCGAGGTCGAGGTTGAACCACCGACGCCGGTCGCGCCCCCGCCGATTGCGCCGCTCCCGCCGCCGCCGACACCTACCGGCGCCGCGCCCAGGTCGCCCGCGACGTCGCGCTTCAGCAATCCGTTCCTGCAGCAGGACCCGTCCGCTCGCGCCCGCCGCCTCGCCCGCGCCCTGATCTCCGACCTCGTGGTGTACCACCCCGAGAAGCGCCAGCGCGGAC
>JBKJMX010000134.1:0-7081 GCA_046596135.1 Gemmatimonadales bacterium
ACTGGCCTCGACGAACACCCGATGTCCGTTCGCGGTGAGGGCCTCGGCGCCGGAGGGCGCGAGACCGACGCGGTTCTCGTTCGTCTTGATTTCCTTCGGCACGCCGATCTGCATCAGAGTCTCGCTTGCGCGCCGATCAGCGCGCCGTTGGGGTCATCGCGACGGACCGAGGCGCACCATCGTCATGCGCTCCGGCGGAAGAAACTCCGCCGCGAGTTGCGCGGCGTCATCCAGGCTCACGGCATCGACCAGGCGGATCACCTCGTCGAGACTGCGGTAGTTCTCGTCCTGCAGCACATGGGCAGCGAGCCTGTTCATCCTGCCAACGGTGCTTTCGAGGCCGAGCATCAACTGGCCCTTGAGCTGCCCCCGCCCATCGTTCAAATCCTCGGCGGTCAGGCCGTTCTGCGCCATCCCGCGGAGTTCATCGTGGATTGCAGCAATGGCCTTGTCGGCGGTGCCCGGCTGTGTCCCGACATACACGCCAAACGCACCGCCCGCCCGGTACGTACTGTGAAACGCCGAGACGGAATAGCAGAGGCCGAGTTCCTCGCGGACCCGCTGGAAGAGCCGGCTCGACATCCCGCCACCGAGCACCGTGGTGATCACCGCGAGCCCCCACCGGCGGGGGTCGGTAGCGGTCACGGTGTCGGTTCCCATCACCGCGTGCACCTGCTGTGACGCACGGTTCTCGATGCGGGTGACGCCTCGCGCGGCGGTGGCGGTACCGACGACATTCGTCGGCGCACGCGGTTCGCCATCCAGCCAACCGAGCCCATCCAGCATCGCGAGCACCGCGTCGTGGCTCACGTTGCCGGCCACTGCCACCACGCAATTCCCCGGATAGTATCCACCCTGGTGCACTTCGCGCAGGTCGTCGGTCCCGAGGGCCGCCACGGTCTCGGCGGTGCCGAGGATCGGGTAGCCGTAGGAATGCTCAGGATACATCGTTTCGCTGAATAGGTCGAACACCAGGTCATCGGGCGTGTCGTGTACGCCGTTGATCTCCTCCAGCACGACGTTGCGCTCGAGGATCAGGTCGGCCTCACGGAGCAGCGGTGCGCGGACCAGGTCACTCAGCACATCGAGGGCGAGCGGGAGATCGGCGTCGAGAACGTGCGCCTGATAGGAGGTGTAGTCGCGCGACGTGAACGCATCGAGTGACCCGCCGCGCGCCTCAAGGGAGACGGCGATATCGCGCGCCGAGCGGCGCTCGGTACCCTTGAAGACCATGTGTTCGAGGAGGTGGGACACGCCCATGAGGGCGCGCGACTCATGGCCGCTGGCGGTGCGAACCCAGATGCCCGCGGCCGCCGACCGAACCCCCGCAAGGTGTTCGGTGACGACCACGAGCCCGTTCGGGCAGTCGGTGCGAAAGAGGGCGTCGTCCAGCTGGACGGTACGCACCGACGTCGTGCTCATTCCTTCGGGAGGAGTGCCTTCCGCGACAGCCGCATGCGGCCGCGCTCGTCCACCTCGAGGAGCTTGACCGTGACGATCTCGCCCTTCTTGAGGACGTCTTCCGTCTTCTCGACCCGCTTGTGATCGATCTCGGAGATGTGGAGCAGCCCCTCGACGCCCGGCATGATCTCGATGAACGCGCCGAACGCCGTGATGCTCTTGATCGGGCCGGTGTAGATGGTCCCGACGATCGGCTCGGCGACGATTCCCATGACCATCTCACGCGCCTTCTCGCCGGCCTCGGCACCAACTGCCGCGATCGTGATCAGGCCGGTGTCGTCGATGTTGACCTTGGCGCCCGAGGCATCCTGGATGCCGCGGATCGTCTTGCCCTTGGGGCCGATGACGTCGCCGATCTTGTCCGGCTTGATCTGGATCGTGAAGATCCGCGGCGCCCACTGCGACATCTCGGCACGCGGCTCGGCGAGCACCTTGGCCATCTCGCCAAGAATGTGCAGACGGCCAACGCGGGCCTGCTCAAGTGCGTCCTTCATCAGGTCGAGCGACATGCCGTCGATCTTGATGTCCATCTGGATCGAGGTGATGCCGGCAGCCGTGCCGGCGACCTTGAAGTCCATGTCGCCCAGCGCATCTTCGGTACCGAGAATGTCGGTGAGGATTGCGACGCGATCTCCGTCCTTGATCATTCCCATCGCGACGCCGGCACAAGCGGCCTTCATCGGCACACCAGCGTCCATCAGCGCGAGGGAGCCACCGCACACCGTCGCCATCGACGATGAACCGTTCGACTCAAGCACTTCCGACACGATGCGAATTGTGTACGGGAAGTCGGCCACGTCTGGCAGGAGGTGATGCAGCGCCCGCTCGGCCAGCGCACCGTGTCCGATCTCGCGACGCGACGTGCCACGCATCGGCTTCACTTCGCCGGTGCAGTACGGCGGGAAGTTGTAGTGGAGCATGAACGACTTGGTGTGCTGACCGGCAGAGTTGATGCCGTCGAGCCGCTGCTCGTCGTCGGCGGTACCGAGGGTGACCACGGCCAGCGCCTGCGTCTGACCACGGGTGAACACCGCCGAACCGTGCGGGCGCGGCAGCACGCCGACGTCGACCGTGATCGGGCGAATGTCGCTACCAGCGCGACCATCGACCCGCTCACCCTTCGAGAGGATCTGCTCGCGCATGACATTGTACTCGACGTCTTCGAGTGCGTTGGCGACTTCCTTGGAGCGATCGGGGAAGTCTTCGGCGATCTTCTCCTGCACCTCGCGGCGCAGTGCGGAGATCGCGGCAGCACGACCGGCCTTGTCCTTGGCGTTCATCGCCTTGGCCAGCGCCTTCTCGGCGAGCGAGCCGACCTTCTTGATCAGCTTCTCGTCCTTGGGTGCCGGCGTCCACTCCATCGTGGGCTGCTGTTCCTTGGCGATCATTTCCTGCTGGAGCTTGATCTGCTCGCGGATCCCGATCTGGGCGACCTTGAGCGCCTCGATCACCTCGGACTCCGAGATCTCGAGTGCGCCACCCTCGACCATCTGGATCGAATCCATCGAGCCGGCGACGGTGAGGTCCATGGTCGAGAAGTCGAGCTGCTGGAAGGTCGGGTTGAGCACCCACTGTCCGTCGACGCGGCCGACACGCACGGCGGCGATCGGTCCGTTCCACGGCATCTTGGAAATCGAGAGCGCTGCCGACACACCGCCGAGGGCGACGACGCTGGCGTCGTTTTCCTGGTCGGTCGAGAGCACGGTCACGAAGACCTGGACTTCATTCTTGAAGCCTTCCGGGAAGAGCGGGCGGATCGAACGATCGATCACGCGGCATGCCAGGATCTCGTCGTCGGTGGGGCGACCCTCACGCTTGAGGAAGCCACCCGGGATCTTGCCCGCAGCATATTGCTTCTCGCGGTATTCGACCGTGAGCGGGAAGAACGGGAGCGACGAGATGTTGTTGGAGACCGTCACGGCGACGAGGAGGGCCGTTTCGCCATATTGGACGAAGACGGATCCGGCGGCCTGCTTTGCAAGGCGGCCCGTTTCCATGATGAGCGGGCGGCCGGCGAACTGAGTTTCGATACGATGCACGGTTAAACCTTCATTGCACGAGGAGCACACGAATACGAAAAGGCGTCCCACAGTGCTCGCGTGGGACGCCCTGCAGCTTCACGACCAGATCAATTCCGCAGGCCGAGTTCGGCGACCAATGCCCGGTAGCCGCCAAGATCGCGACTCTTCATGTAGTTGAGCAGACGCCGGCGGGTGCCGACCATCTTGAGGAGCCCCTGACGACTGTGGTGATCCTTCTTGTGGGCCCGAAAATGGTCGGTGAGGTAATTGATACGGGCGGTCAACAGGGCGACCTGGACCTTCGCCGAACCGGTATCCTCGCCGTGGAGGCGGTGCTTCTCGATGAGGGGCTGCTTTTCGATCACGTAGTTCCTGCCTGGGTCGATGCTGCGCTTACGTTTAGGTCACTAGATAGCCCACAAAGATATGGGATGGGTAGGGGGTTGGTCAAGGTGGTTGAGAGGTTGAGAGGTTGAGGGGTTGAGGGGTTGAGGAGTTGAGGGGCTGAGGGGCTGAGGGGTTGAGGGGTTGAAGGGTGGGAGGGCAGTGGCTGCACCCGTCCCGGCTGGCTCACCTGGTCGGGCCAAGACCCCGACCAGTTCCCCGGCGTCGCCACCGCTCTCCCGTCGCTAATCCGGCGGGGCGAAACTTCCGACGATGATCCGCCAGTCCCAGATGAAATGCGGCTTGTAGTATACGAACTCCTCTGGCCATTCACGCGGGCTTTCGCTCCGGTAATATGTGGCGAATACCCGCATCGTATCCCGTCCCATCGACACACCATGTACGATCAAGAGCGGCAACGGCCGCTTTTCCCCGTCTCTGCGCAGCCCCCTGCAAGTCGGCGAAATCCGAACGCTGGTCGCCGATCGGTCCAAGCCCATGGTTGCGGAATCTTCGGGCGTGATGCCTTGGACGCAGATCCACACATTTGGCCGAACCTGCGTCAGTGCCGTCCGGTTCGCGACGTAACGCGACACAAGGCGAGCCGGTGACGGCCTCCCAAAGGGCTGATCTTCAGGATAATTCGGGGCGCGGTTGGCCGGCGGCGCGCAAGCAAGCCCAGCGAGCATCGCAAGAAGCCATGAACGCATCGTCTTGATCAACAACCCACCTCCCGGACGCGTGTGATCGGCGCTGTTGCGACGTCGCTTGCATGGCCTGCGTAAGCGATCAGCCGGTGTGCCACTGCTTCCCTACCACCTCCAAGCACCCCTCCAGCCCCGGCAGGCTGTGGTCGCCCATATGGCCGATCCGGATCGTGGTGTCCTTGAGGGCGCCGTACCCCGCCCCGATGGTGTATCCGCGCTCGGCCACCCGTCGGACCACATCCGTACCCATGACCCCTTCCGGGAGCGTTATGGCCGAGACCGTCTCGGCCCGACTGCCGTCCGGCGCCAGAATCCCGATAGGCTGGCCCAGCTTGGCGCCCAGCTCCGCGGCCCAGGCATGGGTGCGGTCGGCCATCTGCTGGTGCCTGGCCCACCTCGCTTCCATGCCTTCGGCCGCGATGGCCTCGAGCTGCCGTTCCAGCGCATAGAGGAGCGAGATCGCCGGAGTGCTCGGCGTCTGGTGCTTGGCATTGAACTCGGCGAACTCGACGAGGTCGAAGTAGACACCACGAGCAGGTGCGGAGCGTGCCTGCTCCATGAAAGCCGGTGACGCAGCCGCGAATGCCAACCCAGGCGGGAGCGCCAGCGCCTTCTGCGAGCCGGTGAGGACGAAGTCGAGGCCCCAGTCATCGAACTCCAGCGTAATGCCACCGACACCCGTGACGCTATCGATCAGGCACATCGCCCCGTGGTCGTGCGCGAGGTCGGATACGGCGCGGATGTCGGTGCGGACTCCCGTGGAAGTCTCCGAGTGGACGACCAGCACCGCGGCTACCCCGCCTTGCTGCAACCGATTGCGCACCGCATCAAGCGGCACACTCTCGCCGAGCGGGGCCTTGAGCACGTCGACCTCGCGGCCACAGGACGCAACGATGTGGGCGAAGCGAGCCGAGAACGCGCCATTGACCATCGCGACAATCGCTCCGGGGCCAGTGCAGCGCACTGCCGCTTCCATCATGCCGGTGGCGGACGATGTGCTGATGAATACCGGCTGTGTAGTCCGAAAAACCGACTGAAGCCCCGTCTGCAGCCGTCCGTACAGGGCCTCGAACGCCGCACCGCGATGCGGCATCATCGGCTGCAGCATCGCCTGCAGCTCTTCGACGCGCACCTCGGTTGGGCCTGGCAGGAAGAAGCGGCCGAACTGGGCTTCGGTCATCCGATCACCAATGACTCGAGCTCATCGAAACTCGCCACCACATGATCAGCCACGCCCACGACGGCGTCGCGGCGGACGAATCCGGTGAACGCCGCGAACGCATCGACCGATGGGCGTGCAGCGGCGTCGGTGGCACCGTCGCCAACCATCAGCGAGGGGTTGGGCAGGCCGAGCGATGCGACGACATCGAGCTTGCCGAGTTGGGTGACAAGGGGCGAGTGGGTGTCGAATCCCCTGTAGCTGCCGTCGGGATTGGAGTAGATCGATACGGCGTGGACCTCGACTTCGACAAAGCCGAGCTCGCGGGCCAGCGGCAGGATGGCTTCGCGAAAACCGCCACTGACCACGTGCATCACCACGCCGGCATCGCGAAGCCGCTGGATCACCTCATGTGCGCCGGGCGCCACGTTGTCGCGGTACGCCTCGCCAAGGTCAGCGAGATCGTGTGCCGACGGGCAGACACGCGTCATGCGCGCAGCGTAGATCGCCTCGAGTGGGATCTTCCCGGCCATCGCCGCATTCACTTCCTCGGCGATCGCGGCAGCCTCGTCGGGCCCGATGCGCGCCGCGATCCATTCCACACCCTCGATCGCGCTGAGCGTCGAATCAAAGTCGAACACCACGGCGTGGTAGCGTATCACGAGATCACGTTTCCGGGTGCGAGCAGGCCAGCCGGGTCGAGGGTGTGCTTGAGCGCTGACATCGCCGCGAGTTGCATGGGTGAAAGCTGCAGCGGCAGCCACTTTTTCTTGAGCTTGCCGATGCCGTGCTCGGCCGCCACGGTGCCACCCATGCCGAGCACCAGATGCAGCGTCTCCTCGACAGCCGCGTCGACGCGCGCCAGCATCGGGGCATCGGTGGCAACAAAATCCTGGTGTGGATGCCCGTTGCCAGCGTGACCAAAGGTTACCGGCCTCGGCAGGTCGTGCTTGGCCGCAATCTCACGCGCCGACGTGAGCGCCTGCGGCAAGAGGTCGAGCGGCACGGCCCAGTCGGTCGCGACGCGCCGACCGCCCTGCGCGACGAACGTCGACCCGCGTTCGTAGGTGGTGGCCGGCACGGCGTGACGCAGGTCGCGTGCGCCGCGGATCGCCGCGTCGTTGTCGAACACCACGATGTCGTCGACTGCGGCGTTGGATGCTTCGGCGAGCTCGAGCCAGACGTCGAGGTGGGCATCGTCGTCGCCGCGATGTTCCTGCTCGGTGTAGACGAAGGCCTTTCCCTTCCAGGCCTCACCGCCTTCCTGCAGATGCACGATTTCGAGCGCGCGATCGTCCAGGTACTCCAGGCAACGTGGGGTGACGACCCCATGCCGCCGGGCCTCGCGC
>JBKJMX010000073.1:0-7298 GCA_046596135.1 Gemmatimonadales bacterium
ACCTCCTCCGGGCCGGTGCCGCGTGAGGACGACCCAGTATCTCGCTGTGGTGTCGATCGCCCTGGCGGCGTGCGGCAAGCCGGGGGTGCGGCCGGCGCAGGCCAATGTGGCCGACAGCGCCGACCAGGTGCTCGATTCGATGTGGACTAATATCCTGCGTGACGGCATCAACGTATCGAAGGTCGAAGCCGACACGGCGTGGGTCTATCAGCAGCGCCAGGTGGCTGACCTCAAGGGACTCAAGATCACGTTCTACGACTCAACCGGAGCCGTCACCTCATCAATCGTCGCCGACAGCGGGGTGTACAGCATCGCCGAGGGGCTGCTGGAGGCGCGTGGCAACGTGGTGGCGTCGAACCCTGGGGGGAGGGTGCTCAAGACCGAGCACTTCGTCTATCACCGCTCAGTCAACGAGATCCGTTCCGACACGGCGTTCACCTTCACGTCACCGGGCGGCAGCGGTTCGGGTGCGTCGTTCACGTCGGACATCGGCTTCCGCAATATCGTGACTGTGCGCCCGCGCGGGCGTCAGCGCGGGCAGGGCTTCCTCCTGCCGGGGGAGAAACGCCCATGACACGCTGGATCACAGTCGCCCTCATTGTCCTGGTGACGTCGCCGCTGGCTGCTCAACGCGGCCGCCGGTGCAGTCTCGAGGTGCTCAATGTCGACCGCGAGGGCGTGCAACAGGAGCCGTTCCAGGGGTACGTCAACTATTACGGCGGTGGCAACGTCCGCCTCGGTTGTGTCGGCCAGGACGTCCGTCTCGGCGGTGATTCGCTGATCTCCCTCAACAGCGACATCATCTTTCTTTTCAAGAATGCCCGATACTCCGACGGCACGATCCGACTGATCGCCGATTCGCTGACGTACTCGAAGCAGTCGGAGCGAATCGAGGCCCGTGGCGCCGTGACGGTGACCAACATCCGCACCGGATCGACGATCACCGGCCCGCACCTCGATTATCTCCGCGCCGTCGTCGGGATGAGGGACAGCTCCGAGGTGTATGCGCTTGAACGCCCCACCGTGCGCTATCTCCCGACCCGAGCGCCGGCAGACACGGCAGCGGCAGAGCCGTACGTGATCGTCGCCGACCGGCTGCGCGGGCTCGGATCGTCGTTCCTGTGGGGCGGCGGATCGGTGACCATCGACCGAGGATCGATGGCAGGAACGGCCGATTCGATGTTCTACCGCACCGGCACCACCAACGACCTCGAGCTGATCGGTATCGCCCAGCGGGCAGTGGTGCGTGACACCGCCGGTGATTCACTCCGGGTCGAAGGGCGACAGGTGGTGCTCGGCCTCGCCAGCGACGAACTTCGGCGGGTCCGTGCCAAAGGCGACGGGGAGGTGCGCAGCGGCGGCTCGCACGTGCGCGCCGATTCGATCGCCATCATGCTCGACTCCGGCAAGGTATCCACGACCTCTGCCTGGGACCGATCGGCGGGCGCGGTGGTGCAAAACGGCGGGTACGACATCGGTGGTGACTCGGTGTGGATCAGCTCGCCGGGCGAGCGGCTGCACGAAATCAGGGTCTTCGGCGACGGCATCATCCGGAGCCCGTTCGACAGCACCGCGATCGACACGTCAGCCGTGCAGCCCATCGCCGACAGCATAACAGCCGATTCCACGACGACCGATTCCACGAGTCCCGGCACCGCCGACGACCGTGAACGCGACACCCTCTGGGGCAACCGGATTGTCGCCCAGTTCCATGACGTCGATTCGTCGGGAACCACCATCTCCCGGCTCCAGCAGATCACCGCCATCGGGACAGCTGCGTCGCTCTTCAGCCGTCAGGTCGAGCGGGACGGTACCACATCACCATCGATCACTTACACCCGGGCCGACACCATCGTGATCCTGATGCGCACCGATGACACCACCGGCGTGCTGGAAGTACGCGCACGCCGTGGCGCGCAGCCGGTCGACGGCGTGCAACTCGAGCGAGCGTCGCTGCGCCGGCCCGCGCGGCCAGTGCCGACCGGCGGCGCCCGACGCGAGGATGGACCATGAGCGTCCTCCGCGCCGAGGGGCTCCGCAAGACCTACAGTCGCCGCAAGGTGGTCAACAACGTCGCCGTCGAACTCGCGCAGGGCGAGATCGTCGGCCTGCTCGGTCCGAACGGAGCGGGGAAGACCACCACCTTCTACCTGATCACCGGGCTGATTCGCCCCGATGCCGGAAGGATCTGCCTCGACGATGTCGACATCACCCGCCAGCCGATGTACAAGCGTGCCCGCGCCGGCATCGGCTATCTGGCACAGGAGCCGTCAATCTTCCGCAAGATGACGGTAGAGCAGAACGTCCTCGCGATCCTCGAGACGCTGCCACTGTCGAAGTCGGAACGTCTTGAACGCCTCGACACGATGCTCGCCGAACTCGGCCTGACCAAGCTCAGGAAGTCCCGCGCGTATATGTTGAGTGGTGGCGAGCGCCGCCGGCTGGAGATCACCAGAGCCCTTGCCACGAATCCCAAGTTCATGTTGCTGGACGAACCATTTGCGGGTGTCGACCCGATCGCGGTGCACGACATCCAGACCATCGTCGCCTCGCTGCGCGATCGCGGCATCGGAGTGCTGATCACCGACCACAACGTGGAGCAGACCCTGGAGATCGTCGACCGCGCGTACATCATGCACGAAGGTGAGGTGCAAGCCGCCGGTTCGGTGCGCGAGCTGGTGTGGAGCGACCGCGTCTCGGAGCTCTATCTCGGACCGACGCTGACCGCACGGCTGCGCAGTCGCATGGAGCCGCCCGCGTGAAGACGGGCATGCAACAGCACACCGGATTGCGCCAGGAGCTGCGCATCAATCCTCGCCTCTACCAGGCGATGGACATGCTGTACATGCCGATGCTCGACCTCCAGCAGCACCTGCAGCAGGAACTGCTCAACAATCCGTTCCTCGAGCTGGAGGAACCGGAGGAAGAGGAGAAGCCCGAGAAGACCACCGAGCAGGAGCAGGAAGCGGTCAAGAAAGACGACGAGATCGACTGGGAGGAAATTCTCCTCAACGGCTTCGACGTCGGCGGATCCCGCGAGCAGTTCGAGACGTCGGAGTACATCGAGCCCGTCACGGTGGAATCGCGGGACCTCGCCGATTACCTGCGCGACCAGCTCCAGATGCTCGATCTCCAGCCACGCCAGATGTTGCTGTGCGACGAGATCGTCGGCAACATCAACGACGATGGCTACCTCGCCTGCACGCTCCAGGAGATTCTCGACTCCACCAACCAGTGGGTGATCTCCTCGCTGCCCGGGATGGAACGGGAAGTCGATCCGGACGATCCGTTCGGCCTCGATGATGACGAATCGGGCGAGTCGCACGAGGGCAACGGCGCGGTGGTGCTGCCCGACGGCGTGGTGCTGTTCACCACGGTGGAGTTGGACGCGGCACTCAAGACGATCCAGGCACTCGACCCGCCAGGCATCGGATCACGTGACCTGCGCGAATGCCTGCTGCTCCAGTTGCGCGACGCAGCCGCCGAAGGCTCGTTGATCCATCGGCTTGTCGACGAGGCGTTCCCCGACCTGATTGCGCACCGGTGGAACGACCTCGCGCGGCGTTTCGGTGTGGAGCCGCGCGTGGCGCAGGAAGCGGCCGACACTCTGGCCCGGCTCGATCCGAAGCCAGGGCTCAAGCACGGTGATCGCGCCGAGAACTATGTGACACCCGACCTGATCGTTGACCGGATCGACGGGCGCTACCAGGTATTCCTCAACGACACAGGCGTCCCGCGGCTCCGACTTTCGCGGGCCTACCAGGATATCGCCCGCGAACGCGGCAAGATGACACCCGAGAACCGCGACTTCATCGCGTCGCGGATGAACAGCGCCACGTGGATGGTGCAGGCGATCGAGCAGCGCCGGCAGACGATGCTCAAGGTGATGAACTTCATTGTTGACCGGCAGCGCGAGTTCTTTGACAAGGGCGTCGAGTATCTCAAGCCTCTCACGTTGCGTGAGGTCGCCGAGGTGATCTCGATGCATGAGTCCACGGTGAGCCGCGTCACCAACGAGAAATATGTGCAGACGCCGCGAGGTGTGTTGCCGCTCAAGTACTTCTTCTCCAGTGCGCTGTCCACAGCGTCGGGGGAAGATGCTTCAGCCCGCTCGATCCGCGCCAAACTCGAGAAGATGGTTGGCGAGGAGAACTCGGCGAAGCCGCTTACCGACCAGCAGATTGTGCACCTCTTCGAGGAGCAGGGCATCCAGATCGCCCGCCGCACCGTGGCCAAGTATCGTGACCAGCTCGGCATCCTCCCTGCCCGGATGCGCAAGCGCGTATGACCGGCGCACGCGTCTCGATGCTCGTGCCCGCCCGCGACGAGGCGGACAACCTTCCCGAGTTCATCCGGCAATGCGCGGCGGCACTTCCGGCGCTGGGCGTCGCGTTCGAGGTGATCGTCGTCAACGACGGCTCTCGCGACCGGAGCGCCGAGGTGCTTGCGCGCCTGCAGGAGCAGCACCCGTTCTTGCGCGTCGTGACCCATCGCCAGCAGCGCGGCATCGCCGACGCGCTCCGTAGCGCGGGTGAGGCCGCCGAGGGCGACGTGTTTGTGTTCTATCCCGCCGACCTGCAGTACCGGCCGGAGGATGTGGGCGCGCTGGTGACGCCCATCCTGGCGGGCGACGCCGACATCGTCACCGGTACCAAGCAGGGAAAATACGAAAAGGCCTTCGTGTCGTCGGTGTACAACACCCTTTGCCGCTGGCTCTTCGGCGTGCGCGTCACCGACCTCAATTCGGTCAAGGCGTACCGGCGCGAAGTGATGATGAGCGTGCCGATGCGCCCCGATTGGCACCGATTCATGGTGGTGATCGCCGCGGCCGATGGCTACCGCCTCACCTCCACACCTGTCCCGGTGTACCCGCGGCACGCGGGGGTGTCCAAGTTCACCTGGACACGGATACCCGTTGGCGTGCTCGATCTGCTGTCGGTGTGGTTCCAGCTCCGGTTCGGCCGCAAGCCGATGCTCTTCTTCGGAATTGCCGGTGCGGTGCTCTTCCTCATCGGCTTCATTGCCGGGGTGGTGGCGCTGGTGCTGCGATTCACGATTCACGCCGACGTCGCACTGCTGGTGAGCCTGGTGCAGACGATGCTGATCACCGGCGTAGTGCTTTTCGGTTTCGGCTTCGTGGGCGAGCTGGTGGCCGGGATGCGCGAGGAACAGCAGGAGCTGGTCCGACGCATGGCCGTGCAGCGGCGCGACTGACGCGATGCGCGTGGTCTTCGTGACCCACAACTATCCCCGCAGCGAAGGCGACATGGCCGGTGCCTTCCTCCACCCGCTCGCCGTGGCGCTGCAGGACCGCGGCGTGTCGGTGACCGTTGTCGCGCCGAGCGACCGTGGCCAGGGCGGCACCGGCACTCAAGATGGCGTAGAGGTACGGCGGGTGCGGTACGCGTCGGCGGACGCCGAAACCCTCGCGTACACCGGCACGATGTCGAGCGCGTTGCGGTCGCCAAGCGGACTGATACGGATGAGGTCACTGATGCAGGCGATGCGCCGGGAAGCGGCAGCCGTGGCGTCGAGAGGCAGCGGGCCCGCGGTGGTGCACGCGCATTGGTGGGTGCCGGCTGGGATGGCATCGCCTCGCGGCGTACCGGCAGTGGTGACCTGTCATGGCAGCGATGTTCGCTTGCTCGCGCGTGGGGGCGCCTTCCAATGGCTCGGACGGCGAACGCTCCGGCGGGCGCAGGTGGTCACCACCGTGTCGCAGCCGTTCGCGGCGATCATCCGTGAGCGCACCGGTGTGGTGGTGGCGGACGATGCCGTGCAGCCAATGCCGGTGGCGGCGGTGGCGCGGCCTCGGAGCAGCCGCGGCGGCGGCCTCGTGGCTATCGGTCGACTGGTGACGCAGAAGCGGGTCGACCTTGCGATCCGGGCCTGCGCCGAGCTGAACCGACGTGGTCATGCCTCCACACTCACGATTGTCGGAGACGGCGCTGAACGGGACGCGCTGGAAATGTTGGCGCGATCACTTGATATCGGTTCACAGGTACGAATGCTTGGTGCCGTTGCACCTGCGGCCGTCCCCGAAATCTTCGCCACGGCTGACTGCTGCTTGATGACCGCGCACGACGAAGGGCTCGGCCTCGCGGCCGCAGAGGCGATGATCCAGGGAGTGCCGGTGGTGGCGTGCACCGACGGTGGTGGCGTGCTCGACGTGGTGAGTACCGTTGGCGGCGGTCGTGTGGTGGCACCGAACGCAGCGGCGATCGCCGACGCTGTGCTCTCCCTTGCCGCCGATCCGGACGCTGCCGATGCCGCAGCGCGTTCGGGTGCCGAGTGGTCCACACGCCTCGAACCGGCTGCCGTCGCGGAGCGGGCGATGGTGTGGTACCAGCGGGCCCTGGATGCGTAAGGCGATCGTCCGGATCCTGCAGGCGTTCGCTGCACTGGGTATCGTCGCGCTGGCCACCCGGACAGTGGTGCGCGACTGGGACCGGGTGCGCAGCGAATCGATCGGGTGGGGATTCGATTGGTGGCGCATCGTGGCGTCGCTCCTCGTGACCTGGCTGATGTATCTGTTGCTCATTCACGCGTGGCGTGCCGTGCTGCTTAGCTGGGGCGAGGTGCTGCCGTGGTGGCGGGCGGTCCGGATCTGGTTCGTTTCAAGTCTCGGCAAATACGTCCCCGGAAAGCTCTGGGCGCTGGCCGCAATGGCGGTCATGGCCGAACGGGCAGGAGTGAGCGGCGGTGCCGCAACGGCATCCTCGGTCGTGATGCAACTGGTGTCGATCACGACCGGGGTGGCCGTTGCGCTGACCCTGCTCGGTCGCGAGGTGGTGGCCGGCAGCACCACCCTGGGGTTGGCCGGGATCATCGCCCTCGCCGCGGCGGCGTTCGCTGGCACCGCGCTGGTAGGTTCGCCGTATGTGATGGGATGGCTCGGAAAAGCCATCGGCCGCCCTGGAGCCGTCCGTCACGTCGGGACCCGCGCCATGCTTCACGCCACCATCCCCTCGCTGATCGCCTGGCTTGGGTACGGTACAGCACTCTTTCTGCTGGTGCGAGGCACGCTGCCCGAGGTGCACCTCGACTGGAGCACCGCGACAGGAGCGTTTGCAGCGTCGTACATTGCGGGCTATCTCGCCGTCTTTGCACCTGGCGGGCTCGGTGTCCGCGAAGGCGCCCTGATCCTCATCCTCGGACCGATCGTGGGGCAGGGGAACGCGCTCGCGATCGCCTTTGCTTCACGACTGACGCTGACCATCAATGAACTGGGCGCGGCGCTGCCGCTCCTGGTGTTCGGGAGATCGACGCGTGACCTCGCCTGACCAGCCGGGCAGTTT
>JBKJMX010000131.1:0-45182 GCA_046596135.1 Gemmatimonadales bacterium
AGTCCGTCGAGCCAGAGCAGGGGAAGGAGGAGGTACGTCACGCCCATCAACGGCAGATCAAGCATCAACCGTCCGACCAGACGCTGCCCCACCCCGAAACGCCGGTCGACCACCATCGAGATCGAGGCACCCAGCAGTGCGCCGAGTGCGTTCGCGAGCACGTCGGTGACGGTGCTGTATCGGGGGAGCAGGAAGAGCTGGAGACTCTCGATCAGCAGGCTCGCCCCGGCGGCGACCATCACGAGCGTCGTCAGCCTTGATCGCATCGTCCGGTGGAGCGCCAACCCGATCGGTATGAAGAGCGCCACGTTGAGGAGGACATCGGCAATCCATCCGCCGTCGAGCACGATGAGATACGCCCGGACTGGATGCGGCATCGCAAACCGAAAGGGGGCGAGGGTGATCACCCCGACCACCACGGCGAGATACCCGACCAGGAGATACCCTAGTCGCCGCCCCGTGTAGAGTGGGGGACTTGCCGAAATAGATCTCATTGTGATATCATATCGATATCACACTTTCACCGGAGCTGGAACGATGATTCGCGAGATCGAGCGCAAGGGCGTCCCCGAGATAGCCCGGCCTCTGGTGGGTGAATCCGCTCTACGCCAAGGCGCCGATCTCGCTGCGGGTGCACAACTTCGAGACCGAGCGAGTCGGCGGTCAGGACTCTCGCGACGTCGTATCCATACGATGCGCATGCCGAGGGCGAGACGTCGCTGAGTCACAACGCCAACGAGATCGCCGACCAGCTTGCCGGAGCGGTGCAGGCGCGCCTCTCCCGGGCCGGGATGCGTGTGATCGAGGCACGAATTGCTCACCTCGCCTACGCGCCCGAGATCGCCAATGCGATGCTCCGACGACAGCAGGCGAGCGCGATCATCGCCGCCATGGCATCGAACCTTCTTGTGACGCTGTGCGCCGAACAGCCGATGCAACCGGTGGTCAACACCGGATCGCTGTACTGACCTGATGGGCGCTCGCAAGTCGTTCCTTGTCCGGCTCGACCCGGCGCTGCATGCCGCCTTGCAGCGCTGGGCCGCTGACGATCTGCGTTCGCTCAACGCGCAGGTCGAGTACCTGCTGCGCTGCGCGGTGCAGGATGCCGGCCGTCTGCGGGCCGACTCATCAGACGACAGCCGGGCGTAGCGAGTACCCGGCTCAGCGCGCGTGGGAGGCCACCAGCGCCGAGACTCCTGCCGCGCTGTCGAGGATGGCGTCGTGGGGATGATGCGACAGGTCTTCGCGTGAGTGCCCGCCGGTGCACACGCCAATCACCAATCCGCATCGCGCCACGGTGCCTTCCTGCAGGTCGACCGGCGTGTCCCCCACCTTCGCCACCTCGCCCGGTTCCACGTTTCCAGCCAGACCGCGAAGGCGGTCGATCATGTCGGGCCATGGCCTGCCACGCGGAACCTCATCGCTCGCCACCGAGGCGTCGACCGGCGAGTTGGGGCCCGCCCAGCCCAGGCGGTCCAGGATGACATCGAGCAGCTGCCGCGTGAGGCCAGTTCCGAGCGCAACCTGAACATTCGCCGCTCGGAGTTCCCCGAACATTGCGGGAATTCCGGCAATGGGCTGGATCTGGGGATCGCGAGCAATGTGATCGGTGAGGCGCGCGGTGAACACGCCCATGATCTCCGGAACCCGGGGGAACAGGTCCTCCCGGCCGTGCCCTTCGAGGAGCATCCGGATCGCCATCGGCTGGGCGAGGCCCTGCACGCCAGCGATCGCAGCCGGCTTGAGGTCGGGCCCGACCGTCGCGATGGCATCGTGCAGCGCCGTTCGCACGACGCCCCTGTCGTCCCAGGTCGTGCCTGCCAGGTCGAACACCACCAGCCGGATTGCCATCTGTGCTCCAGTCGGCCGGTACGGCTTCCGGCCCCGCACGTGCGAGGCAATGGCGCCCGATCGTTCTATAGAGGTTAGGGCGGAGCGGGTTCTGCGATCGACACCGATCCTGTAGCTTCTCGTCACCGAGTCCTGCAAGTTCCTGACCGATGGGGCGGCGCCGCCGACCCCTAGCTCATCCCCAAGGAGGAAATCAGCATGTCCGTTCGCCGCACTCTGCTTATCGCCACGTTGACCGTCGGAACCGTAGTCGGTTGCTCGAAGAAGGACGCGGACGACGGTGCCCCTGATACCGTGACGATCGTGACCCCCGACATCTCGGCCACAGCCCGCGTGGCGGCCATGGAACTCGGGCGAGCCGTCGACTCGCTGAAGAACATCGTCGGAGGCGTGACCTCGAGCTTCGGGGCCAACGACACCCTCTACATCTCGGTTCGAAGCGAGAACACCGCCCCGGGATCGACAGTTGCCGTTCGGTGGATGAACGAGGCGGGCGAGACGATCGACTCAACCGCGCAACAGATCGCCGCCGGTGCCGCCGCCGTTGCGGCAACGACCGAATTTCACCTCAAGAAGGCCACCGCATGGCCCGAGGGGAAGTACCGCGCCGAAGTGTTCCTCGACGGCGTGTCACAGGGGATCAAGGAGTTCGAGGTCAAGCACTAGGCATCCTCCCTGCTCCATCAACGACCCAGCCCCGCAACCGGATGCCGGTTGCGGGGCTGGGTCGTTATGGTGCGAGCTCGCCGGGCAGCACACCCTCAAGCTCCAGCAACCGAACCTTTCGCCACAGTCCCCCGCCGTAGCCCCCCAGCTTTCCACCGGTATTCACCACACGGTGGCACGGGATCACGATCGCGATTCGATTGCGCCCGTTGGCGCTGCCAACCGCCCGGACGGCGCGCGGCGATCCGACAGCCCGCGCGATATCGGCGTAGGAGCAGGTGACGCCATGCGGAATCCCCCGCAGCGCGGTCCATACCGCCACCTCGAACGGCGTGCCACGAACCACCAGCGGCACCTGGAACTCGGTGAGCGAGCCTGCGAAGTAACGCCGCAGTTCGTCGAAGAGCGCATCGAGATGTGGGTGGGACCCCGGCACCACCGGTCCCCGGAACCATTTCTGCAGGCGTGGACCCTGCTGCTCCACGCGCGCGTGATCACCGAACTCCAGTAGACAGATCCCTTCGTCAACCGCACCAGCCACGATCGGCCCCACGGGCGATTCCCATGTTGCCGTGATCACCGGCTCACCACCCCGCGCACGCCCGGGTGCGTTGCCCACCACCCGCGCAAAGGCGTCGCGAAATCCACTGTGCGATTCATATCCGGACTCCACGATGACGCGGTCGAGGGGTTGGCCGGACGCGAGCTGTCGCTGTGCACTCGCCACTCGGCGCGCCCGGGCCCATGCCTG
The DNA here is from genome assembly GCA_046596135.1 of Gemmatimonadales bacterium. Classification (GTDB taxonomy): domain Bacteria; phylum Gemmatimonadota; class Gemmatimonadetes; order Gemmatimonadales; family GWC2-71-9; genus Palsa-1233. The sequence goes on from JBKJMX010000131.1 coordinate 3,269, forward strand.
GAAGGTTGAACCGTGAATGCGACGGGCCTGCCGTCGCACCACGACCGGATCGAACCCGCGGGATCGCAGATCGCCGTCGGTGAGCTTGCCGTCATGTTGATCGAGCGCCTTGACGAGCGCTGGCCACCAATCCGGCTGGCGATCGGAATCGGGTCGACAGCGACGGCAGGCCCGGAATCCGGCCTGCTGTGCCGCGCCGAGCGTGGGGAAGAACTCCACGTTCTCGTCGCGGGCGCGGCGCGACGGACAAACCGGCCGGCAGGCCACACCAGTGGTTCGGACCGCGAACACGAACAACCCGTCCCACGCGGGGTCGCGGTGGGCAACGGCGCGGAGTAGCGTCCGGCGACTGGGAAGACTGGCGGCGTGTGTCATGCAGCGATTCTATGGTAAAGGCCTCGCCCGTGCCACCGCAATTTGGACAACGAATCACTCCAGGATCAGCTTCGTGCCCGCAAGCACCAGCACCAGGGCGAGCGATCGGCGCAGCGCTGCACCGCTGAGCACCCCACTCCCCAGCCGGGACCCGATCAGGCCACCGGCAACCGCTGCCCCAATCCACCACCCGATCGGCCCGGGGAGGTGTCGAAGCTGTTCCGCCTGCCCGGCGAGGCCGGCCAGGGAGTTGACGAGGATGAACGCCGCCGACGTGGCCGCCGTCGTGCGGATGGTGGCCCATCCAGCAAGGACGAGCAGCGGCGACAGGAAGATGCCCCCGCCCACCCCGGTGAGACCCGCGAGGAAGCCGAGCGCGGCACCGGCGACCAGCGCGATCAGCAATGGAGGCGATCGCCGGGCGGCATCGTCGTTGTTGAGCGAAAACAGGAAGCGCCCCGCCGACAGCACGAGCACGACACCCACCAGGATGCGATAGGTGGCCCCCGGCAGCACGATCCGGCCACCGAGATACGCAGCCGGAATCGAGGTGATCGCAAACGGCAGGAAGAGCGCCCAGCGAAAGTGACCGGCCCTGGCGAAGTGCACCGTCGCGATCGATGCGACGCAGACGTTGAGCACCAGTGCCGCCGGCCGCATCTCCTCCGGCGCAGTGCCGAGGAATGCCATCACCGCGAGGTACCCCGAGGCGCCGCCATGTCCGACGGCGCTGTACAGGATCGCCGCCAACAGGATGAGCCCGGCGCCCGCGAGTTCTGGATTCGTCACGCGGTGATCAGGGTCGGTCGGGAACGGCGCCGATCGCGGTGATCTCCACCTGACACCCAGGCTTCAGCAGCGCACCGCCGATGATGGCGCGGGCGGGCCGATGCGACCCGAACATTCGCGCGCAGGCAGCATTGACCTCGGCCCAAACATCGCGTGACACCACGAACACCGTCATCGACACGACGTGTTCGAGACCGCTCCCCCCCTCAAGCAGTACCGCCTCGACGTTGCGGAGAGTGCGCTCCACCTGCGCATCGATGCTGCCGCCAAGCACGATTCCGGTCAACGGATCAATCGGGAGTTGTCCCGAGACATGCACCAGGCCATGGTGCACCACGCCTTGACTGTAGTGGCCCGCTGGAGTCGGTGCATCCTCGGTCGTGACGTACCGCATCATCGACTCCCCACGCCGTGTTTCCGCAGGATGGTGCGCACCGAGTCGAGCGGCAGCGCCGTGACGGTGCGTCGCGCAGAGCTCACGTCTGTCGCCCTGAAGAGCGAGTTGTAGATCGCCTCCTCAGTGGCCTCGATCGTGGCCTGGAAGATCGGTGAGACCGCATCATCGGCGAGCACCCGGATTGCGCGAGCGGGGCCTTCGCCCTGTCGACGGCGCACATCGGGAGATGTCGAGAACGCGACCACGTAGTCGCCTGATCCGTTGGAAGCGTCCGATCCGGTTCGGCCGAGTCCCAGCATCGCACGCGCCGCAACGCGTTCGAGCTGCCGGTCGCTGAGTGGCGCATCGGTCGCCACCACGATGATCACCGATCCGTCACCTCGTTCCTGCATGAGCTGGTTGCGGTACGAGTGGCGCCCCAACTCCTTCCCCACCGGCGCACCGAGCACCTGCAGCACGCCCCCGAAGTTGGTCTGCACCAGCACCCCCACGGTGAATCCGCCAAGGGAAGCGGGAAGGCGTCTCGACGATGTGCCGATCCCTCCCTTCCACCCGAAGGCGATGGTACCGGTGCCGGCTCCGACGCTCCCTTCCTCCACCATGCCGCCATGCGCCGATTCGAGCGCCGCAACCACGTGCGCCGCCGCGATCGGCCGAGCGCGGATCGCGTTCAAACCGCCGTCGTTGGTCTCGGCCACGACCGGGTTGATCGATCGGACCTGTTCCATGCCCGGCTGCGCGAGCTGCCACGCCACCATCGCGTCGGCGGCCCGCCAGACACAGAGCGTGCAGGTCAGCAGGATCGGTGTCTCGAGTTCCCCAAGTTCCGAAAGCTGGGTCGACCCGATGAATTTCCCGAAGCCGTTGCCGACATGGAGCCCGGCCGGAACACGGTCGAGGAACGAATTGCCGCCGTGTGGGATGATGGCCGTCACGCCAGTGCGAATCGAATCGCCAACCATCACAGTGGTATGCCCGACTCGAACGCCGACCACGTCTGTGATCGCGTTGAACGCGCCGGGAGCAAAGATGCCGGGGGCGACGCCGAGGTCGCGTGCACGCGGCCGGTCTTGCGCCGCCAGTTGACTCGGTGCGAGGGAGACTGCGGTCAGGAGCGCCATGATCGCGCGGATCAACGGACCGCACCCGGACCCGCCCCGAGAATCACTCCAATTCCAACCAGCGATGCGGCCAGCACGGCGAGGATCGGTGTTTGCAGGTGCATGACGGCGAGCGTCGACGCGAACCCGAACCCGACGAGCCCACCGATTGCCCCGCCGCGCTGCCGGTCGACGTCGAGCCACCGGAGCCTGGCGACGAGGTGGATGGCACCGAGCAGTGCGAGCGTACCGACCGCCATCGCCCCCACGAACAGCCCCTTTCGACCAAACGCGGTCCCCAGCACCGATCCGACGAAGGCACCCGTTGCGGTGATGATCCAGGTGAGCAGGACAAGGCGTGCGTGGCGCATGGGCGGTCGATTCACCGTCGAAAAAGGAGGAGGAAAGCTATCCGCGTAGCGCCCAACAGGACGTCACGAAGCGGAGCGGTCGCGACCGGCGAGCACCGCGGCAAATGGCACCATCACGATACCGGCAAACCACATCCATACGGGGTGCGGGAACGCGAGCAGGTTCATCGCGCACACGAGCGTGAAGAGCCCCGCAAAGATCATGGTCGGTCCGCCACCGCCCACGCGGCCGATCCGGAGCGCCACCGTGGCGCCAACCACCGCTCCCACAATCCAACCCGCGGCCACCATCACCAGCGCACCTGTCGGGATCAACCCGGTGCGCACCGCATCCTCGATCTGGGCACGATTGGTCATGTCGACGCCGGTCGCCGGAAAGAACCGCGATCCGAGATACTCGAACAGGAAGACTACGGCGCTGGCGGCGACCAGCGCCGCGACAACCGCAACAACACGGCGGACCATTGGGGACATGAACGCTCCGGATTGTGGCATGTGGGGGTACGACGCAGCGCAGGCGCCGTACCCGCGAAGATACGGCGCCTGCGTTCACACGGCGAGTGCCAACCGCCTTGGCCTACTGGCGGAAGGTGTCGCAGGCACCGGGATCGCCTGCAGCCGCACCCCGTCGGAACCATTCCACCCGCTGCGCCGAGGAGCCATGGGTCCAGCTCTCCGGGTGCACGGTTCCCTGTGATTCCCGCTGGATGCGGTCGTCCCCGACCGCAGACGCAGCACCAATGCCCTCCTCCATGTCACCCGCCTCGAGCTGACCGTCTTTCGCGGCCGCGTTGGCCCAGACACCGGCGTAGCAGTCGGCCTGCAGTTCCAGGCGTACCGAGAGAGCGTTTGCGGACCCCGGATTCTGGCGCTGTGCCGCCCTCACGTCGGCCTCGGTGCCGAGCACACGCTGCACATGATGGCCGATCTCGTGCGCCAGGACATACGCCTGTGCGAAATCACCGGGCGCGCCGAAACGATCCCGTAGCTCGCTATAGAACCCGAGGTCGATGTACACCTTCTCGTCGCCGGGACAGTAGAACGGCCCGCTGGCAGCCTGGGCCGATCCGCAGGCCGACTGGACCCGATCCCTGAACAACACCAGCTTCGCGTCGCGATAACGGTCGCCGAGCTTGCGATGCCAGGTGGCCTGTGTGCTGTCGAGCACCGACGACACGAAGAGCACTTGCTGCTCCTCGGCAGGATCGTTGATCGGTGCCTCCGCAACCGCGCCCCCACCCGCGCCAGCCGCGCCCAGCAGGTCAAGTGGGTTCTGCTTCGTGATCACGGCAAAGAGCACCAGAATCACGACTCCGCCGATTCCCATCCCGCCAATCCCGCCGGGAATTCCCATCCCCCCACCGCCACGCCGATCCTCAAGGTTTGAGGAACGTCCCCCAGGTGTCCAGCGCATCGTTCGCTCCGCGGTTCGGGGTTCCGGGGCGCATGCGCGCCACCGTTGGTGAGGGACGCCTGACCGCGGCGAACTGACACCGGCCAGCAGGGCTCAGCGCGGGATGGTAAAGAGGCGGTTCCACCGAATCGCCGAGACGAATGGCAGAGGGCGGTAACTCGTCGCATCCCACGAGTAGTAGATGATCACCGGTGTGCCGCGGACGTTCTTGCGCGGCACGAAACCCCAGAATCTCGAATCCCGGGAATGATCGCGATTGTCGCCCATCATCCACATCGAATCCGTCGGTACCACCAGCGGCCCCCAATCGTGCACGTCGGGCAGGTAGGAATCCGGATCGGGACCAGCGTATTGTGCGATGTGCATCGCCCGCATGGCGGAGCGGGACACCGAGTCGAGCTGCCAGTCCGGCTCCAGTGATTGCGCCGCCGGCTCGGCGAGCCGTTCCGAATTGCGGAACAAGGCGCCGTGTCGCATCGCGATCGTGTCGCCGGGCACTCCGATGAGTCGCTTGACCAGGATCGAATCCTCGATCGGCGACATGAAGACCACGATGTCGCCGCGGCGCGGGTCCCGCACGGCCGGCATGTGCGCGTCGACCAGCGGCAGCTTCGCCCCATACAGGAATTTGTTGACGAACAGCACGTCGCCCACCATCAGGGTGCGCTCCATGCTGGGCGACGGAATGAAGTACGCCTGGCCGATGAACGTGCTCAGCACCAGCCAAAGTGCAAGCGCCCAGGCGGCGGCCTTGATCCATTCGAATGCCTTCGATTGCACTGACCCGCCTTTTGCTGGCGCGGTCATCGCGCCGCGCCGCGCATCGCGCGGAGCGTTGCCAGCTTGGGCGCGATCATCACGGTGCAGTATCCCCGCTCGGGATTTCGCCGGTAGTACCCCTGATGCGCCGCCTCGGCTGGCCAGAACTCGGTGAGACGCTCCACCTGCGTCACGATCGGCGCGTCGAATGTCGCATCGACCGTCAGCTCGTCCATCACCTTCCGCGCCGTCGCGTCCTGCGTGTCGTCGTTGGTCAGGATGATCGACCGATACTGGGTGCCGCTGTCGGGGCCCTGGCGGTTCAGCGTCGTCGGATCATGGAACGCGAAGAAGAGCCTGAGAATGTCGGCGAAGTCGATCACCGCCGAGTCATATGTCACCTGGATAACCTCGGCGTGCCCGGTGGCGCCCGCGCAGACTCGTTCGTAGCTGGGATTGGGTATGCGGCCGCCCGCGTAGCCCGACACTACCTGCTGCACGCCGGCCACCTCCTCGAACACCGCTTCGAGGCACCAGAAACATCCTCCGCCGAAGGTGGCGGTCTCGATCGTCATCATTCCTCCAGAGTCGTTCAGAACCCGCTGAAGCCTACCACCGTTACGCTTCGTATGGACCATCGTCCCCAGCCATGCCGGCCGGGCACGGCCATCCCTTCTCCCGGACACTTCCGTGATTCGACGCCTCATCGCCCTGTTCCTGCTTCTCCCGCTGGCCGCGCCGCTCGGCGCCCAGGGATCAACCCGCCCGGACAACCCGGCCGCGCTGTTCTCGCAGGTTCTCGAAATCGTCTCGCGCACCGCGCTCGACTCGCTGTCGCAGTCCGCAGTGTTCGAGAAGGCGGCCCGCGGACTGGTGGCCGAGCTCGGCGACCCGTACGCGTCGCTCCTCTCGCCCGAGGACCTGGCCCGGTTCCAGCGCAACACCATCGGAAATCGCTACGGGGGGATCGGCGCAACCGTCCGCAGTCAAGCCGACCGGGTGACGCTGTTCCGGGTCAACAATGGCACCCCGGCGTGGCTCGCGGGCCTGCGCGCGGGTGACAGGATCCTGAGCGTCGACGGCATCGTCGTCTCCGGCTTGTCGGTGGATTCCGTCACGAAGCATTTGCTGGGTGAACCGGGCACCGGGATTGATGTCGTCTTCGTGCGGGCGGGCGAATCCGCCGAGAACCAGACGCACATCGTTCGCAACGTGATCCGTGTTCCTGCGGTTCCGTTCACCCTGATGTTCGACGGAAATGTGGGGTACATCCCGATCCAGCGGTTCAATCGCACTGCCGCCGAGGATGTCGCGTCCGCCGTCCGGGCGCTCTCCGACGCCGGTGCCCGCAAGTTCGTGCTCGACCTTCGCGGAAACGGCGGTGGCGATCTCGACGCCGCGGTCGCAATGGCGGGGCTGTTCCTCAATGGTGGCAACGAGGTGGCGCGGGTGATTCATCGTGGCCAGCAACCGGTGGTATACACGGTGGGAGAGGTGATCGACATCGGCAACGCCCCGATCGCCGTGCTCGTCAACGGCGGCTCGGCCTCGGCCTCGGAAATCGTCGCCGGGAGTCTGCAGGATCACGATCGCGCGCTGGTCATCGGCAGCCGGACGTTCGGCAAGGGATTGGTGCAGACCCAGCGGGTGCTCACCAATGGCTGGGCGCTCAGCCTGACGACGGGCAAGTGGTATACGCCCAGTGGCCGCTCGATCCAGGCCGATCACAACGGCTTCGGCGACGAACGATTCGTCGAGGCGGACAGCGTGGGTAAGCGGCCCGTGTTCCGTTCATCAGGGGGCCGCGAGGTGCTGGGGGGCGGCGGAGTCACGCCCGAGGTCGCCATCGTCGCCGATTCGGTCCTGAGCGGGGAGCGCGAGCTGGCACAGGCGCTCGGCACGCGGGCCGCGGAATTCCACGAGGCGATCTACGAGACAGCCCGCTCGCTCCGTCCAGCGATTCACGGCGGATACACGTCGCAGCCGGCGTGGCGAGATTCGCTCTTCGTCCGACTGCAGGCAGCCAAGTTGCCGGTAACGCGGGCGCAGCTTGACGCCGCGCAACCCGTCATCGATCGGCTGATCGATGCGCAGGTGGCCGGCCTCGCGCTCGGCGATTCCGAGGCCTTCCGCCGGCAGGTGCCGGTCGACGCCGCAATGCAGGCAGCCCTCCAGCGCCTTCGCGCCGCACCGGATCAGCGCACGCTGATCCAACAGGCGACGGCGGGCTGAACACAACGGCGCGTGGAGCGGTGTCACGCCCCACGCGCCAGCAGGAATCACCAACGAGTCAGTCGCGTTCGCTGCGAGGAAACCGCCGCATCCAACGCTCGACCTCGACCAGCCAGTGCGCCATGAACTTCCGGGTCGAGTCGTCCGTCAACTTGCCGTTCTCGTCGATCTTGTCCTGCGCGCGGGCCACCAGCACCTGCGGCTGCGGCATCGCCGGTGAATTGAGCGCAGCCAGTGTCTGCCGCAACTGCGACTGCGAACGGGTCGTGCCGATAGTGCCGTTGGAGGCACCAAGCATCGCGGAAGGGACGCCGTAGAGGCCATGCGGCGCGGGACCTCGTGAGAGCCAGTCGATCGCGTTCTTGAGCCCGCCCGGCAGACCGTGATTGTACTCCGGCGTGGCGAAGATGATCCCATCGGATGCGCGAATTTCGCGTTGCAGCGCACGCACTGCTTCCGGTGGCATGTCGTCAATCTCGAGGTCCTCATCCAGCACCGGCAGGTGACCAATCTCGAGACGACGGAAGGTGAGGCCGGATGGCGCGAGGTCGGGGATGTTCTCCAGCAGCGCGGTGTTGAAGGAGTCGCGGCGAAGCGAACCAGAGATGGTCACGAGATTGAGCGGGGCTGTCATGGTGTTCCTATGAATTGGGCAACGGAGTCAACCGCTGCTCGATTTCGGCGCGTCGCGACTCGAACGCCGGTGGAAGGATCAGGCGAGTGCCAAGGTCTTCCAAGGGTGAATCGATCGTGAACCCGGGACCCTTTGTGGCCAGCTCGAAGAGCACGCCACCCGGTTCGCGGAAGTAGATCGAGCGAAAATAGAATCGTTCCACGATTGGCGTGGATCGAACACCCGCGACCTGCAGGCGTTCAAGCCAGTGCTCATGCTCATCATATTCCGTGGCCCACGCGACGTGATGCACCGTCCCGGCGCCCGGCCGACCAGCAAGGTCCGGTGCCGGGTCGAAGGCGATCGTCCCACCACGCGTGACACCCCGCACCTCCCAGGTCCAGTCGCCAGCACCGGCGCCACCCAGGACGTCCTCGAGGACGCGTTTCGAGCCCTCGCGTCGCCCGTACGCCCTGACCCCATCAAACCCGGTCAATGCCATGTCGCGTGGAATGTCGGGTCGGTCGGCAATCAGCGCAGGGTCGTCGGTCTGCCGCGTCACGATTTCGAGCCCGAGCCCCTCCGGATCGTTGAACCTCAGCGCCGTCCCATTGCGCTCCGCCGCGATCCTCTCGGCGCCGAGTCGGGCCTCCCAGAATGACAGCGCCGCCTCAGTGGCCACCCGGAACGAGATCAGGTGAACCATTCCGGCTCCTGCCCGCCCGGGTAGAGCCCCGGGATACTCGAAAAAGGTCAGGTCGGAACCCGGAGAGCCGAGCTGGTCGGCGTAGAAGAGGTGGTAGACGTAGGGATCGTCCTGGTTGACAGTCTTCGCCACGAGTCGCAGACCCATCACGCGGGTGTAGAAATCGAGGTTTCCGACAGCGTTGCCGGTGATGCACGAGATGTGGTGGATGCCGTCGAGAAGCATGCCGGGTCCCGGGGGGCTGGAGGGTCCCCCCGAGGGGGGCATTGCGCAAACTTGACGGATGTAGCATAATACGGCTTGCGATTACCAACCCCGTGAGGGGTAGGATCGGTTTCAGGAACGTCGAAGGGGGCTGGCGTTCGCGTCAGCCCCCCCGTTGTATCCCATCGCAGCAGCTCTTTCGGCAAACCGTCGTCTGGACTGGAAACCACCCCGGCGTGAGGGGCAATTTCACGAGTATCTGTAGTCGGTCAGCACGGCATCGTCCGGACTCCGATTACACCTTAAAGGAGTAGGACAGCATGCGTACGACCGGCACTGTGAAGTGGTTCAACGACGCGAAGGGCTTTGGCTTCATCACCCCCGAAAATGGCGAAAAGGATTGTTTCGTCCATCATTCGGCGATCCAGGCGCAGGGCTTCAAGAGCCTCGCCGAGGGCGAGCGGGTGGAGTTCGATATCGTGCAGGGCCAGAAGGGCCCGGCGGCAGAGAACGTCGTCAAGCTCGGCCGCTAAGGCCTAGCGTCGTGGCATAGCCACGACACACGAACAGCCGGCTCATCTTCGGATGGGCCGGCTGTTTCGTTTTCCCCAGGCTCTAGTCTCTAGTCTCTAGTCTCAGCCCTCGTCCAGCGTGACCTCGGCGTGGCCGTCTTCCTCATAGTGCACCTTCACCCGCCAAGGGCGGCAGCATACCTCGCAGTCCTGGACGTACTCCTGCTCCGCCCCGCCGCCAGCGTCGAGCGTGATCGTGATACCCTCGCCACACCAGGGGCACGTGACGTCGGCCTCGGTGTCGAGATCGTCACTCGGCTCCCTGTCCGCCTCGTAGCCTTCGTCGATGGCGTCTTCGTCGTCGTATCGATCGTTCATCCTCATCCCCGTCGGAATAGTCGCCCCAATCTTACACGACGACGCGATTTTCGCACGGGGGCGTCGCCGATCCTCGAATATCGTGGCAGAAGCATGGCCGGGCAGCGATCTACGGGCCGACTGGCACGTCCGGCGGCACGGGAAAGAGCCACCGGACCGCGCGCAACGCTGCGGGGTGGAAGATCGTCCCGTGGCCCTCTGCGGGCATCGCGTCGAGGCGCCAACGCACCCCGGGCCCGCCAGCAACGCCGAGACTGTCCGCAAATTCCCTGGCGAGGGTCGCGATCCCGGGCTCCCCGCTGTTGGCGACATACAATCTCGCAATCGATGCCGTGCTCGCGCGCAGCATTTTCCCTGATTCGGCGACGAGTCGATTGTCGTTCCACCAGAGGCTTGGGTCAATCGCGATGTAGGTGCTGAACAGCGACGGCTCCAGCAGGAACGTCTCCAGAACGAAGAGTCCGGCGAGCGATTCACCGATGATTGCGCGCTCATCCGTGGAAACCAACCGCCGATTTATTTCTGGGATCAGCTCCGTGCGCAGGAAGGCGCGGAATGCCGCCGACCCGCCCACTCGCGGGGCAATCGAGCTGTCGCGGGCGTTCGCAGTCGGACCGGTGAAGTCACGGCGGCGCTCGGTGTTCTCGATGCCCACGAGGATAAACGGCCGCATCGTACCATTGCCGACCGACACCTGCAGCAACCCGGCGATGTGCAGGAAGTCCTCGGCGATGCCGCCGTCGAGGAGATACAGCACGGGAAGTCGTGAACCAGGCGGCGCGCCCGGCGGCACGTAGACATTGATCCGCCGGAGCTCGCCCAGCGCTGCGGATTGCATCGTGAACGTTGACCCGATCGTCAGCGCCTCCTGCGCGGATGCCGGACCGGAGAAGGCGGCCGCCAGCATCACTCCCGCAAGCGCAGCATGAAAATGGCGCACACTCACCTCATGAATTGTCGGGAAACCCCAGGTTGATGATTCGCTGCTCCAGCTTCCTGAGCTGCTCCGCGTCACCATCGGCTGCGTGCCCGCGACGTAACACGTCGCCGAGCGAGCGGAGTTCGCGCGCGTAGCGGCGGCAGTCACGACAAAGCAGGAGGTGGAGGTGTAGCATCATCCCCGACATCGGCGCCCCGCCTTCGTGCGTCGCGCTCGCGACACGGCGCGCCACGTCCCTACACGTCAGCATCGTGCCGCCCACGAATCCCGCGCGCTTCAAGGCACTCCCGCAATCCGTTGCGGGCCCGGAAGAGCAACACGCCGAGATTGCCCGGCGTGACATCAAGCACCCGACAGATTTCGTCGGTGGTGAGGTCATCGACCTCGGCGAGCACGAAGGCATGACGCCGGCGTTCGGTGAGGCCGGCGAGGCACTGGCCGACCCAGTCGCGCACTCGTTCCGCGTCAGCGCGGGCATCCGGGGCGCGCGGCCCGCGACCCCAGCGACCGATGGCAGTGAAGCGGGACTCGACCACCTGGTCAATGGCGTCGGTCTCGTCTTCCCGGTCAGCGGTGCGACGCAACGACGCAGCCTTCTTGCGCATGATTCCGTAGAGCCACGTCCGCACCCGCGACCGCCCGTCGAAGTCACCGGCCCGCGCAATGAAGATCAGCATCGTCTCCTGGACCACGTCCTCGGCAAAGTCCGGCGACATCCCCCACGACCGCCCGACCCGAAGCAGCATCTCCAGGTGTTCGCGCACGAGCTGCTGCAACACCAACGGGTCACGAGCCCGGATCCTGGCGGTGAGCAGAGGGTCTTCGCGCATGGTGCGGTCGGGAGTCACGCCCCGGAAGCTAATGGGCGAGACGGTAGAGACAGCGATCGTCGCGATCACAGTTTCCGCCCTGCCCAGGCAAGGCGCTGCAACGAGGTGATAGCCACCAGCACCGACATCACCCAGAACGTGGCCCTGGTCGCCCCTGGGACGGCAATGGCGAGCGCGAACAGCACGACGGTTTCCGTGCCACCAATGAGTCCCGCCGGGATCGTGACCCTCGTGACCTCACCTGTGCTTGCCGCACCCCGGCCTCGCCTCTCCAGTAGCGCCGCGAGATACATCCAGCTCGCCGCATTCACGTAGAACGTCCCGAGGAGCACGCCCACGCTGAGTGCGAGGTCCGGTCGAGCAACCGCCATGGCCAACGGGATCGCGGCATACACGACGAAGTCGCAGACAATGTCGAGATAGCCGCCGAAGTCGGTTGACCGCCCGGTCGCTCGCGCGACGGCGCCATCGAGACCGTCGAGGACCCGGTTCACGAACCACAGTCCGAGCGCCAAACCCGTCGCCCCGCGCGATAGCGCAAGCGCGGCGGCCAGCCCAACAAGCAGTGCAAAAACGGTGACGACCCCCGGTCCGACGTGCTGACCGAGCCAGCGCGCAATCGGAGCGAGCACCCGATCCTTCCATCTCCGCAACCAGCGGTCAAGCATCATCACCTCCCGGCAGGAGGTGAATCACCGAGGGGTCAATCACGAGCCCGACCGTCGTGCCAGGAACCGGCAGTGGTCGCGGAGCGAGAGCCTCGAGCGCAACCGTGTTGCATTGCACGATGATGCTGGGATGTCGAAGGTGGCGGTGTACCTCCACCACCTCGCCGAAAACCGTGGCCTGCTCTTCGCCAGCGGCCACCGTGACCGCGTCGGCCGCGAAGACTGCCACGGTCGGCCCGTCGGGCGCGGAACCACCCACTTGCAAGCGCCCAAGCGCTGAGTGGAACACACCGCGCTCCAGCCGTCCATGGATTCGGTTGGGGATGCCTAGGAAAGCCGCGATCGCAAGCGTGGCCGGTGCACGAAAGAGCCCCTCCGCCGGTGCTATTTGCGCGATCCGCCCGCCAAGTAGCACGGCGACTCGGTCGGCCAGCAGCACGGCGTCGTCGAGATCATGGGTCGCGATCAGCATGCCGGTGCCGTCGAGTTGCGTCCGGGCCAACACCAGCCTGACCTCCTGCCGCAGCCCGGGATCGAGGGAAGCCAGCGGTTCATCGAGCAGCAACATCCGCGGCCTCGCCGCCATCGCCCGGGCAAGTGCAACTCGATGCCGCTGGCCGCCGCTCAACGAGCCCGGCCTGCGACCCGCAAGGTCCGACAACTGCACCGACGCAAGTAATTCCGCGACGCGGCGCGCGGTGACATCGCGCTCGACGCCGCGTAGCTGCATCGGGAACGCAACGTTGGCCGCCACATCAAGATGCGGAAAGAGCATCGGCGTCTGGTGGAGATACACCGCACCTCTCGATTCCGGCGGATCGTTCGTCACGTCTCGGCCACCGATTGCGACGCTGCCACGCAACACCGGTTCGAGCCCCGCGATCGCACGCAGCAACGTCGTCTTTCCGGCCCCAGACGGCGCGAGCAACACGACGCGCTCGCCATCCGCGATCGCGAGCGTCACGTCGGTCAAGCCAGGCACGGTGCCAAAGTTGACGGCGATGGCGTCCAGGCTGAGTGCATCGGTCATGGCAGCACCAACTCCACGTTCCGGACTGCCAGGCGCAACACGCCGAACGCAATCAGCGGCGGGATGACGAGGAGCAATGAACCAGTTGCAGCGAGCTGGTCCTGTCCGGCCATGAGGTAGTCCATCACCTCGAGCGGCAGGGTGCGAACGCTTCCCCCACCCGCCACCAGCGTCAGCGCCACCTGGCCCCACGACACAATGGCGCCGAGCAGCACGGCCTCGAGCAGCTCACGCCGCATCATCGGAATGGTCACTCGCCGCAGCACATCGAGTCCCCCTGCTCCCAACGTCCGCGCAGCGTCCTCGAAACCGTTTTCACGCACCGTGAAGACGCCGAGGAAATAGAGCGTCGTATACCCGCAGGCCGGAATGATGTGGGCGATGAAGACACCGACAACCGAACTTCCCAGCCCCGCTCCGAGAAGGGTGGCATGCAACCCCGTCGCGACGGCCACTGGTGGTGCGGCCAACGGCAGAAACGCGGCGCCTGCGCCGACTACCCGCCGCCAACCGCGGGCGGAGGCGATAGCCGAGCCAGCGGAGGCGCCAAACGCCATGGCAGCAATTCCTGTGGACAGGGCCAGCACACCGCTGACAACGAGCGCCGGTCCGAGTCGCGCGCCCGTGCCCACGACGCTGCGCCACCCCGTGAGGTCGATCGCTCCGGGCAGTAACGCGGGGAAGAACCAGTCGCTGCCAACTGAAACAAGTATCAGGATCGCGAGCGGCATGACCGCGCTGAGCAACAGGAGCGGCAGCAGCCCTCGGCGCGCCGCAGTCGGTATCGAGATCATGCGCTGCGCCGATCCCACGCGCGCGCAGCTTCGTGAAGCGCCACTGCACCGAGCCCGCCAAGCAATCCCATCAGCACCAGCACATGCGCCTCCCCCCGGCTGGCTACACCGATGTCGGTGTATCGCTCGATGGTCATCAGGGGCAGCGCGAGCGGATCACTCGGCGCGAGCAGCACGGTCGCCTCGTACGTTCCGGCGACGAAAGCGAACACCGCCACGACCGCAGGCGCCAGACCGCGCCACAGCACGGGCCATGTCACGGTGCGAAAGACCGCCCACCGGTGGGCACCAAGGGTTCGCGCCGCTTCCTCCAACGCTTTCCCGCGACCGGCCAGCAGCGAAAACGCGATGAGAGCGAGGAACGGAAATTCCTTCCATGCGAGGACGAGGATCAACCCGATCCCCCACCGATCGTAGATCAGCGCGGGCATCGCGGCGGGTTGATCAATCCAGCCTGCCGCGAACGCGCCGCGCGCGAGCAGTCCGCTCTGACCCAGCACCAGTACACCGAGCACACCCGCCGCCACATGGGGGAGCGGCAACGGCATCACGGCGAGGATTCGTGCCACTCCGCTGGAGCGGGTGCCGGAGCGAAACAACGTGGCCACCACCATCGCGGCGATCGTCGCGAGCGCCGTCGCGGCTGTCGCGATCCACAGCGACCAGGCAAGACCGCTCACGAGTCGGCGATCCGCGAACGCCGCGGTCCACGATTCGGTGGAGAAACCTCCTGATCCCGGACCGAGCAAGCCGACGCTTGCGAGCGAACTGTAGGCAACGCCGACCAGCACGGGCGCCGCCACGAGGAACGCCGTCAGCCCGGCCCAGCGTCGCATCATCGGGGTGCGTGGGCGCGGATCATCCGGCGCCAGTCTTCGGTCAGGCGTTCGTGGTACTCGGGAGCGACCTCGGGTCGGGCGTGAAGCCGGAGTGATTCGGGCGAAAGCGCGTGTTGGTCTCGCGCCTGTGCCGCAAAGCGACCCCGCCACGGTTCCGGAAGTAGTGATACATCCAGCACCGAACCGTCGGCCCACACCTCGGGACGCAGCTTCTCGAGCTGCGCCTCCGGTGAAAGCAGGAAATCGGCCACCACCATCGCACCCGCCGGATTGCGGGCGTTCACCGGGATGCCAAGGTAGTGCGCGTTGGCCAGCATCCCGTCGTTGAGCAGGAGGGGGCGCGCGGTCACCGGCAGGATGCCTTGGCGCACCTTCGTGATCACCTCGTTCTCGTTGTACGACATCGAGAAATCGATCTCGCCGTTCGCGAAGAGACGGTGCAGCTCCGCCACGCCGGCAGGATACGTGGCACCGCCCCGCCAGAAGCCCGCGCGGTGCCGAGTGAGCCAATTCACGACCGAGTCACGCCCTGCGACGTACGCCACGGAATCAAACCCGCGCTCGAACCTCTCGACACCACCAGCCAGAGCATACATCAAGATCTTCAGGAACGTCATCCCGCTGAATGACCGGTCATGGGTAAACCGCCCAGGATGGGCATCGATCCATGCACCGAGTTCGGCGACGCTGCGCGGCGGCTCAGGAACGCGCGTGCTGTCGTAGATCAGCGCGTACTCCACCTGGCCCCAGGGAGATTCGTAGCCACCGGGGTCCTGCTCGAAATCACGGCCGATGATGGGAGAGGCGGTGTCGATGTACTGCGCGTTGGGAACCCGGTCCGCCCATGGCCCCAGGAGCAGGCCCTCACGCCTCAAGCTGGCGAAGGTCGCACCGTTGATCCACAGCAGGTCGCTGCTGCCGCGAGCGCCTGCCTCCCGTTCAGTCACGAGGAGGTTGACCATGCCCGGCCCCTGCCCCGGGACGACCTCAAGCGTGATCCCATATTGCTCCACGAGCCGCGGCGCCACCCACTCGTCGATGAACGCATTGATCGACGGATCACCGCGCCACATCCTCCACGTGACCGTGGACCCGCGCGCCAGTACCAGCACGCTGTCCCACGGCAACGCGGCGACCGCATTGGACGCCGGCCCCGTCGCAACGCGGTTGCATGCCATGAGCATGGCGCCGCAGATCAGCACGGCCAAATGCGATCGGCGCCAGCCGCTTGCCCGCCCCTCAGAAGACATAGCGCGCCGACAACTGCACCTGCCTTGGCCTGCCCGGCGAACGTAGCACGATGGGATCACCAGGGCGGCCTGCCTGCGTCCGACTACCGCCGCCGGGTACGCCATTGGCATAGTTGCCCCATTCGGTTGCGTTGAGAACGTTGAACACGTCGGCCCGCAGCTCGAGAAGGTTGGTGCCCAACCCGATCAGGTACGTTGCGCCCGCACTGAACTCGAGAAAATTGGGCAGACGCTCATCATTCCGGCCGACGCCGACGAACCGATCGAGGTTGCCGACAAACCCCTCGCCGAAGATCGGCCCCGATCCGTCGAGGTCGAAAGTGCTGAACGACCCGTCGGAGTTCGTCCGGCCAGCCACGCGATTTACCGGCTGCCCCGTCTGCCAGTCTCCGATCGCGGCCAGGCGAAGCGCGGTCCCCGCGGTGTACACGGCACGAAGCGTCACCTTGTGGCGTCGGTCGTTGATGGCGTCGGCCCATTCACTCGTACTGCATGGCGACCCGGTGATCGCATCCCGGAAATCAGCGCCGAAGCAATTCGCCTGAGTCGCGTTGAAATTGATGTCCTCCGTGTCATTCTGTGCCCGCGACCAGACCCAGTTGCCGTCTACCGACCACGCCTCGCCCAGCTGGCGGCGAACCGTGGTAATGAGCGCCTGGTATCGCCCCCGCCCGGCGGACTGCGTCGTTGTCAAGCGCCGGAACGACCCCGTCGCAGGTGCAGCCGTCCGCGAACCATCGCCGAATGCGATGTCACGCGCTACGCTGTCTGCCACGCCAAGTGGACGGGTGATCGCGTTGAGATCAACAGATCGGGGAAGGTTGCGGGTCTCGACCCAGGTGGCATCGACGGTCACCGCCCAACGCGCACCAACCTGCGCCTGGAATCCAACCGATGCCTGATAGCTCAGCGGTTGCGAGAGGCCGAGGGCAAACAGTGCGCGCTCCTCGTGCGCGGGAAGTTCACTACGGCGCGCCTGCAATGCCTCTTGCGTCAGCCCTCGCCCGAATGCCGGTGCACTTGCCCCCTCGAAGCTCACCACGGCGTTGCCGTCTGGCCCGAACTGCACCGCGTCGGAATAGATCGCATAGGGAAACTTGCCGGTGTAGAGTCCGGCTCCGGCACGGATCACCGTCGTGGGCGTGCGGTACCAGTTCACCGAGACGCGGGGCTGCAGGTTGTCGAGATCGGGTGAACTGGCTCCTCGGCTGGTGATGTCGTCGTAGTCCCAACGGAACCCGGCCACCACCGCAAGCGAGGGAGTGACGCGCCATTGATCTTCGACGTACGCACCCACCAGCGTCTGGGTAAGGTCAACCTGCTGCGGGTTGGCATCGATCGTGTACCGCTGGACCCGAACATCGTTCGGGATATCATCGATCGAGAAGAACCCGCCGCTGGCCTGGATGTTCCCGTCGTTGAACACGGTGTATGCACCATTGGGATTGGTGCTTGCCCCAGACAGCCGGAACCAGCTGCGGGTTGCTTCGGCGCCGAAACGGACCGTGTGCCCGCCACCAACGATTGTTTCGAAGACGTTGCGAAGCTCGAGCTGCCGTTCGGTCTCGTCGAACACGAAGTTGCTTGAGCCGACAATCGCCTGCACGCTGGAATCTGGCGCGAGGATCGTCACCTGCGGACGCGTGAAGTCGCTGCGGGTAGGCGGGAAGTACCACCGGAACGTACCGTACTGGGCCGAGACGGTGTTGCTCGATCGACCGCCGCGCAGTGCAGTACGGTGTGTGAGCGCGGTCAGGCTGCCGATTCGACGGGTCGTGATGTCGGCCTCCGGTACGACCAACCCGCTCCCGGCTCCCGCCCGATCAGTATTGCTGTACGCCACGCGCAGGGTCGTCGTCTGCGTCGGCGTCCATCCGTGATCGACTCGTCCAAGGGCCCTGACCTTCTGCCGGCGCTCCACGCCCGTGAACTGGGTCTGCGCCGTCGAACCGATGCGTGCTTCGTCCTCCGACGAGTACTCGAGCGCGACCGCTGCGAACGTCTTTCCGTGCGCGATCGGCCCCGCCGCACTGGCACCAACCTGCACCCGCTGAAAGCCGTCGGGATCGACGCCGGAGGGCAGGCGTTTTGGTGCCGCGTCGAAGGAAATCCCGAGCGGACCGTTCCTCCCCGGCCGCGACATCGCGAACACATCGCCGTTCCATGCCGATCCCCCGGCTCGGGTTTCCTGGTTGATCACCCCATACGCACTCGGGCCATGGCTCACGCCGTAGGTGGAAGTGAGCACCTCGAGGCGACGGATCCCGCTGAGTGGCAGCTCGACCCGCGGGCCTCCCAGGAAGCCTTCGGTGTTGTTCAGCCCATCCACGAAGTACTGCGAATAGAGGCTGTTGCCGCCTGCGATCGAGAGCGGTGGGGCGTCGCCGAAGAATCCCGTGCTCTGCGCGACACCGGGCAGGTTGAACGCGAGCGACAACGCATCGCGGGCATCGGACGGAAGCGCCTGCAGCTCGTGCGTCTCGAGTGCACCGCCGAGGGCAGCATCCTCGGTGTTGACCAGCGGACGAGTGCGGCCGGCCGCCACCGTCACTGCATCGAGGACGAACAGCGGGCGCATGGTTACCGCGATCTCGCGGATCCCACCGCTGGCGATCGCCCCGATCGGGATGTCCAGCGGTGTGTAGCCGACAGCACGAACTGCAATCACGCTGGGCATGCCTGCCGGAACGACGAGGCGGAATCGGCCCTGCAGGTCGGTGTTGGTGCCTGTGCCGGCGTCGTGAGTCACGCGCGCGTCATGGAGCGGGGTGCCACCTTGGCTTCGCACGATGCCGGTCACCTCCGCCGTTGCCTGCGCGACAACCGTTGAGGTCGGAACGCCGGTAGCGACAATGGCAGCGATTCCGATTCCCGCCCAACTCCATACTCTGCACTGCATGCAACACTCCCCGAAGATGTGTGCGATCGCCGCGAACTGTCGGGTCATCGCGTGATCCGAAACCACAGCGCCAGCACCCGTCGCACCAGTGGCGTGAGCTTGCGACGTCGCCACTGGTCCGCCGCCTTCCGATAC
Organism: Gemmatimonadales bacterium; assembly: GCA_046596135.1. Classification (GTDB taxonomy): domain Bacteria; phylum Gemmatimonadota; class Gemmatimonadetes; order Gemmatimonadales; family GWC2-71-9; genus Palsa-1233. The sequence goes on from JBKJMX010000131.1 coordinate 22,504, forward strand.
GCCTCGGCGAGGGTCGGGTACGGATGGATCGTCGCGCCAATTCCGCCCAGGTCCACGCCATTGGTGATCGCCAGGGTCGCCTCGGCAATCAGTTCCCCGGCGTGCGCGCCCACCACCGTGGCACCGACGAGGCGGGCCGTCCCGCGGGCCATGTGCAGCATGAGAAAGCCGTCGATCGTGCCGTCGAGCACGGCTCGGTCGACGTCTTCCCACGGCACCGTCACGGTGTCGATCGCAACTCCCTGTTCCTTCGCAGTCGCGGCGGTGAGCCCCACCTGCGCCACCTCCGGATCCGTGTAGGTGCACCATGGGATCACCAGCGCGCGCGCGCGCTGCCGCCCCGGGAAGAGTGCATTGGCCACCACAATGCGTGCCTGGAAATCGGCTGTGTGCGTGAACTGGTATCGGGACGCGACGTCGCCGGCGGCGAAGACGCGGCGATTCGTGGTGCGGAGGTGGTCGTCGACCTTCACACCCTGCGTGCTCGCCTCGACCCCGGCGCGATCAAGCTGCAGCCCCTCGATGTTGGGTGCCCTGCCCGCCGCGACGAGCAATGCGTCACCCCGTGCGGTGCCCGAGGTGTCGCCGCGGTGAAAGGCGACGGTGACGCCGTCGTTGCCGGACACGCTGTCGATGGTCACCCCGAGTTCGAGCGTGATGCCGTCGCGACGTAGCGCGGTCGCAAGCACCTCTGCGGCGTCCGCATCATCATGCGCGATGAGGCGCGGCTCGCGATCAAGGATCGTGACCGTGCTGCCGAGCCGTGCCATTGCCTGCGCCAGTTCGCAGCCGATCGGCCCACCCCCGATCACGAGGAGCCGTGCCGGCGCCTCGGTGAGATCGAAAATGGTTTCGTTGGTGAGGTGCGAGACCTGATCGAGCCCGGGAATGGGCGGCCTCGCGGGGCGCGCGCCCGTTGCGATCACCGCCCGGCGGAACCGAAGCGTCTGTCCGGCGACGGCGACCCGATCCGGTCCCTCGAACGTTGCAGCACCCAGGTAGACGTCGACACCAAGCTCGCGAAAGCGCGCGGCGGAATCGATCGAACTGAGGTCTGCCCGGAGACGCCGCATCCGCGACATCACGGCGCCGAAATCGCTCTCCCCTGCACGGGCGCCGGCCAGCAGAGCTTTCGACGGCACGCATCCCACGTTGAGGCAATCGCCACCCATCAGGTGCTTCTCAACGAGCGCGACGCGTGCGCCCAGACCCGCGGCGGCCGCGGCGGTGACCAATCCTGCCGTGCCAGCCCCGATCACCACGAGGTGATAGCGATCGGTGCGAACGGGGTTGACCCAGTCAGGGGGATGCACGTTGGCGATCCGCCTGGCATCGTGCTCATCAACGATCGTCGTGATACTCGAGTGATCTGTCATGTGACCAGCTCTCCGGCAGATGCCGCCAGCGCCCGTCTGGCGATTCGGGTGATCACCACGGTCACGACGATGGTGGCGACCAACCCGACCGCCAGCAGTGCGTAGTACGCCGGACCGCGCGGAGCAGCGCTCCCGGCCGCAAGCTGGCCTAGGTCACCCACCACCTTCCCGGCGTAGGTGTAGGCAATTGTTCCGGGGATCATGCCGATCGATGCGACCACGAAGTCGGCCAGCCGAATGCTGGTGAGGCCCAGCAGATAGTTGAGCAGCGTGAACGGGAAGACCGGTGACAGGCGGAGCAGGAATACCACTTTCCGCCCGTCGGCGCCCAGGGCCGAATCGAGCGCCCGGAACCGGTCCGAGGTCGCGAAGCGACGCTCCAGCGGCGCGCGAGCCACGTAGCGGGCAACCAGGAACGCGGCCGTTGCACCGAGCACGGCGCCGACGAACACGTAGATCGAGCCGGCGACCACCCCGAACACCGCCCCCGCCGCCAGTGTCAGGAGCGAACCGGGGACCATGAGGACCGCTGCCGCCACGTAGGCCAACACGAAGACCACCGGTCCCAGTGCCCCGAGGCCCTCGATACCGGCAATCACGCCCGGGACAAACCCAGCGAGCTGTCGCCCTCCCAGCAGGAGGGCCGCAATCACTGCGACCGCTGCGATGCCGGCCAGCCACCTGCGTGTGGTAGTTCGATCCTCACTTGTCATGAACCCTCGAACGGATTGGGTTGCCAGTGGGTCGAAACGTGCTCGCCCATGACATGATTGCGCGGAATGCCGGAATCATTACACCCAGGGTGGGATTCCAAAAAAACCGCCCCACACCTTGCGGTGCCGGGCGGTCGATGCGTCGCCTGATTGCCCCTCTAGGGCTCGAACCTAGACTCTCCTCATCCAGAGTGAGGCGTGTTGCCAGTTACACCAAGGGGCAGCGGTGCTGTCAGGACCGGCCAACCTAGCCAAATCGGGGGCTGTGCGCAATTCGAGCGATCGTTCACGCTGCCGCGGTGAGGCCGGGATCGGAGACAGTGGGGAGCCCGGTAAACGTCGCCTGGACCGCTTCCACCGCGACTGGACAGAGATGACCGATGGCAACGAGGCGATCGAGGACCGCGAACGCGTCATCCGGCGACATGCCCGCCCGGTATGGCCGGTCTGCCGACACCGCCTCGGTCACGTCGGCGGCCGCCAGCAGCCGCGCCATCGGACCGATCTCCGACTGCTTGAGGCCGAGGTGGTAGCCGGTGCCATTGAGGCGCTCATGATGCGCGGCGGCGGTGGCCGCAAACTGGCGGAATCGCGACACCCGCTTGAGTATGTCGAGCGTGAAACGGGTATGCTGCCGCATGGTGTCCATCTCGAAGTCGTCGAGCGCAGACGGCTTGTCAAGGATGGTGTTCGACACGCCGAGCTTCCCGATATCGTGGAGCAACGCGGCCCGGTTGAGCGTGCGGACATCGCCTGGCGCAAACCCCATTTCGTGAGCAGCGCTCACCGCGATCAACGCAACATTCTGCGAGTGCTGAGCCGTGAACGGACTCTTGGCATCGATCACCCGCGCAAACGCCTGCGCCACGATGTCGAGGCGATCATCGTCCACGTACACCGTCAGTTCACCGGGCTCGAGCGCACGCACCGCGGCCAGGTTGTCCGACTCGCGGAGCCGGGCCCAGAACTCCTGGTCATCCTGGAACACGTCGAGGCAGTCCACCAGCACTGGGTCGAACCACCGACCGCGGCGCGCGTGCGCCATGTCGTAGGCGGTCCGCACGTCGAAGGCGTTGACGAACACCTCGACCGTCTGGGCCAGCGACGCGATCCGGCCCACGATCGGGATGTTCGTCCCGCGCAGGCCATAGGGCATGCCGGCGCCGTCCCAGTGCTCGTCCAGGCCGCGAATCGCATCCGAGGCACCACGCGGCAAGCCCAGCATCTGGGCGATGTCCGCGCCGCGTTCGCACCGGGTCTGCGTGATCGCTCGTCCGCTGCCTTTCTCTGTCACGCCCATCATCAGCGCATGCCAGGCCCGGGCCAGCCGTGACCGGCCGGGCACAGAGTACTTGAGTGCGTAACGCGCTGATTCGGTGGTGGCGCTCCAGTCAGTGAGCTTGTGTGCGTGCTTGAGCAGGCGATCATCGGCCCCGAACAGCGTGGTCAGACGCGCCGCATTGCTCGAGCAACCGAGGTCCTTGAGCAGGAGCCCGTAGAAGAGCCCGCTGCGCTGTTCATCGGAAAGGCCGAGCGTGGTGGCAATGCGCATACCGATCATCGTCGATCGCACCGAATGGCCCATCGGCTGGCCTTCGGTGATGTCCAGGGCGTACGATAGCGCCGCCACGACCTCTGACAACCGGACCGAATCACCCGTTGGGGCCACAAAGGTGTTTATGGCGCCCGCGCGCCCGCCGTCCGATCCCCCATGCTGGCTGGAAGGTGGGCGAGCGGCGGGCGCCGGGATGTCGCGCAGCGGTTCAATCGGCACTGGCTGGTCAGTGATGCGAATGCGACGGTCCATGGGGGGCAGAAGCCGCGTCAGATGCTGACGAGCGACGTGGAGTCGCCATGCTCGGTCTGCTCGACCGGTGTCCCTGGCAGACCGTGGAACCAGCCCGTCAGCGCCTCGACCGCGACTCTGCACAGCTCACCCGACGCGACCATCACATCGAGTTGCGCCATGACGCCGTCGAGTGGCAGGCCAGCCCGGTACGGTCGATCAGCCGAGAGCGCCTCGCAGACATCGGCGGCGGCGAGGATCCGGACAGGCATACTGAGGTCGTCACCCTTGAGGCCAAGATGATAGCCGCTGCCATTGACCCGTTCATGATGCGACGCCGCAAGCAACGCGAAGCGCTGGAATCGGTTGACCCGCCGCAGGATGTCAAATGTGTAGACGGTATGGCGCCGCATCTCGACTTGCTCGATGCTGTCCAGCGGCCCGGGCTTGTCGAGCACGGCATTGCTCACGCCAAGCTTGCCGACATCGTGAAGCAGCGCAGCTCGGCGAATCGCGCGCACGTCGCGCTGCGGGAGACCCAGTTCGCGGGCAGTGCGCGTGGCCAGGAAGGCCACGTTCTGCGAGTGCCTCGCTGTGTACGGACTCTTGGCATCGATCACCTTGGCGAACGCCTCCGCGACCGTGTCGAGCCGGAGTTCGTCGGCATACACGATCCGTTGGCGCGGCTCGCAGCGGGCAAGGGCCGAGAGGGTGTCGGCACCCCTGAGCTCGGCCCAGAACGTGGTGTCGCCGCGGAATGCATCGAGACAGTTCACGATTGCCGGGTCGAACCAGCGCCCGCGACGGGCGTGCGCCACCTCGTACGCAGCGTCAACGTCGTAGCCGTGCTCGAACACCTCGACCGTCTGCGCCAGGCACACGATGCGTGACAGCACGGGAATGGCATCCGCCCGCAACCCCCGCGGCACGCCGTCGCCGTTCCAGTGCTCGTCTACCGACCGGATCGCCTCACACGTGGCACCGGGCATCGCCAGCATCTTCGCGATCGCGGCACCGCGTTCACTCTTCGCGAGCGCCATGTCGTGGCGGGCCGTTCGCGATTGGGAACCTGAGCGCAGCGCTCGCCAGCCCCGTGCAAGTCCGGAGCTGTCTCGGCGCGAGTGCTTCATTGTGTAGCGCGCGAGGTCGATCCGGTCGGTCCAGTCGATCAACCGATGTGCCTTCTTGAGCGCACGGTCGTCACCGCCGTACAGCGTGGTGAGCTGCGCCGACGTGCTGGAGCATCCCAGATCCTTGAGAAGTAGCGCATAGAAAAGTGCGCTGCTGTCCGCCTCGTCCAGCCCGAGCATCCCGGCGATCCGCATTCCAATCATCGTCGTCCTGACCGAGTGCCCCATCGGCTGGCCATCGGCGAGATCAAGGGCATGGGACATCGCGCCCACCACGTCGGTGAGCCGGATGCCCGCGTATGAACCGTGGCCGCGCTGCGGTTGGGCAACTGCGAGGCGATCGCCGAGCGCGTCCCAGCCAACCCGCGCCACCGAGACGGCGAGCGGCGTGGGGTGAGCGGTGGAGCGGTGGCGGTGACCCGGTCGGGCGGCGTCGTGCATGGTCAGCCCGAGGGGCAAAAACGATGCCCGCCACCAGAGGGGTGACGGGCACATGGAGCTGAGGGGGATCGAACCCCTGACCTCACCGATGCGAACGGTGCGCTCTCCCAGCTGAGCTACAGCCCCGTGAAGGGGGCCAAACATAGGCCAGAAAGGCGTTTCGGGGCAAGGTCAATCCGCGTCAGGCTCCTCGCTCGGCGCATCCTCGTCGCGATGCGGTACCTCGATCACCATCCCATCGCGCCCGATCGTGGTGTCAGGAAACACTGCGCTCGCCTCCGCCAGCAGCTCCGGCGCATCGCGATTGTACCGAGCCGAGATGTGAGTCAGCACCAACCGGCCCACCCCAGCGTCGCGGGCCGTGGCGGCTGCGTCGTGGGCCGTGCTGTGGAGGGTTTCCCGGGCGCGCTGGCGCTCATCCACGCCGAACGTGGCCTCGTGAATCAGCAGGTCCGCCCCCCGGGCAAGTTCAATGATCGCGCTGCACGGGGCCGTGTCCCCTGTATAGACCACGCGGCGCCCCGGTCGCGCCGGGCCGACCAGGTCGGCGGACGTCACCTGCTGCCCGCCTTCGCCCTCGACCGTTTCCCCGCGATGGAGCCGACCCCACAACGGGCCCTCGGGCACTCCAAAACGACGCGCGATCTCGGGATCGAAGCGGCCAAGGCGGTCGCGTTCGGCCAGCGCATACGCCACGCACGCGCCCTTGTGCAGTGATTCACCAACCACGATGTCGTACTCACCGCGCGGCAGGACATCACCCGGAGCGACCTCGAGGATCTCGACCGGGAACTTCATCCGCTCCATGCCGAGATCGACCAGTGCGCCAAGATGCCGGTTCGCGCCGCGCGGTCCATACAGCACCAGCGGGGCGGTGCGACCCTGCAGGCCGAAGGTGCGGAGCAGGCCGGCAATCCCGAGCGTATGGTCGGCGTGGTAATGGGTGATGAAGACGGCGTCGAGGGCGAAGCCGGCGTTGTGGCGCATCATCTGGCGCTGGGTGCCCTCGCCACAATCGAAGAGGAGGTGCTCGCCCTCACGCTGCACCATCAGCGCCGAAACGTTGCGGTCGACCGTCGGTACCGCGGCACTGGTGCCGAGCAGCGTGACCTGGATCACCGCGACCCGTGGACGAGCTGCAGGAACTCCTCGCGGGTGCGCGGATCATCCAGGAAAGCCCCCCGCATGGCAGACGTGATGGTCCGCGAGTCCTGCTTCTGCACACCCCGCATCATCATGCAGAGGTGCGCACCCTCGATCACCACGCCGACACCGAGTGGGTGCAGCGTTGCCTCCAGGGCGTCGGCAATCTGGTCGGTCATCCGCTCCTGCACCTGCAACCGACGCGCGAAAACGTCGACCACCCGCGCGAGCTTCGACAGGCCGACGATACGTCCATCGGGGATGTACGCGACGTGCGCCTTCCCGAAGAACGGCAGCATGTGGTGCTCGCACTGCGAATAGAACTCGATGTCGCGGACCATCACCATGTTGTGATGGGTCTCCTCGAACAGCGCGTCGCCGATCACCCGCTCGGCGCTCTGCGCATACCCCTGTGTCATGAACTCGAGCGCCTTCTCGACCCGCTCTGGCGTGCGAATCAAGCCATCACGATCGGGATCCTCCCCGATCTCGATCAGGATGTTCCGGACGTGCTCCTGCAGCTTGCTCACCCTGCTCCTCCTGCCCATGGAAAGACTGACGGCCCCGAAGGGCCGCCCAAACGTAACGCTGCTGCCACGCGCCGCGTTCGCGTCAGAACATCTTCACCGTGATCCCGATCTTGCCCGGATCCTTCTTCATCTCGTCGATCAGCGCGGCCGTCGCCGCCATGGTCTTGCGGATTTCGTCGTAGAGCGTCGAATCACTGGCCAGGCGGCCAAGGGTACCCTCGCCGCGCTGTACCTTGGCGAGGAGCGAATCCAGCCGGGCACTGGTGGCGGCAAAGCGCTGTGCCATGTCTGACGCTGACCGCATCGTCGAATCGAGCCGTGCATTGAGCGCCGGGGCGTCGAGCTGACGCAGCGTGGAGTCGAGCCGGGCGCTCACTGCCTGCAGCGAACGCATCGTGGCGGGCAGTTCCGCCGTGGGGCCTCGCCGCTGGTCGGAGAGATAGGTCATCAACCGCTCGGTGCTGTTGAGCGTGCGCCGAAGGTCAACCACCATCGCCGTGTCGAGCATGCGATTGAGCGACGACATCACGGTGTCGGCCCGTGCGGCGAGACCAGCCCCGACATCGAACAGGCCGGGCTTGCTCGTCCCGACAAGAGTGTCGGCCTCGGTGAGGGGTGCGCCGCGGCCCGGGTCGAAATCGATCGCCATGTCGCCGAGCATGCCCACAGAAACCAGCGCAGCCTTGCCATCCTTGGTGGGCTGAACCCGCTTGGCGTCGTAGGTGAACGTCACGAGAACTCGACCCACACTGAGCAACTCGATATCCTCAACCCGACCGATCGGCGCACCGGACACCTGTACCGGCGCACCGTTCTTGAGCGTCCCGATGTCTTCGTAGAGAACGCGCACGTGATCGGCGCCACCAATCGTCTTTCCCCTGAGCCAGGTGGCCCCGAAGAAAAATGCTGCGACGCCAAGGAGGACGAGGCCCCCGACCGTTACTTCCTTCTGGTACGAATGCATCGTGTCGGTCCTCTCAGATGGGCTCGAGATCGAAGTCGCGCTCCAGGAATGCGCGCACCTCGGGGTTTGTCGATTCACGGAACTCCGCGGGCTTGCCGACGGCGATCACCTTCCCGCCCGTCAGCAGGGCAATCCGGTCGGCGGTGCGGAACGCGCCGCGGACGTCGTGCGTGACCATCACGCCGGTCACGCCAAGATCGTCGTTGAGCCGACGCACGAGCGCATCGATGATGTCGGAGTTCACCGGGTCGAGGCCGGAAGTCGGCTCGTCGTAGAGCACGTACTTCGGCTTGCCGGCGATCGCTCGCGAGATGCCCACCCGCTTGCGCATCCCCCCCGACAGCTCTGCCGGCATCTTCTTCGCCGTTTCCGGTGGCAAGTTCACCACCGCGAGGCACTCGGCCACCCGCTCGCGGGCATACGCCGGATCACCAAATTCGTCGGGATCGGTCAACCCGAGCCGGATATTCTCGAAGACGTCCATCGAGTCGAAGAGTGCGCCATTCTGGAAGACATACCCGATCGTCCGACGAAGTTTCGACAGCGGCTTCCGTCCCAGCCCCTCGACATGCTGGCCATCGACAATCACCTCGCCGCGGTCGGGGCGGATGAGGCCGATGATGTGCTTGAGCAGCACGCTCTTGCCGGTGCCCGATGGCCCCAGCAAGGCCATGGTCTCGCCGTCCTCGATGTTGAGCGTGACCCCGTCGAGGACCACCTGCGAGCCGAAGCGCTTGGCTACATCGCGAATCTCGATCAATGGGAAAGCAGCAACTTGGCGAGGAGAAGGTCGAGCAGCAGGATCAGCACCGAGCTCGTGACGACCGCCCCTGTCGTCGACTTGCCCACACCTTCGGCGCCCTGCCGGGTCGTGAAGCCGCGGTAACACGAGACCAGTGCGATTGCGGCCGCGAAGCTGAATGCCTTGATGACGGAATACCACGCATCAAACGGACGCCAGAAGATCCTTGCGCCATAGGCGAAGTCCTGATCCGTGATCGGCAGCGACTGCTTGGCCGCGAACCACCCGGATGCGACCGCCACCACATCGGCGAAGATCACCAGGATCGGGATCATCACCAGGCACGCGAGCACCCTGGGTATCAGGAGGTGGCTCGACGGTGCCCGGCCCAGCGACTCCAGCGCGTCAATCTGCTCGGTCACCCGCATCGTTCCCAGCTCGGCCGCGTATCGCGCACCGATGCGCCCTGCCAGGATCAACCCGACCAGCACCGGGCCCAATTCGAGAACGATCGTCTCGGTGACCAGTGAACCCACCACGTAAATCGGGATATTGCCGGTGAACTGGTAGCCCGCCTGCAACGCGGTCACCGCGCCAGCGAACGAGGCGATCAGCAACACGATGAACAGCGACCCGACGCCGATATTGGCTGCCTCGTCGATCGCGCGCGGCATCCAGATGCGCACTTCGCCCAGCCCCCGCCCCATATCGACGACCAGGTTCGCGAATCGGCCCACCGAGGCGAGACTGTCGAGCACGCCGCGGCCGACCCAGATCTGGACCCGCTTGATCGCCGAACTCACTCTCGCTGGCCCGCTCGACCCACGGTCATGCAACCTCTATCTTGGGAGTTCGTGAAGCACTCACCCGCTCCAACCGCCGAACAGCGCCGGAAGTTCAAGCGCCAGCTCCTTGCGTGGTTTCGTCGGCACGGCCGCGACCTGCCCTGGCGCCGCACCCGTGATCCATACCGCGTCCTCGTCGCCGAGATCATGCTCCAGCAGACGCAGGTGAGCAGGGTCGAGGGATACTGGCCCCGCTTCCTTGCCGCCTTCCCGACCATCCACCATCTCGCCCGCGCCACGCCCGTACGGGTCAGGGAATCGTGGTCCGGGCTCGGCTACTACCGCCGGGCCGCCAACCTGCACCGGCTGGCACGCGACGTGGTGACGAACCACGGCGGCGAACTCCCACCTGACGCAGCCACGTTGCAAGCCCTCCCCGGCGTGGGAAGTTACACCGCCGGGGCCGTCGCGTCGTTCGCCTTCGAGCTTCCGGAACCCGCCATCGACACCAATGTCGCCCGGGTCCTGCGGAGGGTATTCCATCCCGAGATCGTGAAAGGGAGGGCGGGCGAACGGGTGCTGCATGCCACCGCCAAGGCCCTGGTCCCGCGCCGCGGTCGCAACGCCTGGATCACCAATCAGGCCCTGATGGAGCTCGGCGCGCTGGTCTGCACCGCTCGCGTGATGCGCTGCGGCGCCTGCCCGGTGCGTTCGACATGCCGGACCGGCCAGGCAACCTTTCCCGCGCGCGGGAGTCAACCGCCCCGATAAAGGGCGCCCGCAACCAGCGCAACCACCCCGAAGATTCCCGCCACCGCACCGGTTGCAACAAGGCGCCGACGCGCCGCGTCAAAAGCCCCCGCCGTGGCACCGAGCGGCTCGAGGCGGGTGAGGCGCGCCGCTGCCGGCATCGCGCCGAGCAGCGTGATCAACGCCGCGATGAGGCCGCAACCCTGCATCAGGCCGAGCCACGCAGCGACCTGCCCAGAGAGTCGGCCGTAGAGGCCGAAGGTCAGGAACAACCCCGACATCACCGTGACAACCGCGCCGGGTCCGAGCAACACGCGGTACAGCATCGCCTGCACATCCACGATTGCTCCCCAGAAGGCGCGGTCGAGTGAGCGCATCACGACGCCCGACACCATCACCGCCATGCCTCCGCCCAGCCACGCGACGAGGCCGACAAAGTGCAACACGCGCCAAGTCGTCACGCGTCCCTACCGGCGAGCGATTCGTCAAGGGGACGCCGACCGATAAATCCATCGTCCATTTCATGCCAATACGTAACCCCCGCCTCACCGTGCTGCCAACAGAGGTACACCACACGGCCGTCGCGCAGCGAGGGGAAATCGACGAGCCCGTCCTCGAAGCCCTTGAAGTGGCAGCCGACCTGTTCGAGCTCGTCGAGACACGACTCGATTTCTCCGGCCAGCCGCCCGGCGCGCTCGCGCGCCATCCGCGCCTCATCGGACTCATGCTCCGCCGTCACGCCGTCCTGCTCCAACTCGAACGCGCTGATCGCCTCGCGCCATTGCGGATGCAGTTCCACGATGTCACGAACGATGCGACTGACTAGCGGCAGCGCCGCATTGGCCGATGTCGTCGTGAACATCCGTGATTCACCCGATCGATTCGATGCGTCAGTCACGTCATGCTCCTCGCGGTGGCACGTACTTCCTCAAGCGCCTGCTGCATCGCAGTGTATCCCTGCTCGGCCCAGGCCGCCGCGCGTTCCATGGCAAAGGTGGCACCCCGGTCGCTGACCGGCCGCACCCAGGTGAGCGGCGGGAGATTGCCAAGCAGGTGCCAGCGCTCGCGCAGGAGCTCCGTGGTGCCCGCCATCAACCATCCCTGGGCCGCGTCGGTCGCCTGGATCAGGGGCGGCGGAAGCTGGACGGCGGGTCCCGTCTCGTCGAACCCCGGCCCCACATCGATCGCGATCACCCGGTCACATGGCACCGTCGCAGCTACCGTGAGCGGGACAACACCCCGCAGTCCACCGTCGTAGTACCGACGCCCAGCAAGGACATATGGCGGAAAATATGGCGGGAGCGCATACGACGCGGCGAGCGCGTCGAGCAATGGTGCGTCCGTACCGTCCGCTCCGAACACCACCTCTGCGCCGCTGTCAGCGTCCACCGCCGTTACGCTGCATGGGGTCTGCAGCGATTCAAACGAGCGCGCACTGAGGAGGCTGGCCACCGTGCGGTGGAGTGCTGACGATTGCAACAGGCCATGATTCCACAGCCCGCGCACCGCGGCGAAGCGCACAGGAACCAACACATCCGCTCGGCGCACAGAGAGGAACCGCGCCAGGATCTCGTCGGGACTCTCACCTGCCGCCAGCGCGGCAGCCAGCACCGACCCGAGCGACGTGCCGATCCACCGGATCGGTTTGATGTCCGCCTCGGCGAGTGCACGCGCGGCACCGAGGTGCGCCGCACACTTTGCACCCCCGCCACCAAGGACAACGACAACGCGTTCGCCCGTCACTTCCCGGCGTGCTCCTCGCGATACCGCTCCGCCTCGGCGTACCGATGGCGCTCCTCCGCGGTCTCAGCAACCAGCCGGGGAACCCGTATCGGTCGCCCATACTCATCGATCGAGACAAAGACGACTCGCGCCGAATGGGTGTTGTGCTTCTCGCCGGTGCTGGGCTTCTCCGCGTATACCTGGACCGTGATGTCCATCGACGAGTTGCCGACAAAATCGACGGTGGCCAGGCACGTGACGAGTGATCCCACCGGTATCCGTTCGCGGAAATCCACCCGGTGAATCGACGCCGTGACCGCACGGCCGCCGCAATGCCGAATGGCCGCGATTGCCGCCGCCTGGTCGACGAGTGCCATCAAGTTGCCGCCAAACAGGTCGCCAAGGATGTTCGACATGTGCGGCATCACCAGCGTCGAGATCTCGCCCCGCGAGTAGGACATCGGTCGATCGGGTGGCAATGGCATTGGCTAATAGTCCAGGGGTCGGAGGTAGTACTCGCCGATCGCGGTCTGGCTCAGCATCGCCACACTCGGCAGGCGGCGCTTCCAGTGCGTCGAATCGAGTCGTGCCCGCACGATCCCGATCTCGGTGTCCTGGAAGCCGGCATCGACAATGGCGGCGTCGCGATGGCCGTGCAGCAGGAGGTCGAGAATCGCATCGGCGCGTTCATAGCTGATCCCGAAGTCCCCCTCGTCGGTCTGGCCCGCCATGAGGTCGGCGGACGCTGGCTTGTCCACGATGGCCGCGGCAACCCCGAGATGGCGGGCGAGCTGCCAGACCTGCGTCTTGAACAGGTCGCCAAGCGGGTTGACCGGCGGTGCGTCGTCCGCGTGCCAGGTGAAGTATCCGAGAAGTCGCTCGCTCTTGTTGCCAGTTCCCAACGGGAGTGCGTGTGCCGCTGCACCGGTGTCGAAGAGCGCAAGCATCCGTACCCGGGCCATCACGTTGCCGAGCCGCGACGGCGTGGGCGGTTCGATGCTGGCCGAGGCATACCCGTCCACCGCCGCCGAGATGTCGATGGTCTGCTCGGTGATGCCGAGCGCCTCGGTCACCAGCCGTGCATGCGCGAGCGAGTCTGGATTGGAGGTGCGATATGGCATCCGCACCGCGATCACGTTCTCCGGTCCGAGCGCCTCGGCAGCAAGCCATGCCGACACGGCGCTGTCGACGCCGCCCGACAACCCGATGACAATCTTCGAGAATCCCCGGCGGCGCTGGACTTCATCGCGAATGAAGTCGACGAGCCAGCGGCGGGTGAGCGCAGGATCGATGTCGAGGTTCGGTGCCGGCGCTGGCGGACGCAATCCCGGTGGGGCGACGCGTTGCGCCACGGTGGGCGCGGCACGTTCGCGCTGCAGCGACTCGAGCAGGTGCGGCAGCCGTTGCTGCAGGTCGGCGAGGAGGGGCGATGCAGCACGGATGCGGGCAATCTCGGCGAGATCGATCACGTGCGGCACCAGCGCCTCCTCGAACAGCGGCGCTCGCGCGATGATGTCACCGCTCGGTGACGCGAGCAGCGACCCGCCCGGGAAGGCCTTGCCGCCCTCGAACCCGACGAGCTGCGCAAGCGCGGCGTATACCCCGTGTTCTCCGGCTATGTCGCGAAGCAGCCGCTCCCACCGGGCCAGCGACTGCGGCTGTCCCGGATGCAGCGGATCGGGTGCGATGCCGCGGGCGGGACTCGCCGCCACCACCGCGATGAACTGCGCACCGTCGAGCGCCGCGATCATCGGCGTGATGGAATGCCACGCGTCCTCGCACACGAGGACGGCGGCGCGGCCCAGTGGCGTGTCGAACGCCTTCACCTCGGTGCCGGCCTCGACAAATCGTTCCTCGTCGAACACGCCATAGGTCGGCAGGAAGATCTTGCGGTGCACGTGCCGAATCCCGGCATCGGGTCCACCGAGTCCTGCCCAGAGCGCCGAATTGTGGAGGTGATCGCGCCAGAGTTCATAAAAGCCGAGGCACACTTCCATCGGCGGCGCACCCGACCTCGCATGCCGCTCTGCCAGTTCCTCGTGAAGCGTCGCCGCGGTCACGGCGTGCTCGCGTACCCCACCCTCGAGGAAATATCCGGTAAGGATCGCTTCGGGGAAGAGCACCAGGTCGGGCGCCACGGGCGCGGCGGCAAAACCGGCAAAATATTCCTCGACCCGGGCGAGGTTTGCCCGCCGGTCGCCCTTATCCGGCCTGAACTGGCAGAGCGCCACCGTGATCGCAGTCATGCGGTAATCTACCTTCGCCGGGGTGCTGCATATATTCCCACTGCTCACCTCACGGAGAAGCCGCATGACGATGCACGACGCGCTGAGCGATGTCCCCAATATCGGGGCGCCACTTCCATGGCTCGCGACCGCCGGTCAGCCCACCGCCGAGAATCTGGAGGCGGCCCGCGATGCCGGAGCCGAGGTCGTGATCGACCTCAGGGATCCGATGGAACCTCGCCCATTTGATGAAGCGGCGAAGGTTCGTGAACTCGGCATGACGTACATCAATGCACCGGTGAATCCGGGCAGCCTCGACGACGCCACGATGGAGGCGGTGCTCACGGCGATCCGTGAGAACGCCGAGCGACAGGTGCTGTTGCATTGTGCCAGCGCGAACCGCGTGGGAGGCGCGCTGATCCCGTACTTCATCCTCGACCGCGGGATGGACGAGCAGGCCGCAATCGATGCAGCGATGGCCGCCGGGTTGCGCAATGCCGGGCTCATGGAATGGGGCGTTGATTACGCGCGCCGTAAGCGGGACGCCGGCTGACAAGCCCGGAGTGACAAATGCAGAAGGCCGGCATCAAGGGGATGCCGGCCTTTCGCGTTGGGTAGCGGTGGTCAACTAGTTGTTAGGCCGCCTGGATCGCGGTGCCGGTTCGGGTGCAGGGGACGATGGCTGCGGGGCCGGATGCTCAGCTCGCGGTTGTGGTTGCGGTGCAGGGCGTTCGGCGCGAGGCGCTTCGCGCTGCGGCGTGGGTGCTGGCCGCGGCGCCTCGCGGACCGGCTCACGCCGCGCAGGTGTTTCTGCCCGCGGCGTTTCCCGAGGGTCTGATCGCACCGGCCGCTGCGGCTCCACCCTCGGTTCGGGACGCGGCGGCTCGCGGTACAACGGACGATCTCGCGCCGGCTCGTCGGGATGGACCGTCGGCGTCTCTGCCTCCGCCCGCCGGGTCACCTGCGGCAACTCGCGGAAGATCGGCCGGCCGTCGGGCACCACGGTGCGCTGGCCAGCCGCTTGGCGATCCACCGATGGCAACGTGACCGCACGTTCCTCGTCGCCGCTGTTGGCCGGCTTCCTGGAACGGCCACTCCCGCTCGGTGGTGCCGGCGAAGAGGGCCGGGCGGATGGCTGCGGCTCCGGCTGCCGTTGGGGTTCGCGCTGCGGCTCCCTGGTGACAGGAACCTCGCGCGGCGGTGCTTCCGCTCGGCCGGTCCGCCCGTTGGTGCTCGTCGGCCGCGAGGCCTCCGACGTGGTGTTCCGCACTCGTGAACGACCGTCGTAGCTCTCCTGCGGAGTGGTTCGCGGCGACGGACGAACGCTTCCACCCAGATCAGGCGCGAACGACGCGGGCACACCGACAAGGCCCTGTGGTGATCGGGAACGGTACCCGTACGGTGCAAGGGTTGCCACCGGGCGTGGTCGCGTCGGATACACCACAATCGGGCGGTATGGATCGTAGCCGCGGTAGCCAGACCTATAGCCGTACGGGTAACCATACGAGTACGGAGAGCCGTAGCGGTAATAGCCGTACCCTGCGTCGCCGTAGAGCCAAGGATCGTACGGATCGTAATAGCCATATCCGCTGCCCACCCGGATGCTCACGCTGCTCCCGATCGGATAGCCGCAGGCGAGGCAGTCGTAGTAGGGATCGTAGCCGCCATAGCCACCGCCGGCGTACGTCCGGGTGCCATGCACCCGATAACCAACGATGTCATAGTCGAAACGGTCGTTGGTCGTCATGCGACGAACCATCGACGACAGCTCGGCCTCGGGATCGTCATCCGAGCGGAGCCGAAGCATTCCGTAATCCCATTGATCGTTCGCGACGTAGTCGTTGAACATCATCGGGGAGCGGGAGAGCGCAGCGTAGATCAGTCCGGTGCCGTCGATGTCATCGGCGAGAAAGGTGCTGCGTTCGCCCCGACCGCGGATCTCATAACGGCGTCCGCCGCGCACATACGCGTCGGCATCCGGATCGAGCGGGAAGAGCACGCGAACGCGACCATCGCCATCAACCCGAAAGACCACCAGATAGCCATCGCTACCAGGCTCGACCTTGACGCGAACCTCATCGCCGGGCCTGTAGTCGCCGCCGTTCAGTGAAATGCGGATCGATGCGAACGGCACGCCCTCGGGGATCGCCCGGGCAGGCGGGGCGGCATCGAGAGTGGCCGGGGTGGCGGGAGCTAGAAGAGCCAGCAAAAGGGCGAACATGGACGACCTCCAGACCGACGGACACAAAAAGTGACGCTCCCAGAAAGTTCCAGTTTCGTGCCACGCTGGAACCCAGTCGGAATACGGCTTTCGTGGTGTTGGAGCGCCCGAGTGTCCCGGAATGTGGACACTTGGCCCCCTGGCGGGACACGCCTGGGGACCCATACCAATCAGATCTCGCGCCCCTTGGTCCAACGGTGCCAGTACATCCGTAGTTCCGTGATCCGACGGTCATGGGTCTCTACAAACATCGCGCCCCGTGCCTCGACCCAGTCGCCGGTGCGGCGACGCCTGAAGGTCAGCTTGAACTCGGTCGAGAACCACGGGCCCGCAGCGAAGATCTCGCCGACGGTGAACGTTGCCTCAGATTGATTGTAGGGAATGTCGCCGGCCCATCGGCGAAGGGCGTCGAGACCGGACACCGGGGCGGCGAACGGTGTCTCGATCAGGGTTGCGCCGTCGGCGAAGAGCGCGACGATCGGGTCGGGCTTTCCACGGCTCCACGCCGCCGCAAAGGCATCCGCGATCTCGCGCCCCACCGAACGCATGTTTTCGGCATCGGGGCTGGTCACGACGCTACCGTGGCACGGCGATCATCGGGCACCTTCCGCGGTCAGCCGAACCAGCGCATCGCGCGCCTCGGCGACCTGCGCTGCATACGCCGTGTCGGCTCGTTCCCACAGACGCAGGAACTGGCCGTACGCCGCGGCTGCTTCTGCGCGATGCCCTGCCGCTTCCTGGGCGCGGGCCAGGTAAAGCTGCGTGATGGGAATGAACGCCACCTGATCCGAGAATCCGTTCTGCAATCGGCGGATGCCCGCGTCACGCGTCGCCGGCCGTGCCGCCAGCACCATCGCCAGGCGCACCGAGACGGCATTCGAGAAGGGTGTGACGCCGATGCCACTCGGCACCCTGAGCCCGGCCTCGGCCTGGGCAAGGCCGCGGGCGGTGTCACCCTGCGCAACGATGGCGAGGCCACCCAGCACGGCGAGTGGTCCGGAAAGAAATGCGGGACGCACTGAGTCGGGCATCGCCTGCGCCTTGCCAACCTCCGCTGCGGCTGTGGCGCCGTCTCCCATGTCCACCGCCACCAGCGCCTTGATGAAGGCGACGAACGCGTTGGTTCCGGGGGCCCGCGCGAGACTGGTCCGGACCGCCTGAAGCCGGGTCGGATCAAGCAATCCGGCATAAACCGGCAGCATGACCGCCCCTTCGCGCATCGACGGGTTGATCTGGGCAACGGTGTCCGCGACCGCCTTGGCGGTCTTGACCTGACCCAGTCCGTCGTACAGCGCAGCAAGCGCGGCGAGTCCGTTGGGCCGTTGCGGCGCGGGAATCCCGCTGGAGAGCGAATCGAGCATCACCCCGAGCGTGGCCGCGGTCGCATCCGGCGCCATCATGCGACGAGCGATCGCCGACAGCACGATGCCTGTGGGTCCATACCGGGAAATCATGTTGCGCACCGCGCTGTCGACGCCCTGCACCACCAGCAGGCCGGCTCGAGCACGGCGCAGTTCATCGGCGGCGCCGGCGCGCTCGAATACCGACATGTACCGTCGCTGCGCGGCTGAATCGCCCGCCAGCAGTGCCATTTCGAACGGATGGATCGCGGCGGGTGTCAGCGAGGAATCGATCTCGAGAACCCGGTCGAAGGGTGCAGTCAGCTCTTCGCGGGGGCGCGGGATCATGTGCTTGGTGTGGTATTGCGACTCGCCCAGCAGGTACCAACCATCGGCGTCCTCGGGATGACGCGCCGTGTAGACACGCATCGAGTCCGCGGCGGCCACGTCACCGCGCTGGAACATCTGGTACGCCACCAGGATGCTGCGCACCCGCTCCGGCAGCGCCGCGGAGTACCGCACTGCATTAGCGCTCGCAATGCCTGCGCGGGGATTGTTGTATGCACCAATCCATCCCATCGTATTGGCCAGCTTGTACCACGCGAGCGCGAAGGTCGAGTCGGCAACAACCGCACGCTCGAACGCGACCTGTGCCGAATCCCATTCCCCGCGACGGTGAAATCGCTCGCCATCGAGGTACGCACGAATTGCCGGCATCGACGCGGAGGTGATCCCCGACGAATTGGCCGACGGCAGCGGCTCCCGCGATTTCCAGATATTACGGAGCACGCCCACCGCAAGCTGGTCGGCGAGGTTGAGGATCGAGTCGGCGGGACCGTCCACCTGCGCACGGGCGAGCTGCTTCCCTGCCAGGTCATACAACTCGGCAGTGAGCCGTGCGGTGTTGCCGCTCGCCACGACGCTGCCGGTGAGCACCGACGCGGCCTTCACGCTGCGCGCGACGGCAATCGCACCGTCGAGCCCCGGCGGGCCATCGTCGGCGCGGCGCTGCCATTCGCGCATTACCTGTCGCGACGGGATCGTGCGGATCTCGCCAACCCCGTCGAGGCTCCCGCCGAGGAGGTCCACCATCCCCTCACCGAGTCCCTCGACCGCCGCGCCGCTCGTGGTGAACGGCACGATCGCGATGGTCTCGGCGCCCGAGACGATATTGGTTTTCGGTGCCGCAACGAAGATCACCCAGACGGCGGCGACGACGGCAACAACCGCGGGCAGCACGACTGCGAGCCGCTTCCATCGCCGGCTCTCGCGCGTGGCCGCCGCGGCACCGCTGCTCCCGCTGGTGAGCGCGTCGGCAAAATCCATGATCCTGGGAAACCGCTTCTCCGGCTCCTGCTGGAGGGCGCGCTGCACGGCGGCGTCGACCTCGGTGGGAACCTCATGGAGGACGTTTGAGAGGCGGGGCCGCGGGCCGGTCAGCACCTTGGTGAGCAGCGCCTGCATCGTCGGCGCCGTGAACGGCTGAGTCCCCGTCACCATCTCGTAGAACACGCATGCGAGCGAATACTGGTCGCTCCGGGCATCAACCGCGTCCGCCGTTGCCTGTTCCGGGCTCATGTACGCCGGGGTGCCAATCGCCATCCCCGTGCCGGTGAGTGCCGCGTCGGCGGAGCGAGATGCATCGATCGCGCGGGCGATACCGAAATCCGCGACGACCGCGTGCCCGCCCGAGAGCATGATGTTCTCCGGCTTCACGTCGCGGTGCACGATCCCGTGCGAGTGCGCATACGCGAGCGCGCTCGCTGCCTCGCGCATGATGATCGCGGCCCGTTCGGTCGGGATCCGCCCCTCGCGCTTGAGCAGGTCGCGCAGCGACTCACCCTCGACGAAGGGCATCACATAGTAGAGACAGCCATCCGCCGACCCCGAGTCGTAGACCGGGACGATGTGCGGGTGCTGCAGGCCCGCCGCGAGCTCGATCTCCCGCAGAAACCGGTCGGTTCCGAGCGAGGCGGCCAGCTCGGGGCGCAGCACCTTGATCGCCACCTTGCGATGGTGCTTGCGGTCTTCAGCCACGAACACCGTCGCCATGCCACCCTCGCCAATCTTTCGATCGACGTCGTAGGCATCCTGTACCGCGGCACGCAGTCGCTCAAGGGTGTCGGACATTGGCCTGATGGAAGGGAGACACATGGAATGTAGCCAGCGACGGGTGGCGAACGCGACCGGGATCTCTCGGGGTTGGATGCATCATGGCCGTGAACCGTTGCCCGGGGGACGAATCCAGGTCTCGAAGAAGCCCGTGCCGCTATCCGATACCGGTTCGCCGGCGGCCTTGCCTGACATGGTCCACTCCCCACGCATCTGCAGGAAGACCCGACCGGGACCACCATTTCCGACCTGAGTGGCATGCACGTCGAGTACCTTGACGGCGAACACCACGGTGTCGGCGTGCCGGGCGGCGACGATCCGAAGCGAGCCGGGCGCCCGAACGCCACCGTGACCCTCCACGGACTCAAAATCGTTCGCCTCGACCCGCGCAAATCGATACACCTGACGGACACCAAGGGAGTCCACCAGGGCCATGAAGAACGGCGCGCTCCCCTCCTTTGCCAGGTCGTCGGACTCCGTCACCCCGCCGTAGACGAGCGCGTGCGATGTGCCACGCCCGGTGCCCCACTCCCAGGTGATCCCGCGCCAGACGCCCCAGTTGTGGTCGTGATAGGACGGTGCCCCGGCGACTGTGCGGCACTGGCCGCGAACGCAAAGTTCGCCCGATGCGGTCGCCGCGAGTGCCGGCACGACATATCCCGACATCACCCGATCGTCGCGCAACTCGACTGGCGGGAAGTACGCGTGCCGATCGGGCACAACGAGCAGGTCGAATGACGCGCCCCCCACCGAACCTCGGAGGCGGTACTCGCCGTTGCGCTGGA
Organism: Gemmatimonadales bacterium; assembly: GCA_046596135.1. Lineage (GTDB taxonomy): Bacteria > Gemmatimonadota > Gemmatimonadetes > Gemmatimonadales > GWC2-71-9 > Palsa-1233. The sequence goes on from JBKJMX010000131.1 coordinate 43,269, forward strand.
TGACCATGGCCGGCCCCACGACGAGATCGGCGTGGGTGGTGTCGAACTGCACGGCGGCACGGGGTACGTCCCTGACGAAGCGTTCGTGGCCAGCGTTCGTCCGCCGAGTGACCAGAACCTGACCGCCCCAGCGATCCGAGGTCATGTCGCCACCGACGAGCACGGTGATGTACCACCATTCGTCGGGCGACACCACCACGTTGAAGTAGTGCCACTCGCCCCAGGTGCTGTCACCGACGCGCGGGAGATGGAAATGATCGATCTCGTCATAGAACCGCTGGGGGGCCGGTGCCGACCACTCCGCATCACGCGCGGGGTCTCCCCACTGTCCGGCCAACACCACCAGCGGCGCGCCCGCGAGCGCCGCCACGGTTGGCAGGTCGGCACCACCACGAACGACCCACGTGGTATCCCGCACCGTGAGGGCAATGCGCTTTCCTTCCAGCATCGGCGACACGGCGCGCACCACCGCAGCGTGACGGGGTCCGCCAAGCAACTGTCGGGTCACGAACCGCGCGCGATCGATGCCGAAGAACATGCCGGTCATCCCGCCGGTACGGAGCGCCTCGACGTCGATGCCCTCCGGCAGCACGGTGAGGTCGCCCCCACCCACCAGTGAGACATCCCGAGACTGGACCAGCATCGCATCGCCGACCGACAGCAGCACGATCATCACGGCGACACCGATCGCATACCCCGCGAGCAGCACGAATGATCGTCCCGGACGTACCAGCAGGTGGCGAAATGCAAGCGTCCATCGCATCAGGTGGTGATCCGTCCGTCCAGCATCCTGACCACGCGTTGCGCCCGCTCGGCGAGGCGTTCATCGTGGGTGACCACCACCATCGTCATGCCGTCGTCGTTCAGTTGCTGAAAAAGATCGAGGATCGCGCGACCGGTTGCCGTGTCGAGTTCACCGGTCGGTTCATCGGCGAGCAGGATCGCCGGCCGGTTGGCGAGCGCACGCGCGATGGCCACCCGCTGCATCTCACCGCCAGACAGCTCCGTCGGTCGGTGACCAGACCGCGCGGCGAGTCCGACATACGCGAGCAACTCTTCCGCACGCTGCCGGCGTTCCGCCGAGGGCACGCGCATCTCCGCCATTGGCAGTTCGACATTCTCCCGCGCGGTAAGCACCGGCAGGAGGTGGAAGCGCTGGAACACGAATCCCACGTGCTCCAGGCGCAGGCGGGTGAGTTGACGGTCGTCCAGTGTTGCCAGCGAGCGGCCCTGCACCAGCACATCGCCACTTGTCGGGCGTTCGAGGCCGCCGAGGAGGGTAAGCAGCGTCGACTTTCCCGATCCCGACGGTCCGGTGATGGCGACATGCTCACCCGGTCGGACCTCGAGGGACACCCCACGGAGCGCCTCCACGCTGTGGCCTCGCAACGAGTGGACCCGGGTGACATCGCGCGCCTCAATGATCGGCGTCACAGTGCATCGCTCCTGAGCGTGGCGGCAACGGGGGCATGCATCGCACGCCACGCTGGGGCAAGACCCGCCACCACGCCGGTGATGAGCAGCGCCACCGCTGCCCGCAACAGTGATCCCGGCTCGGCGACAAAGAACGAGATCGAGGCGGGCAGTCCGGGGAATGACGTCAAGATCGCGTCGAGCCAGCGCGCAGTGATGATACCGAGCACGAGTCCCACTGCGCTTCCCACCACGGTCAGAGCCAGACCCTGCTGCATCACGTGGAGGAAGACGGATCGTCTCGCCACGCCGATGGCCCGCAGCGTCGCGATGGCGCCGATCTGTTCGTTGACGGTGATCGCAAGCAGGGTTCCCACCAGAAGCACTGTCACGACCAGAGCGATCAACCCGAGGATGAGGGACAACTGGCGGAAGTCGGAGTCAGCAGCATCGGGGAGATGGTGGTGCAGTTCCGGGCACGACTGTCGTACTTCCGCCAGT
>JBKJMX010000078.1:0-19937 GCA_046596135.1 Gemmatimonadales bacterium
GCGATCTTCCCGTCACGACGCGCGTCCTCGATGTCGGCCACCGACGTGGCCAGCACGAATGCCTCCGGATACTTCGCGATCATGCGGCGGGCGATGTCGATCTGCTCGAGCTGCACCCGGGCGAAGCCGGAATCCGAGATCTCGCCTGGTACGTACACCGACCAGAACTGCACGCCCACGCCACCAGCGCGAAGTCGCGCGATGTCGGTCTGGCCCGGTGCTCGCCCCCGCATGTCGTACCGGTCGACGTCCATGGCGGCAGATTGCCGGATCTCCCACGGCACATCGTTGTGGCCATCGGCAATGAAGTTCTCAGCCAGAAACTTCTGCGCTTGCTTCATCGCATCATCGCGAGACATCCGCTGAGCCACCACGGGAGTCACGTGGACTGCTGAGAGTAGGGCAAGAGCTGCGAGCATGCGCATGGATTCACCTTGATGAACGTTTGGGAAGAACTTCACGAAGTGCCACACCTTCAACGCGCTCGGTCGGCTTGATGTTCAGGAGCGCGGCAAACGTCGGACCGATGTCGATGGTGCGCACCACCCTGGTGATGCGCGCCGGGGCAGCGCCGGGAACCCGGAAGAGGATCGGAACGCGGCGATCGTCGAGATTGGTGGTGCCATGCCCAGTCTCACCACCGATGCTGCCCCAGATCCAGCCGGGCTTGAGCGAGGCCGCCACCAGCCATTCGGTTCCGGTCGGTATCTGGCGCCGCCAGCGGCCCGCTTCCGCATCCGTCGCCCGTGCAACACGCAGGGTTCGCGGGGTGTACACCGACTGCACTCCGGGAAGCCGTCGAACCCTGGCCGCGATCGCAGCCGCGAGTGAGTCGGTGTCGACCCCCCGCTTTGCCAGGTCACCGGTTCGCCCCATGATCAATCCTGAGTACGAGACCGCTCCTGGATTCGTGCCAATGGTGTCGCGCCCCCACGCGTTGAGCGCCCTCACCTCTGCGCCAAGCGACGCCCGTCCACCCACGCCCGCCTCGGGATACTCCGTGATCCCGTGGTCGGAGGTCAGCGATATCACCACCTGGTCGAGCGGGACGCGTGTGGCCAGCGAATCAAGGAAGGTACCGAGCCATCGGTCGACGTTGAGGATATGGTCGTGCACCTCGCGCGATCCCGGACCGTAGCGATGCCCGATGTTGTCGGTTGCCGACAGCGAGATCGCGAGGAGGTCGGTGACGGCGTCGGTTCCCAGCGCATTGGCCCGAACCCCGGCCCACGCCGCATCGAGCGTGAGGGAGTCGATCAGGGTGTGGGCTTCGAGCTCGACCGCGGCAGCGGCCGGATCGGACGCGAGAACGTGGGGAAACACTTGGCGCGCCCCGCCCCGCTCGAAGGGACGGTCATCGACCTCGGGGTAGTCCGCCGCTGGCCTCGACAACCGCCAGGCGTGGCCTGCCAAGAGGGTGGCCGGTTCGCGCGCGTTCCACGCCGTCAGCCAGCTCGGCAGCGAATCCGCATAGTACCGACTGGTGGTAAAAATCCCCTGCGAGTACCAGTAGACGGGGACACGGCCCCGTCCGATCGGCGGTATTGCGCCGCGATCCTTGCGAGAAATCGAGAGGATGCGAGTCGCCGGATTGCGCCGGAGCATCCAGTCCGCAAGCGTGGTCCCCCGAAATCGGTGGGGCGATGCACCGGGGCCACTCGTCCCGATCAGGGGCGACGCCGGGTCGGGAACTCCGAGATCGTTGGCGATGATCCCGGTGCTCGCCGGCGACCGGCCGCTCAGCATGGTGGAGTGCCCGGCGGCCGTGCTGGTCATGGCGTGATCCTGCTCGCCGTTGACGTAGAAAACGCCCTCGCGCAGCAGCCATGCCAAGCCGCCCCGAAACTGCGGCCGCCACCGATCGAGGTAATCGGGCCGGAGTTGGTCGATCACTAGCGACACAACCAGGCGCGGTGGCACGGGAGGTGCCTTGATTGGCGGTGTAGCCGCCTGGGCGGCGGTCAGGAGTATCGGGAGAAGCAGATTCCGGCTCCGACTTGGGTTTCCGGGAAGATGGCCTAGCTTTAAGGATCCCCATGATTGATAGACCTCGAAGGAGATCGGCCAGCGATGGAACGTAACACCCGACAGCGTGGTGCCATCCGACGTGCGCTCCAGCGGGCCGACCGGCCACTGAGCACCAACGAGGTACTGTCCGCCGCCCGCGGTGAAGTCGGCGGGATCGGTATCGCGACCGTCTACCGGAACATCCGCGCCCTCCTCGATGAGGGATGGCTGATCCCGGTAGAGCTCCCTGGCGAAGTGCCGCGCTACGAGCTCCACGGCAAGGGGCACCACCATCACTTCCATTGCTCGCGGTGTGACCGGGTGTTCGAGGTGCCGGGCTGTGTCGACACGCTGCACCATCTCGTCCCCCGCGGCTTTGTCCTCGTGACCCACGAAGTCGTGCTCTACGGCACCTGCGCCGAGTGCGCGCGCTCCACCGGCACCTGACGCAACAGTGCCGGGACTCGGCACGCTCTTTCCCGTTGTTCGTGGCGCGATCGTTCTCGCCATCCTCCTTCTCATTGGCGTGGTTGTCGCGACACGCTTGGCCCGGGCACACGTCGAGCCCGGCTCCTCGCGCGCCGTACACATCGACGGCTGGCACGCGCGGCTGCCCGGCGTCGTCGCGTGGTTCTTGCTCATGCTGTCGCTGGCCCGCGGTGCGCTGCAACTGCTGTCATTCGTCGAGCCCGGCGAGCCACTCGAATCAGGGTTGATCCAGGCTGTGCTCCTCGAGGGGACCTGGGGAATGAGCTGGATGCTGCAGACCGTTGCAGCATTCGCGTTGCTCGCGGGATCCTGGCTGGTCCGTTGGCGCCACGGCGCGACGTGGCGCCTTTTGGTAGTCGCCGCTGCGCTGACGGCATGGGCGCAGACCGGAATGGGTCATCCAACCGAAGAGATCTGGGCTCCGTTCACCGGGCGCGTGGTCGACCTGCTGCATCTTGTCGGGGGCGGTCTCTGGCTGGGTACGCTCGCGATCCTTTCACTCACCACGTTCCCGGTGCTTCGTCAGGCCGCACGGATCGATGAACTGGCCGGCGTGGTCCGCGCATTCTCGATACCGGCCCGCACGGGGGCAGCGTTGCTTGTTGCGTCGGGGGTGATCGCCACGTGGCAATACGTCGGTTCGATTGGCGCGCTGTTCAGCACCACCTACGGATTGCTGGTCGTCGGCAAGATCGTCCTCTTCATCCTGATTGCCGCAGCGGGATGGTGGAACTGGCGCGTCCTCACACCCGCGCTGTCGGCGGCAAGCCCCGACGCGCCGGTCCGGCTGCGCCGCGCCGTCACGATCGAGCTCACCCTGGCCGCGATTGTTCTCGGATTGACCGCAGTGCTCACCGGAAGCAGCTTCCCGGGGACGCCCTGACGCTTCCCGTGCCGCGACACGTCACCAACCAACGAGTGCAGCACGATGCCGACATACACCTACGAAACCCGGCCGATCGATCAGGCCACACCGCGGCGCCGGTTCGAACTCAGGCAATCGATCAGCGACCCGGCGCTTGACGTCGATCCGGAAACAGGTGAACCAGTCGAACGCGTGATTACCGGCGGACAGGCGCCACTCACGACTCCGACCGGCGGCGTTGAACCGACGATCAGCGGTGGATGCGGACCTCGGTGCGGCTGCGACTGATGGCGGCCGTGTTCGGGTGCCACCGATGACTGCGCCGCTCGGCATGTCTCTGCACCGTCTCGCGCGCCGGCATCGTGCCCACCTGGCGAACCTGCTGGCCGCTCACGGCGTGCATGCCGGTCAGGACATGCTGCTCTGCGAAGTGTGGGAGGAACCCGGATTACGGCAGGCAGCGCTCGCTACCCGACTCGGCGTCGAGGCCGCTACGATCACCCGCATGGTGCAGCGGCTCGAACGCGGCGGTCTCGTCGAGCGACGCGCCGATCCGCACGACGGCAGAGTGTCCCGTATTCATCCCACGCCCCGATCCCGACTCCTCGAGGCCGGTGTCCGTCGTGCGTGGGCCCAGCTCGAGGAAACGATGGTCAGCCGTCTAGGGCCCGATGCGGATCGTCTTCGGGAGTTGGCTGACCTGGCAACGGAGTCGCTGGGGGCGCTGAAGGAATGAGGCCGTTGAGCCACGCACCGCACGACGGCGCGCCGAGTGGGGCGCGAACGGTGTTCGACGGCCAGCCGAAGAGCGCACTACATGCAGGACCGCACACCGCACCCTGACACGCCCCCATCCCGACGCGGGTCCAGAGCTTGGCCTGGCGAGGGGTCCACGCAGGGTCGATCGCATCGCGGCGCACGTCCTCGCAACGGCATATGATCGTGTCGGGAGCGGCCAGGTTGAGCAACTCGGGTCGGAGTGCAAATGCCGACTCCATTCGCGCGCCAAGCTGCCGACCATCATCGCGTGCGCGCAACAGCGTTGCGGACATGGCGCCGCGATCGTCGCCAGCCGCGGCCCGACCGGCGATCTCGCCTTCGGCCAATGCCGACGCATCGCCCTTCACCCCGGTGCACTCGCCCGCCGCCCACACACCGGGCACCGAGGTTGCTTGCGTGCTGTCGACTCGCACCCGATCTGCGTCGACATCGCAACCGATGAGACGGGCGAGCTCGGTTGTGGGCACGAGACCGGCCGCGCAACCCAGCCAGTCGCACTCCACCGTACGTGTACCTCGCGCAGTCTGGACTTCCACGCTGCGTAGGTTGTTGTCACCATGCGCCGCGGTGACCCATGCATCGGTGAGGTAAGGCGTGCGAGCAAACGCCCATCGGTAGCGCACGGCATCGCGCAGCCGACCGGTATTCCGGAACGCATGCAGCGCGAAGCGCGTGACCCGACGCCAGGGCGCCTGTTCGGCAACGAGCACGAGGCGCGCGCCGGCATCAGCGAGCGCGGCAGCTACCGCTACCAGGAGCGGACCAGTCCCCGCAAGCACGACGCGCTTGCCGCGGAACGACGTTCCTCCCTTGAGCAGCGCCTGCAGCCCGCCAACGCCCGCGACACCCGGAAGCGTCCATCCCGGAAACGGCAGGAACCGTTCGCGTGCGCCGGTGGCAAGAACGAGCCCATCGGCCTCGACCACCTCGGCGCCGTCCGGCCCCTCGACCACCAACTGGCGCGGCGACTTGGCATCCACGACCGTGGTGCCAGTGAGAATCGTCACTCCCGCCGAAGCCACGCGCACCAGCAGTGCTCGCGGCACGCGGCCCAACGCACCTTCCTCACGGTGCCGCCAGATCTGTCCCCCGGCCCTGGGCGATTGATCGATCACGACCACTCGCCGGCCAGACTGTGCAGCGGCGGCCGCGGCGGCGAGACCCGCCGGCCCGGCGCCTACAATCGCCACGTCTACTGCTCGCGCGGGCGCGCTCACCTTGCTGACTCGATGCACATGCCCGGGGCCACTACCACGAGACAGGCACGCCGCTCCGTCCGACCATCGATCGTGACCCGGCATTCCATGCAGCTCCCCATGCCGCAGAGCGGCGCGCGCGGTGCACCATGCAGATCACGCCGGAATGCGAACACCCCTTCGTCGAGCAGCGCAGCTGCGACAGTGACCCCAGCGGACACTTCGCGGGTGGAACCGTTTATAACGACCGACACTACGCCGCTCATGCGAATGCCTCGTGCACCGGCACAGCACGGCACGGATCAAACGGGGCGATGTCGAGCGGCACCGCCGTACCCAGAATCGACGCCGTGATCAGGTCGGCGGTGCCGGGTGCCATCGTGATGCCGAGCCCTTCGTGCCCCGCGGCAATCCACACGCCGTCGATCGGCTGCCATTTCCCGATGAGCGGCAGCGAATCGGGCGTGGCGGGCCGGAAGCCAGTCCAGGTGCGCCACACCGCTGCGGTAGCAAGATCGGGCAGCATAGAGATCGCGCGTGTTAGCATGCGTCCACACAGCTCGCGATTTATCGACGCGTCGAATCCGACGAGTTCGCGCGATGAACCGATCAGCAACTGGCCACCCGGCCTGGGTTGGACATTGAACGCCACCGACGCAGCGTCCATTCCGTGGGCGCTGGCGAGGTAACCGAGTTCGACGAGCTGATGGCTCACCATCCCCGGACGGCGGTTGGTGATGATCAGGTGGCCCTTGCGCGGCACGATGGGCAACTCGGGAATCAACTTGGTGGAGCCGGTGCCCGCTGCGATCACGATGGCACCGGCGCGCAGCGCGGTGCCGTCAGCCAACCCCACACTATTGGCATCGATGGAGATCACTGTGCTGTGCAGGAAGGTCGCGCCCGCAGTTTGCGCACGCATCAACAAACCGCGGGCCACCGCAGGCGGATAGCAGACGCCATCATCCGGGATGAGCAGCGCGCCGGCAAGACCGGCCCTGAGCGCTGGTTCGAGCGCCGCCAGCGCTCTGGCGTCAATCACTTCGGCGCCCACGCCGGCCGCCGAGTAGGCTGCGGCGCGGGTGGCAGCGATGGCGAGCTCCTCGTCGCTCGCCGCTAGCCACAGCGTGCCGCACTGCTGGTACGATGGATCGACGGGAAGTGTGGGGAGGATTTCGCCCCACCTGGTGCGCGAGTGCGACGCCAGGTCGCGCTGCGCAGCGCTGTCGTCCATCACCACGATGTGCCCCATCGCCGCGCCAGTGCTGCCGCCCCCGCCGAAACCTTCCTCCACCACCACGACACTCAATCCCGACTCGGCGAGCCGCATCGCGCACATCGCCCCGACCACCCCGGCGCCGATGACGACCGCGTCGGGACGTCCACTCACGCGATGCCGCTCCGGAATGGATCGGCCGGATCGAACAGCAGTGTCGACCGCGCGGTCACGTAGGCGTGACCGACGATCGACGGCACCAAGCCCTCGGGCGACTCGGTGAGCCAGCCGGTGAAGGTGGTGCCCAGTATTCCCTCCTGCACCCACCGTATTCCTGGGGCAAGCACACCACGGGCGTGTAGCGCAGCCATCTTCGCCGATGTCCCTGTGCCACACGGCGATCGGTCATACGCGGCGCCGGGACAGAGTACGAAGTTCCGGGAATCGGCACCGTCAACGGTGGGCGGCCCGAACAATTCGACGTGGTCGACCACCGCACCATCGTCACCCACGATGCCCGTGGCCGTGAGGGCGTCCCGCAGCTGCATCGTGATCCGCAACAGCTCCACGCGGTGTTCCAGCGCGAGCGAGACGCCGGGAATCTCGGTCAGGAAAAACCAGTTGCCACCCCACGCGACGTCACCGTGAACTTCGCCGATGCCGGGCACCTGCACCGACACGTCCTGATGGAGCACACGCGACGGCACGTTACGGATGGTCACCGCGCCTGAGGCATCGAGCGTGGCGCTCACCTGCCCCACGGGAGTGTCGAGGCGCACGTCGCCGGTCGTGATCCGACCGAGGTGTTCGAGGGTACGGACGACGCCGATCAACCCGTGACCGCACATGCCGAGATATGACACGTCGTTGAAGAACACAACACCGGCCACAGAGTCAGGCCGTTCGGGGGGGGTGAGCAGTGCACCCACGACGGCGTCGTGACCGCGCGGCTCCAGCACCACGGCGCGACGCAGGTGATCATGGTCGCGCTCCATCGATGCCCGTCGTTCCGCCATCGTGGTGCCGCCTGGCTCGGGCCATCCCGCGATCACCACACGGGTCGGCTCACCGGCAGTGTGCGAATCGATGACCTCGATCCGGTCGATCGCGCTCATGCGGCGGCGGGCCGGTTTCCGAGGCACTCGCCGATCGTCGCGAGTGCCATTTCACGTTCGGCGCCGTCGAGCTGCAGCCTGGGCGCGCGAACACGCTCGCTGCCAAGCCCTGCCTCTTCCTGCGCGAGCTTGATGAGCTGCACGAACTTGGGCACAGTGTCGAGTCGCAGCAGCGGCAGGAACCAGTTGTACAGTTCGCGTGCCTCGCGCACGCGACCGGCGCGTGCGTGCTCGAAGAGCATCACCGACTCATCAGGCAGCGCATTGACCAGCCCGGCAACCCAGCCAACGGCGCCAGCGGCCACGCCCTCGACAATGGCGTCATCGAGTCCGACCAGGATCGAGAGTCGATCGCCGAGGAGTGCGCGGATCGCGGTGATCCGGCGGATATCGCCGCTCGATTCCTTGACGGCGTGGAGATTGCTGCACTGCTGCGCCAAGGTGCGGACCTGCTCTGGCAGGAAGTCGGTGCCGTAGGCGATGGGGTTGTTGTACAGCAAGCATGACAGCGAGGTGGCCGACATCACCGCGGTCACGTGGGCACGGGTTTCCCGCCAGTCGCCCTGGTACACGTACGGCGGGAGCACCATGAGGCCGCGGCATCCGACGTCGGCAGCCTTGCGGGCGAGGGCGGTCGCCTCGTCGGTCGAGAGCGCCGCCACGCCGGCGATCACCGGTACACGGTCTCCCACCGACGCGACACATGTGGCCAGCACGGCAACCTTCTCGTCGAAAGTGAGGGTGGCACCTTCACCCAGCGAACCAAGCGGAATGAGCCCGGTGCAGCCCGACGCGATCAGGCGGCGAGCGTGTCCCGAGAGGAACTCGTGGTCGACCGAACCATCGACCGCGAAGGGAGTGGTGATGGCGGGCATGACGCCCGTCCACTGTGCTGCGTGCATCGTCGCCATGTCGTTCCTCAGGAGTGAATCTGAATGGTTCGGGTTTCGGTGTAGAAGTCGCGCGCGGCGCGCCCCTGCTCGCGGGTGCCGGAGCTCGATCCCTTCATGCCGCCGAAGGGCGCGTGCGGATCGACTCCGGTGGTATCGCCATTCACTCGTACCAGCCCTACTTCAATTTCGCGCACGTAGCGCATGGCAGCCGAGAGGTCGCTCGTAAACAGTGATGCCGACAGTCCGAATGGCGTGTCGTTCGCGAGTGCAATGGCATGATCGAGATCGTCAGCGCGGAGGAGACCGAGCACTGGGGCGAAGAGTTCCTGTCGGGCCAGAGCATCGTCGGCGCCGCCGAGTCGCACCACCACGGGCTGGAACCAGTTGCCGCCGGTCTCTCCGTTCCCCAGCGCGGCACCCACGCAGAGCCGCTCGGCGCCGGCGCCGGCGAGCGCATGGGTGACACGCTGATGCGCCTCGGGGGTGATCATCGGACCAATGGCGGCGGCGGGGTCGGTCACTGGCCCGAGGGGAAGCGCAGCCACCGCCGCGCCCAGCTTGACGAGGAAGGCGTCCTCCACCGAGTGCTCGACAATCACGCGACTGGTCGCGGTGCACTTCTGGCCGGCATACCGCATCGCACCGGTCGCGGTGAGTGCTGCGGCGCGGTCGAGGTCGGCGTCGCGCGCCACGATCACCACGTTCTTCCCACCCATCTCAGTCTGGTAGCGCGCATTGCGGGCAGTGGCAGTTGCGGCGACGATGCCGCCAACCCGCTGCGACCCGGTGAACGACACCGCGCGCACATCGGCATGGCCCACCAATGCGCCGCCGGTCGATCCATCACCCTGCACCACGTTGAACACTCCCGGCGGCAGCTTTGCCGCCACTGCGGTCTCGGCGAGCAGGTGTGACATGCGAGGCGAAAGCTCCGAACCCTTGAGCACCACTGTGTTGCCGAAGGCGAGCGCGGGTGCGGCCTTCCAGAGCGGAATCGCCAGCGGGAAATTCCACGGCGTAATCAGCGCCACCACGCCCAGCGGATCGTGCAAGGTGAACTGCAGCGTGTCGGGCGCCTGCGCCGGAATCACCTCGCCCCCGTCGCGCACCGCTTCACCGGCGTAATACCGGCAAATCACGGTCGCCCGGGCCACCTCGCCGCGCGCCTCGCCGATCGGCTTGCCGACCTCGCGTGCAATCGCGAGCGCCAGCTCATCGGCGCGCGCTGCAATCACCTCACCCCAGCGATACAGCGCGTCGGCGCGGGCGGGGCCGGGGAGTCGGCGCCATGCTGCTCCCGCTGCCGCAGCCGCCGATACCGCGTGGTCGACATCGGCGGGTGAGCCAACGGGCAGCGTAGCAACCAGATCCGACAGGTCAGACGGATTGTACCGGGCGAGTTGAGATGTCGAAGCGGACGGGACGAACTCGCCGCCGATGAACTGCGGCAGGATGGTACTGCTCACGCTTCGACCTCGGATTGCTGTCTGAGCGCGGCCGCGAGAGTGCGGCCAGCGCGAAGGATATGCTCGCGAACGAGTCGGGCTGTCAGGTTGGCGTCGCGCCGTCGCGCCGCGGCAGCGATCGCGCGGTGCTCGCGGGTGGCGGCTGCGGTGCCGTTCGTCAGGGTGAGCTGCGCGCGGAGATAGCGGTCAGACTGGGCGTGCAACCGCGCGACGACGTCGAGTGTCACGGGCCGATCGGCCGGCGCGTACAGCGCGCGGTGCAACTGCCAGTTGGCGCTGCCCCAGGCGGTTGCGTCGCCGGCATGCACTGCTGCCTCGAACCGCCGAACCTGGTCGGTCACGGTGCGATCGTCGGCGGGCGTCATGCGCGGCACGGCACGGTGAACCAGATCTCCCTCGACCATCGCGCGCACCTCGAACAGTTCGAGCGCGTGCGGCAGCGGAATGGGCGTGACCACTGCACCCCGGTGTGGCAGCAACGTCACCAGCCCCTCGGCTTCGAGCTGGCGCAGCGCCTCGCGGAGTGGAATTCGGCTCACGCCGAGTTCGGTGGCGAGGGCTTCCTGGCGAAGCGGTGCGCCGCCGGGGAGGAGCCCGCTCAAGATGCGCTCCCGGAGCACATCGCTGGTAGCGTCAACAAGGGTGGTGCGTAAAATCATGATTGTATACAATATCCTGAACACCTGTCTCCGCAAGGGGGAGGTCTGGCGAGCGTCCGTCTCGTGCGGAAGCGCTGGTCAGGGTTCGGTGAGGTCGATCCCGTAGAAGGCATCGCACTTGAAGTGTCCCGTCGATCCGATGGGGCCGGGGAGTCGTTCGAAGCCGGCGCGCTCGTAGAGACGGTGGGCGGCGTGCATCGTGCCGAGGGTCTCGAGGTAGCAGTAGGTGAAGCCGAGTTCACGGGCGCGGTGCAGGCAGAGCGTCAGCAGCTCGCGACCGGCGCCTTGGCCGCGCACCGCGGGGAGGAAATACATCTTCCTGAGTTCGCAGGTCCGCGGCTCGCCGTCGGCGAGGGGGGCAACACCGCCGCATCCCATCACGACGTCATCGCGGGTGACGACGAAGAACTCCGATTGCGGTGAATCGTACGCCTCGTACATCGCGTCGACTTCGGGGTCGTTGATCGAGAAACCGGGGCCGCTGGCGCCGAACTCCGGCATCACGGTGCGGATCACCTGTGCAACGGCGGGGTTGTCGGCGGGGGTGATCGGGCGGATGTGATAGGACATGGGGCGAATTTAGGGGTGGGGCATCGTGGGGGAAATGGTTTGCGCCCTTATTGGTCGCCCACTAGTGCATGTTCTTCTTGAACAGTCCGAGCAGGCGCATCGCCCGATGGGTGTCAGCGGCGAACGCACTGGCGGTGAGAGGAGTCTGGAGGAAATCGCTGTATCCCGGCGTCGCGGCGACATCCGCGTCGGTAAGGTCGCCAAACCCCATCGACCAATCGGCGAACTGCCGCGTTTCCAGGGGACCCTGAAGCATCGTGACGAGATCCTTATGCCGGGGATCACGACTGATCCGATCGTGCAAGGCGAGCACCGGTTCCTCCTCTCCTTCGAGGATCTGCATGAAGTGACCGTCCTTGTAGAGCAGCATGCCGGTGATGTCACGCGACGAATTGTTTTCCCGTGCCCCGCGCAACAACTGCTGCAGCTCGGCCGAAGAAAACAGTTTCACGGCGCTGCTCACATAGACCAGATAAATCACGGTACCTCGATGTTGGTCAGGAGAACGGGCGCAACGGCGTACGACGAATAGATAACTTTGTATACACTGCACACGACGACAAATCCCCCGAACGCAAAACGCCGACCTGAGGTCGGCGTTGCGTAAGGCGTTCTACTACTACATCATGCCCCGAGCAGGAATCGAACCTGCAACCTAGTGATTAAGAGTCACGTGCTCTGCCAATTGAGCTATCGAGGCGTACCCTGCTTTTCCCGCATAGCCCCAACGGGAATCGAACCCGTCTCTCGACCTTGAAAGGGTCGCGTCCTAACCGATAGACGATGGGGCCGATCATCCCCGCGTTGGTGCCATACCGCTAACGGGATTCGAACCCGTGTTCCAGCCTTGAGAGGGCTGTGTCCTAGGCCTCTAGACGATAGCGGCGTGTTCTCATACAGCCTGCAAATATAGCCATCGCCCCGGGCCGGACTCAACCGTGAGGTCCCCAACTCGAATCCCTGCGCGATACAGGCCCGGCAGGAATCGAACCTGCAACCCCCGGTTTTGGAGACCGGTGCTCTACCAATTGAGCTACGGACCTTCGTCCAGCGACTTCCAAGGGTGCCCGACGGGACTTGAACCCGCAGCCTCCGCAGCCACAGTGCGGCGCTCTAACCACTTGAGCTACGGGCACCACGTTCCACCCAACGGCTAAAATGCCCCGCTGTTGCGGGGGGGTCAAGCGCCATCCCGATCCCAGAACCGCTCTGCGATCGCCAACGTCCGGTGATTCGACGGGGTTCCCATCCCATCGAGCGCCGCCACCGCCACCACACCCCGCGCCGCATTGCATGCCACCAGAGGGCGCCGGGACGCCTCGTCGCGCAGCAAGTCAGCCTCCGCAATCCCTCCGCGCACCAGTTCGGCCAGCCGCGCCCGCGCTACGCTCGGAAGCCCGCCCCGCGCGAGGGGTGGAAACAGCAACCGCTCGCCGTCCCACCAGGCGATCGCCCAGATCGTCGCCTCCACCACCATTCCGCCGCCATCCATCATGAGCGCGTCGTCCGCGCCGCCCGCCCGCGCCAGCACGCCCTCGGCGTCGAGCCACGCCCGGGCCGCCACCTTGTGCGGGTAACCGCGGTGCACCGCGGGCGAACTTACGAACGCCAGCGTCTCCGCCGCCTCCACCGGCCTCTCGGTGATCCTCACCGCATCATCTGACACGGCATACCGCACCACCCGGTCTGCCCCTCCCCCGGGCGCATCCAGGAGCGGGACCCTGATACCGAGCGCCGCCGCACTGGCATCAAGCCGCGCGCGGTGCAACGGCCAGAGCGGAGCCCGCCCATCAATCACCCGGACGGTCTCGATCAGCGTTGCCGCCAACGCCGTCATGCCGCGACCGCCGCCACTGCCCGCGGCGCCCGAACTGCCTGCGTCACCGTCGCCACCACGATGATCGCGCCACCGAGAATCGCGAACGCTGACGGCATCTCGCCCAGGAGGAGCCACGACCAGATCGGATTGAACGCCGTCTCGATCAGCAACAGCAGCGACACCTCGATGGCCCGCACCTGCTGCAATCCCCTCGTCACCAGCAGGTACGCCAGCCCGATCTGGAAGACACCGAGATAGAGCACCACGCTCCAGTCGATGAGCGAGGCGTTCACCAGCGGCAGTGCCATCGGCAGCGCGAGCACACACGCGAATGCATTACCCAGCACGACGGCAGCAATCCCCTCGCCTCGACTGTCGCCCTCGCGGCCGAGCCACCGCAGTCCGCAGAGCATCAGCGCATACGACAGCCCGCTGATCAGTCCGAACAAGTTGCCGCGGGCGGGGTTCGGTGCCGTGGCCGACGGGAGATCCGCACCCATGAAGACGAGCGCGAGCCCGGCGATCACCGCAAGCACCACGGGAATGTCGCGGCGACTGATCCGCTCGTGCAGCAGCAACGGGCCAAGCAGCAACAGGTACAGTGGCGCAGTCGACTGCAGGTAAATGGCGTTCGCACTCGTGGTGAGCTTGTTTGCGAGCACGAAAGACACGAGTGTGGCCGCATAAGCCACGCCGACCAGTGCCGCGCGCCATGTCATCCCCCGGCGCGCGGCAGGCAGGATCAGCACCAGCGTGCACGCCGCAATCCCCGAGCGCAGCGACGCCACCTGCCATCCGGTGAACGCGTTGGCCTTGATCGCCACGCCACCCGTGCTGAACAGGAGCGCCGCGACGGCCACCTGCGCCCGTGGCGAGAGCGTCACACCGGCCGCACGACGACCGTGATCAGGTGGGCGAGGTCAGCGTCGAACACCGTCCCCGCGCCCTCCTCGAGCAGCGACAGCGCGCGCTCGGTCGACCACGCCGGCCGGAACGGCCGGGGCGCGCGAAGCGCGATGAATGCCGACGCCGCGCCCACCAAACGGCTCGCCCAGTGCGGCGTCGGCCGCAGGCGCCCTGCAGGATATCCCGTGCCATCGGGTCGCAGGTGGTGTTCGTACGCCACCGCAGCCGCCAGCGCCATCGATGCCCCGCCCTCCAGCAGCATCCGCGCTCCGCGCTCGGCATGCGACTCGATGAGCACGCGCTCCGCCAGTTCGAGCAGCTGCTTGTCGCCGAGCCCCAGCGGAAGCCTCGCCATTCCGATGTCGTGCACGAGAGCGGCCAGACCGAGGGCCTGCCGGTCGACACGGTCGAGCCCTGTTGCCGTGGCCGCCGACATCACCAGCAGGGCAGTGTTCATCGCATGTACCACCGGGTATGGCGCCGCCCCGTGAGCCGCCTGCGGGAACTGGTGTTCGTCAAGCAGCATGTCCAGGATCCGGACGATCGCCCCCGCCTCGGCCCGCGCCAGCACGCCGCGACGCGCCTCCGCGAGCACGAATCGCATCGCCTCGATCTCATCATCGAGATGCAACCGGAACTCCCGGCTTCCTTCGGCCTGCGTTGATGCATCCTCGTTCCACGTCTCGACCGTCTCCTCGTCGAGCACGGCGACGCCACCATACTGCACGCCAGGGATCGATGGCACGTCGACGATCGCATCGCCGCCCGACGCGCTCATCCGCACCGTCAGCTGGTGCAGCAGGTCCGCGACCCCATGAGGCGTCAACTGACTGTCGAACTCGATGCGATGAACGCCCGCACCCGCCAGCCGGCGCGCCCAGGGCCAGTCACGCAACTCGTGGAGCGCACGACCCGCAAACACTGGCGAACCGCCGAGGAAAAGGAACGTCGGCCGCTGGTCGATCGCGAGCAGGAGCTGCAGCGCCTCGAGCGCCTGATCCATGGCGCGCCGAGTCGCCGGGTGGCCAGGTGAGTAGAGCGACATCGTCGCCAGCGCGTGGGCCAACGCATGCAGGAACCGGACGGCCTCGCTCAATCGGATCTCCCGAGGGCGGCCTGGATGTCACGATCATCGGATCGCGCCGCCAGCTGCAGCAGGGGCAGTACCGGCCGGTGGTGGCTCCACCGAGTCGCCAGCACCTGCAGCGCTGCGAGCATCACCGGAGTGCGCGGTAGCAGTCGGGTGCGGCGCAGAAGCCCGCCACGGGTCCGCACCAGGCCGAGGAGTGGAGGTACCACCAGCGGGTTGCGCGCAGCGGCGAGCAGACCGACGGCGAGCAGTTGCAGATCGGGATCCTGGTGCCCGAGGACCGAGAGTACTGGCGCAATCAGCTCGGGAGGGCACTCGCGCTCGAGGGCAGCGAGCGCAGTGCGAGTCATCGCGGGATCGTCGCCCTCGATCGCGTCCTGGACGGCTCGATTGCGAATCGACGGCTGCCCGAGCGCCGCCTTGAGTGCCTCATGGCGCACCCGCCGGTCGGGATGCTGCAGTCCAACGAGGATCGGGTCAACCTGCTGCACGTCGGGGAGGCGCGCCAGGACGACAAAAATGTTGCGCGCCAGGTGCCAGCGCGCGTCGGGAAGCCGCGCCATGAGCACATCCGCACCGCCCGGTGCGATGCGGGCGAGGAGGTCGAGCAGGCGACGCCGTGTCGCCCGATCGCCCGCCACGTCGAGGGCGTCGAGAACCGGGTCGATCGCGTCGCGGCCAAGCTGCAATGCCACCCGCTCAACGATGCCGAGATCAAGGGGCGTGGCATCGAGGAGCGCCGCCAGCAGGTCAGTGTCGAACACGGCGGCGGAAATTGCATTCACCGCGGCAACGTCGTTGGCGGGGGCGTCGAGCAACTGCAACAGCTCCGCGATCCGGCCCTGACTGGCCACGCGCTCCGCGGCCGCTATCACGCCGGCGGTTGGCGTACCGATTTCCAACCCGATCGCCACAATCCGCAATCCCTCGATCGAGAGCCGTGGATCGCCGGTGTCGCTCTCGATCGGATCCTGCGCGGTCCCCTCCCATTGCTCCACCAGCCCCACGACCTGTGCCGAAAATGCCGCGCTGCCGGCACCAGGCGCACCGTCCCCGCTGCCGGCCAGGCGGCCGAGGAGCCAGCGAAGCTGTTCCGAGATCGGATCGTGGTCGGCATCGGCGACCGACTCGAGGACCTGCAACACGAGCGCGGGGGGCACCACCGAGAGCGTCTCGCGCAGGAAGCGGCGGCGCGACGATGGCGTGGGGGCCGCCGACATCACTCGCGTGGTCACCGGCCGGGACAGTGCCGTCAGCAAATCGATGAACCGCCGGCGCGCACTGATCGTGCTGCGCTCCGGCCGCACCGCGATCGCGGAGCACAAGCCGGTGAGTGCCTCGTACACGCGGCGCGCGCCCGATGCCGTCTTCGACTGCTCGGTGATTGCGTCGGCGAGCAACTCCGCTGTTGGCGCGCCCTCGGTCTCGGCGAGCCGCCGACCGAACGCAGCCTCGACCAATTGTGTCCAGAAGACCTCGTCGACTTCCTGCTCAGCGAGCGGGTTGCCGAATTCCAGCACATCGTACAACAGCGGCTCGACGCGCAGATGATCCAGCCGCAGGCCATCACGGCCGACTTTCTCGTCGGCATCGGGCGCGGCCAGCGCAGCGACCATCATCGCCAGCTCGGCGCCGTCGGCCCCGGCCTGGATATGGATCGTGCCGATATTGCGGCGGTGGAGCTTGCTCGCCAGATCGCGAAGCGTCGACGGCAGCGGCTCGATCGCAATGCCGTCGACGAGGAGTCCATGTGGGGTGATGCCGACCGTGAGTGTTTCGCGGTCGAGGAGGGCGGCGGCGACCTTGTCGTGAAGAGAACGGACCGCGGCCACGGCGTGGCCGTGGCCCGGTGGGTACATCCCGAGGCGCTGCATCGCGTTGCTCAATTCGCGCAGCGCCACGTCGACCGGTTTCGGCAGCAGCGGCGTCCGCTGTCGCGACGTCATCGCCTCACCCGGGAGGAGCCATGTCAGCCGGCTCGCATGTTGTCGACCATGGCGCGGCCGAATTCGCTGGTGGAAAGCTTGGTGGCACCTTCCATCAGGCGCTCGAAGTCGTATGTGACCCGCCGCTGACCGATCGTGGTGGAGAGCGAACTGATGATGAGATCTGCCGCCTCGTGCCAGCCGAGGTAGCGGAACATCATCTCACCGGAGAGAATCACGGAGCCCGGATTGACCATGTCCTTGCCGGCGTACTTCGGTGCCGTCCCGTGGGTGGCCTCGAAGATCGCGTGGCCGGTCTGGTAGTTGATGTTGGCGCCCGGGGCGATGCCGATCCCGCCGACCTGTGCCGCAAGAGCATCGGAGATGTAGTCGCCATTGAGGTTGAGCGTGGCGAGCACGTCGTAATCCTTCGGACGCAGCAGGATCTGCTGGAGCATGGCGTCGGCAATCACGTCCTTGATGATGATCCCGTTGGGCAATACCTGCCACGGCCCGCCCTCATGATCGACCGCGCCGAATTCCTCGCGGACCAGTTCGTAACCCCAGTCGCGGAAGCCACCCTCGGTGAACTTCATGATGTTGCCCTTGTGCACCAGCGTCACGCTCCTGCGCTTCTGCGCGATCGCGTACTGGATCGCCGAGCGGATCAACCGCTTTGAGCCCTCTTCTGACACCGGTTTGATGCCGATGGCGCTGCTGTCGGGAAACCGGATACTGGTCGCACCCATCTCGTCCTGAAGGAACGCGATGACCCGCTTCGCTGCGTCGCTCTTCGCCTCGTACTCGATGCCGGCATAGATGTCCTCGGTGTTCTCGCGGAAGATCACCATGTCGACCGCGCCGGGATCCTTGACCGGCGACGGCACGCCCGGGAACCACCGTACCGGACGGAGGCACGCATACAGGTCGAGCTGCTGGCGGAGCGCCACGTTGAGCGAACGGATCCCGCCACCGACCGGTGTCGTCAACGGCCCCTTGATCGCAACCAGATACGTCCTGATCTCCTCAAGGGTCTCGTCGGGAAGCCACGAGTCGAAGAGTTGCTTGGCCTTCTCGCCCGCATACACCTCGTGCCATGCCAGCCGCCGCTTGCCGCCGTAGGCGATCTCGACCGCGCTGTCGAAGACATGCTGCGAAGCGTGCCAGATATCTGGACCGGTGCCGTCGCCCTCGATGAACGGGATGATCGGCTGGTCGGGAACGGTCAGGGTCGAGCCGCTGAGCGTGATCGGTGAGCCGCCTGCTGGCGGCGCATTGCGCGGAGAGAGAGGGGTATTGGGCATTCCCGGATTATAGCGCATCATCACCGCACCCCGCACGTTGGTAGCTTTCATCGATGGCCCCCAAGACTCCATCGCGCCTGACCCCGAGCCACCCGCTCAATCGCCCGAAGCCGGGGGTGCTGGCATTGCGCACAGCATTCCAGGCCTTCGGCCATGTGGCGCCCGGCGCGACCGCGCGCGTGGCCGAGGCCGTCTTTGTGCGCACCGCACGCCCGGCGCCGCGGGCGGAGGAAACGGCCTTTCTTGACCGGGCATCACGGTTCACTGTTCGTGCCGCCGGGCAGACGATCGCCGGCTACCGCTGGGGTGACCCCCAGCATCCCCCGGTCCTCTTCGCCCATGGCTGGTGGAGTCACGCCGGACGTTTCGCACCGCTCGCGACCGCTCTGCTGGAATCGGGATTTCGCGGGGTGGCGTTCGATGCCCCAGGGCACGGGCAGTCCACCGGGTGGCGGGCGTCGATGCCCGAGTTTGCCGCCGCCGTCCGCGCCGTTGGCGACACAGAAGGTGAGCTCCACGGGGTGGTGGGCCACTCGCTCGGTGGGTCGGCGGCGATCTATGCGGCGGCACACGGGCTCACTGCCCGGAGGATCGTCACGATCGCGGCACCGGCACAACTGTTGGCCTGGGCGCACCGCTATCGCGACATGTTCAGCATCCCATCGCGAGCGTTCGCGCGGATGCAGCGCAACATGGAGCGCCGGCTGCAACTGTCGTGGGACGATCTCGATATCGCCACCCATGCCGCCTCGCTCGGAGTGCCCGGGCTGGTGATCCATGACGTCGACGATCCGGACGTGTCGTTTGCCGACGCCCGCGCGATTGCGGCGGGCTGGCACGGCGCTGATCTCGTCACCACCGAGGGGCTGGGGCACCGCGCGGTGCTGCGCGACCCGGACGTGATTGCCCGAGTCGTCGCGTTCATGCATGGATAAGTTGGGCGAAACCGGCCCACGGGTGGTTCAGAACGGCTTGTAAAGCGCAATCCACGCGGCGAGCCCACCGAGCAAAGGCATCGCGACCAGCAGCAGCTTTGCCGCGGCCGGCTTCCGGTACGCCATCGAACCCAGCACCGGCAGCGTGATCCAGATCGCGATCTTGGCGAGCACCCAACCGGGCAGCATCCCTGTTACCAGCCCCAAGCGCGCGAGCATCCCGAAGCCGCCGAGCAGGATGATGAACAGCGCCAAGCCGTGCATGACACCGATCAGCTTGCGGCCGGTATTGCTGCCGCGGGTCCCACCGTTCAGCGCGTGCAGCGCGATTCCGCCCAGCACGGTGAAGAGGGTGAACATCCCCACCAGGTGAACGATCTTGTAGACCTGATACGAGATCATTGTGCCGGCCTCGGCCGCGGCCGCACGCCCGCGACGGTGATCTCGATCGTCACGTCGTCACCGAGCATGACGCCGCCACCCTCCGCGATGCGGTTCCACTTCACGCCCCAGTCGGTGCGGTCGATCGTGGTGGAGACATCGAAACCGATGCGCTCCCCCGGTCCGATCGCGCCCTCACGCCCCAGATACTCGCCCTGCATCACGACCGGCTGCGTGATACCACGCATGGTGAGGTCGCCGATCAGCTTGATCGCCTTCCCCTGGACCTCGACACGGCTCGACTTGAAGGTGATCAACGGG
>JBKJMX010000129.1:0-4859 GCA_046596135.1 Gemmatimonadales bacterium
GTCGCTCAACGTGGCAATCGCGGCGGGGATCATCCTGCAGGCACTCCACCGCCCGGATCGCAATGCCTGACGAACTCTTCCTGACGATCGCAGTGGCGGGGGTGTTCGGACTGCTGATCGGGTCGTTCCTGAACGTCTGCATCGTGCGCTGGCCGGCGATGGAATCGGTGGTGGCACCGCGCTCGCGCTGCCCGCAGTGCGGCACCCTGATTGGTTGGTACGACAACATCCCGGTGTTGTCGTGGTTGATGCTGCGGGGGAAGTGCCGGCAATGCGCGCTTCCAATTCCGTTGCGCTATCCGCTTGTCGAAATCGCCGTCGGGGTGTTGTGGGCGGCGGCGGCGTGGCACTACGGGCTGTCGCTCGAAGCGCTGCGCGCGGCGGTGTTCTTGACGATCCTCCTCGGCATCGCGATGACCGACGCACGCGAGTTCATCATCCCCGACGAGTTCTCGATTGGCGGCACGGTGATCGGCATCGGTCTCGCCTTCGCGGGCGGCGCGCTCGGCTTTCGGGGTGCCTTGGTGGGTGCTGTGGTCGGCTACGTCTTGCTGGCTACGGTTGGCTTCCTGGGCCGCAAGGCGTTTGGGCGCGAGGCGATGGGCGGCGGTGACATCAAGATGATGGCGATGGTCGGGGCGTTCACGGGGGTGTGGGGAGTTTTCCTCACCCTCATGCTGGGTGCGTTCATCGGTTTATTGCTGCACGTCGCCGCGCTTCCGTTCCGGAAGACGGCGCCGGTCCGTACCGATGACGCTGCCGACGCCGATGTCGAGGAGATGAGCGCCGAGGAGTTGCGGGCGCAGGGCTACCTGCCGTTCGGGGTCTCGCTGGCGATCGCGGCGGCGGTGGTCTTCGCGGTGGGCGCGGAGCGGGCGATCGACTGGTATCTCGCGATGGTGCTGTAGATTCGAGAATGCGCCGATTCCTTGCTTCAGTCACAATCGCATTTGCGCTGGTCGCGTGCCGGGGCGAACCCCAGGCGAACGCCCAGTCACTCGACCAGGCGGCACTCGAGGCCTTGGTCGATTCACTGATGCCTTCCGTGGCGGCGGCGACCGGTGTGCCGTTCCGCTCAAGACCGGCAATCGGGGTCCGTAGCCGTGAGCAGGTCCGGGGCTATCTCCTCGCGAAGCTCGACCAGGAACTCCCGCCGGCACGCCTCGAGGGGATCACCACCGCGTATCGGCTCCTCGGCCTTATTCCCGACACGCTCGACGTGGCGCAGTTGATCGTCGATCTCTACACCGAGCAGGTTGCCGGGTTCTACGACCCTGATTCCTCGATGCTCTATGCGGTGCAGGGCGGGGATCGCACGCAGCTCCGGCTGATCCTGGCGCACGAACTCGTGCACGCGCTCCAACACCAGTATGTCGCGCTCGATTCGGTGATGCGGTCACGCGACAACGCCGACCGCCTCGCAGCCGCCCAGGCGGTCTTCGAAGGCCAGGCCACGCTGGTGTCGATGTTCACGCTCGTGCCCGACACTGCCGCGCTCTCCGACGACGATTTCTGGAGCAGGTATCGCGATCAGGTCAGGATGGCGCAGGCCGGAATGAAGGTCTTTGCCTCGGCGCCGCTGGTGATTCGCGAGGGATTGATCTTCCCCTATGTCGGCGGGGCTGATTTCGCCCGCTGGTGGCGCAGCAATAGGCCGGGGACACAGCCGTTCGGACCCGGGATACCGGTCTCGACCGAGCAGGTGCTGCACCCCGAGCGGCTGGCGCGTGGCGACGCCCCCATGTCGGTCCGATTTACCGGCGACACGACCGACGTGATCCACGACGACACCGTGGGTGAGCTGGAGATTGCGATCCTGCGTTCCACCCTCGCTGGCATCGATGAAGTGCCGACCGACCCCGCCATGGGGTGGGGCGGTGACCGACTCAGGGTTTATCGCTCGGCGGCCGGCCCGGCGCTGGTCTGGTACACGGCCTGGGACACTCCGCGCGACGCCGAGCTGTTCACGACCCGGATCGCCGAGCCGCTGGCAAAGCGGGAAAGGGCGGGATACCGGACAGCGGTCGAGCCAGTCGTAATCTCGGGGCGGAGTGGCGTGCGGGTGGTGATTGCGCCTACGGCGTGGGAGGGCTGGGGGGCACTGCCCCAGGTGAATATCAGGTAGCCATTTGCCTGTTCACAGCTGCACGACCGGGGGTTGAAATGGACGATGTCAGGCGGAAAGCAGGTCGCGGCGCGGCAGTCGTTGCGTTCATGCTGATGATCGCCGTCCCATGTACCGCGCAAGGCGGGCAGGGCGCCGAGATCGCCCGCCCGCAGGCACGAGCCATTCGGGTCGTACCGTCGGTGGTAATTTCCAGTGTCGAGGTGTCCGAGCCATTGCACGCGCGGGCCGACGGCCTGCAGCCGGCGGCAGCGGAACCTCCAAAGGTCGACAAGCAGGGTCGCGGCGCATTGATCGGTGCCGGTATCGGTCTGTTCGTCGGACTCGCCTATGGCATGAGCACATTCAACAGCGGCGATGGTGAACCACGAGCAACGTTGATCGGCCTCACCTCGGTCCTGGGCGCGGTGCTGGGGATGACCATTGGAGCCTCGGCATCGCTCTGACCCGCTACCCCCGTGGTGGGGGCCGCCACCTACCCCCCCGGCGTCTGATCCCCTATCTTTCAGGGCTATGTTCGATGAGCTGTCTTCCAAACTGACCGACTCCCTCCGTCGCCTCACCGGGCGGGGAGTGCTCACCGAGGAGGCGGTTCGGGAGGGGCTGCGAGAGATCCGTCGCGTGCTGCTCGAGGCCGACGTGTCGTTTGACCTGACCCGCCAGTTCCTGGAGCGGGTGCAGGAAAAGGCGATCGGCCAGGACGTGCTCAAGGCGGTCCGGCCAGGTCAGCAGCTCGTGAAGATCGTCTACGACGAGCTGGTCACGCTGCTCGGCGAGAAGCAGGCTCCGCTGGCGTTCACGTCGGTGCCACCCACGATCATCCTGATGACCGGATTGCAGGGATCGGGCAAGACGACGACCGCGGGCAAGCTGGCGAAGCGGTTGAAGGCGGAACAGAAGGCGCCGTTCCTGATCGCGGCAGACGTGTACCGACCGGCCGCGGTCGAACAGCTCCGGACGCTGAGCGAACAGGCCCAGGTTGGGTTTCATGGCGAGGAAGGCGAAACCGACGTGGTCGGGATCGTGCGCCGAGGAATCGTGGCGGCAGGCAAGGCCCGCGCCCGGACAGTGATTGTCGATACGGCCGGTCGACTGCAGATCGACGACGAGATGATGGGCGAGCTGGTTCGGCTCAAGGCAGCGATCAAGCCGCACGAGATCCTGCTGGTGGCCGACGGCATGACCGGCCAGGACGCGGTCCGGATCGCGAAGGGATTCCACGACGCCCTCGGTATCACCGGCGTGGTGCTGACGAAGATGGACGGCGATGCCCGCGGTGGCGCGGCGCTTTCGATCTTCGGGGTGACGCAGGCGCCGATCAAGTTTGTCGGTACCGGTGAGAAGCTCGACGCGCTGGAGCCGTTCCATCCCGACCGGATGGCTGGCCGGATCCTGCAGCAGGGCGACATACTCTCGCTGGTCGAGCGGGCGCAGGAGAACGTTGACGAGGAAGATGCGAAGCGGCTGGCCAGGAAGGCGACGTCGAAGAAGGGTCTCGATCTCGACGACTTCCTCACCGCGATGCGGCAGATGCAGAAGCTCGGGCCGCTCAAGAACGTGCTCGGCATGCTGCCGGGAGTGAGCCCGGCGATGCTGAAGAACGCCAACGTCGACGACGGCCGGTTGCGGCACATCGAGGCGATCGTCCTCTCGATGACGAAGGTGGAGCGTGGTGATCCGGACGTGATGAATGGGTCGCGCAGGATGCGGGTCGCGAAGGGTTCAGGGCGAACCGTACAGGAAGTGAACCAGTTGCTGAACCAGTTCAAGCAGATGCAGAAGTTCATGAAGGTCGCGGGAAAGCCGGGGATGAAGATGCCCTTCGGCGGAAAATTTCCCCCGCGCTGAACGCCACAGGAGTCAACGCATGGCTGTACGGATTCGCCTGCGCCGCGAAGGGCGCAAGAAGTTGCCGATGTACCGCATCGTGATCGCCGACAAGGAAGCGCCGCGTGATGGCCGCTTCATCGAGACGATCGGGTCGTACCGGCCGAAGGACGAGAAGGACAACTTCACGGTCGACGTCGAGAAGGCGCGAAAGTGGATTGCGCAGGGCGCGACGCCGACCGAAACCGTGGCGTCACTGCTCAAGCGAGCTGGCGTCTAGCTCCTGATGACCGATGCGGCGTCGCCCCCGATCGTCGTCGGCCGGGTGCGCAAGCCGCACGGGCTGAAGGGCGAGTTGGCTGTCTTCCCCCTCACCGACGACGCCGAAGCGGTGTTCATCGTCGGGCGGGAGATGGTGGTGCTCGATCTCCGCGGTGACGTGCAGGAAGAGTTGCTCGTCGAGCAGGCGCGGGTGTATCACCGCGAGGTGCTGGTGCGCTTCCGTGGTCACACCCGCCGCGAAGCGGTTGAGGGATATCGAGGACAGTTCCTCGCTGTCGCGCGCGCCGAGCTCGCGCCGCTCGAGGAGGGCGAGGTCTACCAGCAGGAGCTGGTGGGGTGGGCCGTCCGCGATGAGGCCGATGAGCCGCTCGGGATCGTGTCGGCGGTCTACGACATGCCTCAGGGCACGGTGATCGAGGTTCAGGGGCCGAAGCATGAGTTCCTGCTTCCGTTTCGCTCGGAGTACGTGAAGGTGACCGACCGCGCCGGCCGTCGGCTGGTGGTCGATGTGCCGGCCGAGTTGATGCGCTGAATGCTCGCGATTGATGTCGTGACGCTCTTTCCCGATGCGATGCGGCCATTTCTCGAGGCGAGCATCCCGGGGCGGGTGGCGGCAGCAGGGAAG
>JBKJMX010000138.1:0-8206 GCA_046596135.1 Gemmatimonadales bacterium
GAGTTCCTTCGCCTCCTTGCGAATAACGTTGGCGGTCGACGCGCTGTACAGCAGCGCCTTGGTGGGGATGCAGCCGATGTTCACGCACACGCCGCCGAGCTTGTCGCGCTCGATCACGGCGGCGGTGAGGCCGAGCTGGGTCGCTCGAATCGCGGCTGGATATCCCGCTGGTCCGCCACCCAACACGATGACATCGAAGGAACTATTGGCCACGTGGAACTCCTGTCTGAGCATTGTTGGAACATGGTTGAAGGGTTGAAAGGTTGAAGGCTTGAAAGGTTATTGGAGGACCGTTTGGTGATCGAGCATGACGATCCGTCCTACGCCGCCGTCATCGGTCAACCTTTCAACTTTTCAACCCTTCAACTTTTCAACCTTTGTCGCTCACCATACTAAGGCCATCGGATTCTCGAGCATCGCCACGAGTGTCTTCAGGAATGCCGCACCGGTGGCGCCATCGATCACGCGGTGATCGCAGCTCAGCGTGAGCCGCATCCGGCGGCGCACCACGACCGCGCCGTCCACCACGACCGGTTTCGGCTCGATGCGTCCCACCGCGAGGATCGCGGCTTCCGGCGGATTGATGACCGCGGTGAACTCGTCGATGCCGAACATGCCAAGGTTTGAGATCGAGAACGTCGCACCGGTGTACTCCTCCGGCTTCAGCTTCTTCTCGCGCGCCCGGCCCGCCATGTCGCGAACCTCGGCCGAGATCTCGCGAAGCGTCTTGCGGTCGGCGTGGCGCACGATCGGTGTGATCAATCCGTCCTCGACGGCGACGGCGACACCGATATGCACCGACTGCCACTGCCGCACGGCCGTGTCCATCCACCAGGCGTTCACCCAGGGATGCTGGCGCAACGCGGATGCGGTGGCCCGGATGATCACGTCATTGAACGAGAACTTGCCCGAGGCATCGGACGCAATCAGCGCGTCGCGCGCATCTGCGGCACGCTCCATGTCCGCTTCCGCGGTGAGGTAGAAGGTCGGGATCGGACCGATCGACTGCACCAGCCGCTTGGCAATTGCCTTCCGCATCTGGGAGAGCGGCACATCGACGAACTCCGGGCCGGCGGGTGATCCCGCAGGCGTGCCGCCCGGGGAGCGCGCTCCCGCCTCGACGTCGCGCTTCACGACACGACCTTCCGGTCCGCTGCCGGTGAGGCTGGCGAGGTCAACACCTTGCTCGGCGGCCATCCGACGCGCCACCGGCGAGGCCCTGACTCGTCCCGACGCCATGTCAGGCAGTGCAGTCGGCTCGCCCCGCGCCGGCGTGCGGTCGGCGTAGGGAAGCTGGGAGCGGTCGGTGCCGCCGCCTGGTGGCGGGGTCGATGCCTCACCTTGGGAATCGCCCTCATCTCCCGGAACGGAGGAGGGAACCGGCTGGGCTGGTGCCCGGGCGGCCTCGACATCCTGTTCGGCTTCTGCGGCAGGCGCGGCAGGCGCGGCAGCAGGGGGGGCAGCGCCGCCGCCCGGGATCTCCTCGCCAGGATCGCCGATCCACCCGACGACCTCAGCGACCGGCACCGTCGCGCCATCCTGCACGACCCGCTTGAGCAGGATGCCGTCGGCGCGCGCCACCAGTTCCATCACCGCCTTGTCCGTCTCCACCTCGGCCAGCACGTCGCCTGTCGCGACCGCGTCGCCTTCATTCTTCTTCCACTCGACGAGGCGACCGTCCTCCATCGTCGGCG
Organism: Gemmatimonadales bacterium; assembly: GCA_046596135.1. GTDB lineage: Bacteria > Gemmatimonadota > Gemmatimonadetes > Gemmatimonadales > GWC2-71-9 > Palsa-1233. The sequence goes on from JBKJMX010000138.1 coordinate 1,695, forward strand.
AAAGCGCTTCCATCACGATCTTGGTGGCCATGTGATCAGTCCCGGTAGCAGACGCGGAGTGCCGCTGCGACGATCTTCGGCGCATCAGCCTTCGCGGCGCGTTCAAGCAGCTTGTTGTAGGGCATGGGCACATCGGCGCCATGCACGCGAATTACCGGCGCGTCGAGATGGTCGAACGCCTCGCGCTGAATGACGTCGACGACCTGCGCGCCCACGCCGGCGAACGGCCAGCCTTCCTCGGCGACCACGACACGGTTGGTCTTTGCGACCGACTCGAGGATCGTCCGTTCGTCGAGCGGCCGGATGGTGCGCAGGTCGATCACCTCTGCGTCGATGCCCTGCTCGGCCAGCGTTTTCGCGGCGTTGAGCGCTGGCATGACGGTCTTCGAGTGACACACGATCGTCACGTCGCGACCGGCGCGCTTGATGTCAGCCACGCCGATGGGCACGACATGTTCACCCTCGGGCACCTCGCCCTTGAGGTTGTAGAGCATCTCGCCCTCGATGAACACCACCGGGTTGTCGTCGCGGATCGCGGCCTTCAGCAGACCCTTCGCGTCGGCGGGGGTCGCGGGCATCACGACTTTCAACCCCGGAATGTGCGCGTACCAGCTCTCGAAGGCCTGGCTGTGCTGCGCGCCCAGTTGGAGCGCCGCGCCACCGGGACCGCGAAAGACGATCGGGCAGCCGATCTGGCCACCGCTCATCGAGCGAATCTTGGCCGCTGCATTGACGATCTGGTCGATCGCGAGCAGGGCAAAGTTCCAGGTCATCATCTCGATAACGGGACGGAGGCCGACCATCGCCGCACCAACGCCGATGCCGGTGAAACCCAGCTCGGCGATCGGCGTATCCACGACGCGCATCGGGCCGAACTCCTCGAGCAGGCCGCGGGACACTTTGTACGCGCCGTTGTACTCCGCCACTTCCTCGCCCATGAGGAAGACATCCGGGTCGCGCTGCATCTCCTCGCGAAGCGCCTCATTGAGCGCGTCACGATAGGTAAGGACCGCCATCAGCGAGTCTCCGGTGCGTAGACGTCGTTGTACAACTCGTCCGGCGACGGTTCGGGAGATTCCTCGGCGAACTGCACCGAATCGGCAATCTCGGCGACAACCTCGGCGTCAAGCGCTTCCAGGCCTGCGTCATCGAGCTGGCCCAGGTCACGCATCCGTGCCTCGAGCAACACAATCGGATCGCGCTGCCGCGATTCGTCGAGTTCTTCCTTGCTACGGTACGTCCCGCTGGCCGCATCCGACATCGAGTGGCCCACAAACCGGAAGGTCCGGATTTCCAGCAGCGTCGGGCCCTCGCCAGCGCGCGCCCGCGCCACGGCCGCATCGGTCGCCTCCTTGACCGCGACCACGTCCTGCCCGTCGACCAGGACGCCGGGCATCGCGTACGACGCCGCGCGAGTATGCAAATCGGTGGTGGCGGATGCGCGTGCCACAGCGGTGCCCATCCCGTAGCCGTTGTTCTCGATCACGAAGATCGCCGGGAGTTTCCAGAGACCGGCGATGTTCAGCGCCTCGTGGAATGCCCCAATATTGACCGCCGCCTCGCCGAAGAAGCAGAGCGATACCTGATCGGTTCCGCGATACTTCGCGGCCCACGCGAAACCAGCGCCGAGTGGGATCTGTCCGCCCACGATGCCATGTCCGCCCATGAAGCCGAGCGACATGTCGAAGAGGTGCATCGAGCCACCCTTGCCGCCCGAGCAGCCTGTCGCCTTCCCGAACAACTCGGCCATCACCGCCCGTGGCGTCATACCGCGCGCCAGCGCCTGACCATGCTCGCGGTACGCGCTCACGACATAGTCGTCTGGGCGCAGGGCGGCCATCGTGCCCACCGCGATCGCTTCCTGCCCGATGTACAGGTGGCAGAACCCGCCGATCTGGCCGACAGCGTATGCCTCGCCGGCGCGCTCCTCGAAGCGACGAATCAGCAGCATCATGCGCAGCCATTCGTGATATTGTTCGGCGAATGGTGCATCAGACGATGCACGCTTGCGGTTGGTCCGTTCGGATGTGGCCGACATCAGCTGTTTTCCTCGCGAGAAGCAGTTACCTGAGCGGCACCGACGGCTGTTGCAGGGCGTGCGCCCGGACGCGCCGAGCGCGCCTGGTCCCAGGCGTGATACGATGAACGCGTCAGCGGGGAGGACTCGACATGTGAGTATCCCATGTCCAGTCCGATCTCCCGGAGTTCGTCGAACTCGGCCGGCGTGTAGTACCGCACCACTGGAAGATGACCATCGGAGGGGCGGAGATATTGCCCGAGTGTCAGGATGTTGACGTCGCTGCGACGCAGGTCACGCATCGACGTGATCACCTCGTCCCATTCCTCGCCCATGCCCAAAATAATGCCCGACTTGGTGAGTGCCGCGGCGTCCATCGCGCGGGCGTTGGCAAGCAGGCGGAGAGCCCGGTCGTAGCGGCCACCCGGACGGGCGAGGCGATACAGTCGCTCGGCCGTCTCAAGATTGTGGTTCAGGATGTCTGGCTTCGCATCCATCACGATCTGAAGCGCCACTTCCGATCCCTTGAAGTCGGGGATGAGCACCTCAACCGAGGACCCCGGCAGCCGCCGATGGATCTCGGTCACGCACGCCGCAAAAGCCTCGGCGCCGCCGTTGGGAAGGTCGTCCCGATCGACCGATGTGATGACAACGTGCTCAAGGCCCATCTGCTCGACCGCTTCGGCGAGCCGTAGCGGTTCAGCGGGGTCGAACGCCTTCGGTGTGCCATGCGACACCGCGCAGTAGGCGCAATTGCGGGTGCACACATCGCCAAGAATCATGAACGTCGCAGCCTTGTGTTCCCAGCACTCCCCGATGTTGGGGCAGCGGGCCTCCTCGCACACCGTGTGGAGGCCGAGGGTGCGCATCATTGACTGGATCTTGAGATACGACGGCCCACCGGGTGCCTTCACCTTGAGCCACGACGGCTTGCGCACGAACGGCACGGCCGGGGCATCGGCGCCACCACGGGCCGATGCGCCCCCGCCGCCGGCAGGATGGTCACGAGTCAGTTGCACGAGCGGTACGGCCACACGCACTCCTTGCAGGTCCGGGCATGGCACCGTCACAACCAGCGCCAGCCCAATAAGATAGCCCCCTCCCGGGGGAGGGGGCTACCGAAACTTCAGGCCCACCGCACCGTGCTAGCGCGTGTCGAAACTGCCCGCAAAGATCACGGGTGATGTCGGTGCGGGAGACCCGGCTGCGGGCTCACGGGTGATCGCCGTGGCCGTGACGACGCCTTCCGGCAGGCGAACATTCTGGACGATCGCGGCGCCTGTAGAGTCGGGCTGGAAGGTCACCGACGGCACCGGCGCCGGATTCCCGGCGACGATGAACCAGAGCTGGTATGCCTCGCCGGCCGGCACTGCCTCGATGGCCGCGGCCGAAACCATCGCGATCCCGCGCCGACGATCGATGTACACCCGAACTCCTGGCGCCCGACCCGTGGCGGAGGTCAGCGAGATCGACTCGAGGTTCGGGTCGGCGAGCTGCACGATCAGCGAATCGCGCTCAGCGATCTGCAGATCACGCTGCGCCACCCGCACTTCGGCCGCTGCCGCGACTTCGCGCACGTCGCGGAGATCGTACGACAGCTTCGCAATGACCACTGCCGACGCCGCGATAGCGGTAATCGCCATCCACGTACCCACGCCCACCCCCCGCCGACGGGTCGCGATGTCGACGACTGGTGCCGACGGGCCGGCGGCCGGGCGAATCGATTGCATCACCCGGTCGCGAAGGTCGGCAGCAGGCCGGACAGGAATGGCGAATCCCATGTCGGCGAGCGCGTCCCGGGAGGATGCCACGTCGGCCTGAAGGTCGGTGTCATCCGCGAGTTGCGACTCGAAGGCGCGCAACTGCTCGCCCTCGAGCATGCCCAAGGCGTATTCCTCGGCGAGATCACGCATCTCGTCGGTGTGGTCTGTCACGACGCCCCCAACGGTCCGAGGACGGCCAACTGTTCCCGCAACTTGTGCAGGCCGAGGCGTACCCGGGTCTTCACTGTTCCCAGTGGTTCCGACAGTCGCTCGGCGATCTCGCTCTGCGACAATCCTCCGAAGTATGCCAGCTCGAGGGCCATGCGCTGCGGGGCGGGGAGGTCGTCAAGCGCGGCACGGACCTTCTGCGCGCGCTCGTCATCCTCGACGTGGGCACTGGGCGACGGCATCGGGCTGCCCATCGCTATCGACGCGTCGACCGACGATGCGGCTGCGGTGTCGGCGAGGCGGTTCCGGCGTCCCGTCGCGCGAACCAGGTCGAGTGCACGGCTCCGAGCTATCGTCGCCAACCACGCGCCAACCGAACCGCGGCCCGGTTCGAACCGCTTCGCGTCGCGCCATGCTTGGGCGAAGGCATCGACCACGACTTCTTCGGCGTCGGCTTTTTCCCGCGTGATCCTGAGAGCCAATCCGAAAATGGACGACGACCACCGATCGTAGAGCTGTCCCATGGCGTCGGCCTCTCCGGCGGCCATGGCGCGCACGAGGAGGTCGTCTGGTGTGGTCTGCTTGTGGTTCAGCGCAGTGCTCAGGATGTGGATCTCCGTCCGGGCGGCGACGCAAGGAACGCTGTCAACATAGTGCGTCAGAGGGGCTGTGGTCCATCCCGCAGCATGCCCGCAGGGGGTCCACTTCGGAGACGGCTGACGGCGGACTGCCGCACACAGCAGCCCCCGGACCCGGTGGCGCTGCCGGCGCCGGCCCGGGGCAGCACGCTCAGTCGAGACGCTGAGCATCGTCCCCCCCGAGATAGACCAATTGCTGCTTGCCGCCTGCGTTTTTGACATCGACGACATTCACCTGGTCGGCAAACTTCTCCTGTAGCAGGGTCACCTGGAGCTTTCCTCCGCTTAGCGACGCCGGCGTCCACCCGACCAGCATGATCCGCAGGCGATCCCCTTCGGGCGTGGTCGACACCGGGCGGAGCAGCACCCGCGACCCATTCGCTGCGGTCAGGATGACCTGCCGGTCGAAATACGCACTGATGGCGAGATAATCCCTGCCCGGAGGGAAGTCCTCCTCGTACACCCGAACGGTGGCCGCCACATCGCCGGCGCGGAGTGCCACCAGTTCCACCCGCGCAGCGTGGATCGGGTGCATCGCGACCGCAAGCACTTGCGCCGCCAGGATGGTGATGATGGCCTGTACGGCGGTCACCACGGGGTCCGTCCTGCCGCGATCACGACTGCCACGCTGGCCACCGCGACCGACGCGATCCGGGAGCGCAGGCGCGTGGCGGTGATGATCTCCGGCTCCCAGACCTGGACGGCGCGATCGACCAGCGTGAACGCCGTGATCAGGACACCGAGCACGAGGATCTGGCCGAGCTCGATGCCGATGTTGAAGCCCAGCAGAGGCATGGCGAATCCGCCATCAAAGAGATCGCGGAGGATGTTGGCGAACCCCGCGCCATGCACCAATCCGAATACCCCGGCAAGGATCGGTCGAACAGGCCCGCCCGGTCGATCACGCCGCTGGACAAGGTTCTCGATCCCGGCGATCACGATCGTCACGGGAATCAGGAACTCGACCACGGCCGTGTTGAACACGATGACACCGAGCGACGCCAGGGCGAGCGTGATCGAGTGGCCAACAGTGAAGGCGGTGGCGACAGTGAGCCCATGCCGCCAGTCGCGTGGGCGGTAGCACGCAGCCAACGCGGCAAGGAAGAGCAAGTGATCCAGCGCATCGATCGACACGATGTGGCCGAATCCCACGGCGATGAAGTTGCTCATGGAGCGGACACACCGATGGTTCGGGCGTGCGCCGCGAGCCGGGCATCCTCGGTTCCCCACGCCATGGCCTTGCTCATCGCCGTGTGGGCCTCTGCGTCGCGGCCGGCATGGTGGAGCGCCCAGGCGTACAAGTCCCATCCAAATACATCGTGCCTCACCTTCAGGTCGGCCTCCGCCTGCGCCAGTACCGCATCCACCTGTCGGTCGCGGTCCAGCAGGGCGATCTGCCAGTCGCGATGCCACGCCGAGGGTGGCGCGGCCGCGATCGCGGTTTCGAAGGCGGCAAGGTATCGCGCCGACTTGGCGCTGTCACCCTGTCGTCGGTATGCCTCGGACGTGATCGCGAACGCGAGTGGGTCCTCGCCCAGGTTCATCGCCTCGGTCGCGTGCGCGAGTGCACCGGAGGCATCGTCGCGCGCCAAGTCGAGGCGGGCAAGCGCAAGGTGTGTCCTGGGTTCGTCTGGGACGATCGCGATCGCGTCGGCAAAGTGACGCGCCGCATCGTCGAGCTGACCGACCGCGAGGGCGAGTTCGCCCAGCCGCAGGTCGAACCACGCCACCTGCTCGGCCGGCGTCGCGAACTGTTCGTGAACGGTCGCACGCGCCTTCATCAGCAGGGCTCGTGCATGCGCCGACCGACCCCGCAGCGATGCCCAGCGCGCGATGCGCGAACCCACCGCGGGGTCGACGCCTGGATGATCGAGCGCGGTGAAGATCGTGTCGGCCGCCGGATACTCGCCGAGTTCGAGGAGGATC
>JBKJMX010000126.1:0-31618 GCA_046596135.1 Gemmatimonadales bacterium
CTGCCGCCCGCTGTGGGCGCCAGTTCACGTCGGCAAACTGATGGATCTCGATTGCACTGTCGCGACCAAGGCGCCAGGCCGCGAGTTGCTTGTGAGATGGCATGTCACGACAGTATCAGCTGGCGCAGCCCTCTTCTCACCCTGCCACCGAAGCGCGGAGCGCGATCGTGCGCGCCCCCCTCTCTAGTCTCTAGTCTCTAGTCTCTAGTCTCTACAAAACCAAACGACCCCGCTTTCGCGGGGCCGCTGGTTTTTCCTGCGACTGACTGCCGTGGTGGCCAATCAGGTATTCATGCTCGCCACCTGATTACGGCTGGCGAGTGGAGAAGAGGCCGTAACCCGGCGCGTTCACGCCCAGCGCACGGTACTGGGTAAAGCCAGTCGGCACTGCGGTGAACGTGTAGGTCCAGAACCGCTCAAAGGCGTTGTCCGTGCCAATAATGGTTCCGCCAGCCGTCGTGATCGTGACGTTGGTCGGCACAATCGCCGGAACGACGATCCGCTGGATGTAAACCCACTCGCCAGCCGCATTGAGACCGAACAGGTCGACGCGGGTGAAGACCGGGAGCGTGGTGCTGTTGTCCTGGGTCGCGCGGAACGTCTTCGTGGTGGCAGTGGAACCGAAGGCGCGGAAGTTGATGCCCGCTTGGACGCAAGGACCACCCAGGACACCACCAGGCGTACAATTGACCGTAGCATCGTATGTCACAGAGTACGAGCCGACAGCCGGGACGGTCGCCGAGAGGATCGGCGAGACGAACTCGGTGCTCACGCCGGTGTTGGCACCCGGGATGTAGTTGGAAGCGAACGAACCGAAGACGTCACGAACGTTGACGCCGACGTTGTTCGGCTTGGCAACAGCAACCGAGGCAGTCGCGATCGGGTCGCCGGCATAGGCACATGCCGTCGGGGCCACGACCGGGCTGTTCGAACCGACACAGGTTTCCTGGATCGACACGGTGAACATGTCGAGGGCCAGTGTCCCGAGGAACGGATTGACGATGCTCGCGTCAAACCGCGTCGCGAACGGTGAGCTGAACCCGTAGGCGAAGACCAGGCCGGTTGAGGCCGTGGCGGCAGCATCGCCCTGGGTGACGTTCGGGTACTGCACGCGCAGCCGTGCGTCGATCACCTCAAGGTCGTCCTGCACCCCGATGGTGAAGTTCGCGGCGGTGTTGCCGAGGTAGTTCGCATTCGGGCTCACACCGGTGACCTGCGGCTGCGCAGGATCAAGGGCGAGGGTCCGCTTGTAGGTGGTCGAACGGTTACCGGCACGGTCAACCGTGGTTTCGGAAGTCGTGTAGTAACCAGCCGCCGATGAGCCACAGGTTGCGTGGATCCCCGGCGCCGGACGCCAGCCGTCGAGCAAAGCCGAGCCGAAGACGCCGGCAGTAGTCGCACAACCAAGTGATGCGGTTGCACCCGTCGCGCCACCCTGGGCGAAACGGCGGCTGGTCACGATCGAGCGCGACAGGCCAGAACGGTTGTCGATCGACTCGGTGCGAACCGTGTCGTTCGTACCGGCCGCTGCGCCGATGTAATCCTCAACCGCGCCGACCGTGGCAACGTCGACACCAATGACGCCGACATATGCCCAGTAGGTGGTCGAGTCAAGAAGCGCGGTGGTGCCGCCGGCCGTGTAGATCGACGGAAGGTTGGCGATCGCAGAGTAGCGGATCGAAGGCGCCGTACGGTCAACGCCGAACGTCGCAACAACGGCCGAGTTGGACGTGTTCAGGAGGACGTCGGTGCCGGAAGCGCGCGCCGCGTAACCATCGCAACCGGGAGTCGGCTGCGCACAGTTGGTGTTCGTCTCGGCCAGCGCCGCGACGGTGGTGAACGTGATCGGGAATGTGCCCGAGCCGCTCGGACCAACGACGATGGTGAACGACGAGAGCAGTCCGCCGACACCAATGTCGAGAATGGCCGGGGTCAGCGGAGCGATCGTCGCTGCGTCGTTCAGCCAGTTGAAGCCTTCCGTCCCGAGAATGACCGGGGCCGTGACCGAGGCCGGGGAGAAGTAGTCAAGGCGGAGCGAGTCCGGCGTCGAACCGAAGACGACCGTGTTCGGGATCAGCGCAGTGCTGGCGAACGCGTTGCTGGTATTGTCGATCGCGCTGACGACGTAAACGTTGTCACGCGCACCAAGGGCGTTCGTGGCAAGCCACTCGTAGTTCGTACAGTTGACCGTCGCACCGCCCGCCGTGTACCCGAAGCTCTGGGTGAACGGGAGAGTCGCGTCGGTGACCGTCGGGCAGCCGATTCCGGCAGCCGGACCGAGACCGAACGTGACGGTGTTGACCGAACGCCCCGATTCGTAGATGACCGGGAAGAGCGTGACCGAGGTCACGCCAGTCGCGCCCGGACCACCCCAGTACGTCTGACCGATGGCCGTAGACGACGGGACGCCGGTACCGGACCGAGTCGGCCTGGTGATGTTGGCCGCAAAACCGCTGGTGTTGTTCAGGACGATCTGCGTGCCCTGGGTGGAGGTGGTGCCCCCGCCCGCGGTGTACACGACAGCCGTCACCGTGGCCGGACCGTTGAAGAAGTCAACCGTGGTGGTGCCAGCGGCGACGTTCTTCGTGTAGTTGGCCGTGTTGACCGACATGCTCAGAATGCCCGCGGCAGCGTTGGACGCGAACACCTGCTTCGCGGCCGCCTTGCCACCGATGAACACCTTGACCGAGTCAACCTTCTGGCCGCCCGGATTGAAGTTCAGATTGATCTCGACCTGGCCCATCACGTTGTTGAGCTGCACCGGCGTGTTGAACGCGCCGGTCGTGATCGACTGGATCGAAATCTGGGCCGGCGCACCGCCGCTGACACCTGAAACGGTGACAGTGCCGATGCCCGTCTTGCCGTTGTCGGCCGACGAGGTGGCGATGATCGTGGTGGTGCCCGCCGAGACGCCCGTCACCTGGCCGGTGCCGTTGACAGTCGCGATGAGCGGGTTGCTGCTGGTCCACGTGACGGCAGTCGAGACACCATTGTCAGCGATGACCGAGGCGGCGAAAACCACCGACTGGCCAACAGCGACCGTGGCGGCCGACGGCGCAACCGTGACCGACGTAACGCCAGGAGCCGGCGGCCCCGGCGGATCCGTGATGGTGACATCGTCGCCGCAGGCCGTGAGGCCAAACGTGACAACACCAGCCAACAGGACGCTCCGATAAAACTTGAACATTCATCCCCCTGAAGTGTTGTGGTTACTGCTTCGTGCAGAGTCGTGCTTGCTGCTTCCTGCTGTCCTTCCAAATCCAGGCCCTGACACTGGTCCTGTTCAACCGGGTCGCACGGACGAGATCGGGTATCGCAATACCGCTTGCAACACGAACCCCGAGACCCGCGTCACTCCGACACTACCAAACCCCGGCTCGCGCTGGGCGATCGGGTCGCAACGGACCAGCTATACAGCCATACTGACTTCGCAAATCATTATAAATCAATAACTTGCGGCGCCTTCACGGTCGGTCATCCGTCCGCCCGCCCAATAAGTCCAAGGCGGTGGGGCGCAGCCAACCGACCCCTATCGGGCAACTTCCCTGCCAGAGCTCCAGCCGGGCGTCAATTCCTACTTGCCACCCGCCCGACTGAACCGGAATGTCGTCACCCCACCCCGCTCGATCGGCCCCACGAAGCGGATTGGAGAGGCCCTGAGCACCCGGCTCAAGTCGTCCTTGCCCTCGATCCGGAGCGCTCCCACCACCGCCTGAATTTCCATCGGAGCCGCCTCAACCACGACTTTCCAGGTGCTCAGTCGCAGTCCAGCGTATCCGAAAGACATCGACCGTGTCGAATCGACACGGGAAGGCCCAGTGGGGTGCCCCTGCCAGAAGATTTTGGCCTTGTCGAGCTTGAGCTCGATCTCGTCGTCATCGCTGTCCGGAACCTTGTTGATATCGATGGATCGGTCGTAAATCCTCACTCCGGCGAGTTCCGCCGCTCGGGCAAGCCCACCACGGTCGGTCCCCAGTTCGATGAGGAAGTGTCGCGCGCCCGCGATCCCCCGCGGGTCGACCGCCGCCAGCGAATGGGTGATGACAGTGACCCGGTCGCCCTCCTTGGCGGCGACAACCTCCCTGCCATCCACCGATGCGCTGGCATACAGACCCACACAGATCGCCCCGGGTACCCACGACGCAAATCTGGGCTCGTCCTGAATGACCCGGGCAAGCGGTGCCGGCAGCGCCGAGCCTGCAGCGGATGCGGGCTGAGTGACCACGTCCTTGGGGAGGAGTTCGCGAACAATCTCGGGATCCGCCAGGTACCAGATACAGAAACTGCCTCGCGAATCCGTCAGGGTCCACTCCGTGTAGGCAGGTCCTTGGGCAGCTAGCGGCGCCACCACGATGAGGGCGAGGAGCAGGGTCAGGTGGCGCATCAGGACTCCTTGGCTGCCTTGACGGCGCCAGCGAGGTTGTTGTAGCCCGTTGACTCAAGTGCGGCGAATCCGCCGTCGATGTAGCGAACCCTGCCATCACGACCGATCACCATGAGCGTGTGCCGAACCCTGCCGATGGCATCGATGAACGCGAACCGGCGCGCGTATACCCGATCGGGATCGCTCACGAACTTGAACGGCAGCGTTTGGCCGGCGGCGAACTTGGCCAGCGCGGGGAGCGAGTCGGCCGAAACGCCGACCACCACCACCCCGGCTCCGAAGATCGCGGATTGCTGGTCGCGAAATGTGCGCCACTGCGTCAGGCATTCCTCGGCCGTGTCGAGACGACAAAACGACATGACGACGACCAGACCAAGCTCCTTGCGGAGGTCGAACGGCTGGTTCCCGGGTCCCACGCCGTCCCTGGTGGCATAGGGGAGGACAATGTCCGGCGCCAATCCCCCGATCCGCGGCGCCCCGTCGAGCGTGAGCCCGAGCCGGATCGGCTCGCCGCTCGGCCGCTGCGAGGCCGGCGCCACCGCACAGCCGGCCAGCAACGCCACCGCCATCAAACGGCCGATCACGACCCCACCACCTTCGCGAGCTCCCCCACGATGTCCTGACTGGCACCGCTGCCCACATACCGAATTACTCCGGCAGCATCAACGATCACGACGTGCGACGTGGCCGGAGCGCTGTACGCCCGGACCGCGACGCCGCGAGTGTCATAGAGCACGGTGAATGGCAGCCGGTGCTCGGCGACGAACCGGCCCACCCGGGTGCGGGATTCGTTGACCGTGACGTTCACTCCGTAGAAGTCCACCTGCGAACCGTAGCGCGTCTGCGCCGCGCGCATCCGCGGGAGCAGTGCCTCGCAGACCTCGCACCAGGTGGCCCAGAACTCGATGACCATCGCCTTCCGCCCGGCGGTCACGGCGATGGGAATCTCCTTCCCGTCGAGATTGGCGACCCGAACCGCTGGCGCCTTGTCGCCGACGCCCTGCGCCCCCGCCGGTGCGGCGAGCGCCACTGCCAGTGCAATCCCGAGAAACCCGCGTGAGCCAAGCATCACGATACCCGTCCCATCCTGATGAAGTAGTACTCCGCCATCGCGAGCATTAGCACCGCGCCGACGCGCTTGATCCAGATCATCCACCGCCCCGCTCGCGGCATGGCAGTCAGCGTCCCGGAGAAGAGGCCGACACCCACCAGTACGGCGGTCATGCCGAGCGAGAACACGAACAGGTACACGAACCCCCACCAGCCACTTCGCGTCACCGCGACCCACGAAAGCACCGCCGCGAATGCCGGCGCGCCACACGGCGCCGCCACGAGACCTGAGGTTGCCCCCATCAGGAACGCCCCGCCGGTCGAATCGGCGCCCAGTCGACCAGTCCATGCCACCAGGCGCTGCGGCGCGGCCACGGGAACGACATCGAGCATCACGAGCGCGGCGACCAACAAGACATTTCCGAAAAGAAAGTATGCCCACGGGTTGGACGAGATCGTGCCAAACAATGTTCCAGTGAGTCCCGCGACAAGCCCCAGCACCGCGTAGACGAGCGCGAGACCCGTGACGTAGCAGCCGGTGATCACTGCCGTTCTTGCGCGCGACCGACCGACCGATCCGCTGCCGCCAAGGATCCCGGCGGTGATCGGGATCATGGGGTAGATGCACGGGGTGAGCGATGTGGCGAGGCCGGCGAGGAACACCGCCGGCAGGACGGCGAGTGGGCTGCCTGCAAGCACGTCAGCCCAGGGCGTGCCGGTCACACCACGTAACGCTGCGCAACATACTCGTCGAGGATCGCGAGGAAGGACGCGACGATCGCGTCGCCGCGAAGGGTGGTGCGCAGTGCGCCATCAACGAACACCGGCGCCACCGGGTCCTCGAACGTTCCGGGCAACGAGATTCCGATGTCGGCGTGCTTTGATTCACCTGGTCCGTTCACCACACAGCCCATCACTGCAACCTTGAGCTGTTCCACGCCCGGATGGCGCGCTTTCCACGTCGGCATGCGGGTGCGCAGGTGCGCCTCGATCTCCTCGGCCATCGACTGGAAGAAGGTGCTGGTGGTCCGTCCGCAACCCGGGCAGGAGGTGACCTGCGGTGTGAACGCCCGCAGGTCGAGCGACTGCAGGATCTGTTGCGCGACCCGCACCTCGTCGGTGCGATCGCCACCGGGCGCGGGGGTGAGCGAGACGCGGATCGTGTCGCCGATCCCCTCCTGCAGCAACACCGAAAGCGCGGCCGCCGACGCCACGATTCCCTTCATCCCCAACCCGGCCTCTGTCAGGCCGACGTGAAGCGGGTAGTCGCAGCGACCAGCGAGCGTGCGGTACACCGCGACCACGTCCTGAACGTTCGAGACCTTGGCGGAGAGGATGATCCGGTCGTGCGCCATTCCCGCCGCTTCGGAAAAGGCGGCCGACCGAAGCGCCGACTGCACCAGCGCCTCGAGCATCACGTCACGCGCCGAGGCCGGCGCGGAAAGGGCGGCATTGGCGTCCATCAACTCGGTGAGCAGCACCTGGTCGAGCGATCCCCAATTGACGCCGATCCGCACCGGCTTCTCGTTGGCGATGGCCACATCAACGATGGCACGAAAGTGCTCGTCATGTCGCTTGCCGCCGACATTGCCTGGATTGATCCGGTACTTCGCCAATGCTGCCGCGCAGTCGGGATGGCGGGTGAGCAGCTGGTGCCCGTTGTAGTGGAAGTCGCCGACGATGGGCACGCTCACGCCGACCTTGGCGAGACCGGCCACGATCGCCGGAATCGCCTGGGCAGAGGCATCGTTGTTCACCGTGACCCGGACGATCTCGCTGCCGGCCCTGGCGAGCTCCGCCACCTGCTGAATGGTCGAGGCGGTATCAGCCGTATCCGTGTTGGTCATCGACTGGACGACCACCGGGTGGGCCGACCCGACGGATACCGTGCCGACCATCACGGTCGGCGTAGCGCGCCGGACGGGTCCCTGCATCGAACTACTCAGGCGAGGCCGAGCTGGGACACGAAGCGATGCCATTCGACCGGCGTCACCACGCCATCAAGACGGAGCGGCTCGAGCGCCGCCATGATCTCGGGCCGGGTGCCGCCGATCTGGCGTTCACGCAGCTCGGTCACCATTCGGGCGAACTTGTGCTCGTACTCGTTCTCGTTCAGCTCGCCGCTCTTGTGGGCGGCCGAGAGCTTGGCGAGTTCCTGCGCGGCGCGGGCCGGGGAGATCGGGGTCAGCTTGTCGGACATCGTGGCTCCTGGGTTTGACATCGGTGGCAACCCCGGAAGTTAAGGGCGGCCGGGGTCGACAGAGAAGGTCAGGGAGCGGCGACCTCGAGGCGGCGGCCCGCGACGGCGCATCCCTCGCTCCGCCGAGTGTCCGCCACCGCGATCGCCTTCCAGCCACCGGATGTGCGCACCAGCTGGAAGGCATCGACGCCGCAATGCGAAATCTTGTCGTTGATCTCGAAGGTGTAGTACATCCACGCGGTGGCGAGCCCGCCATCGACACGGATCTCAGCGTCGTACACCCGTTCACGGAAGCGCATCGTGGCGGGGGCTCCCGCGATCGACCGCAGGAACGCGTCGACGGTGACGAAACCGGGCGCCTTGCCGGGTGCGGGCACGCCGCCGAGGAGCGCTCCCGGTGCGAACGCCGCGCGCATCACCCCAGTGTCACGGGCTGCCATGCCGGCAAAGACCGCATGGACCGGCCGCATGATCGAATCCCTCAGGGCCGGGGTGACGACCGGGGCCTGCGCAACAAGCGGCGGTGCCGAGAGCATGAGGCAACAGACAGTGACGATCGTGATTCGCATGACAAGATCCGGTGACAGCGTGAACAACACTCAGACGTGATCGACCAGCAATTCGAGCTTCTTGCGCAGGTCGGCGAGTTGCTTCGACTTGAACGACGACTTGGTCTCCTCCAGCACGTCGATCACCTCACGCAGAGCATTGTGCAACTGACCGCCGCGCGGACAGTTGATGAGCTGGCAGGCGTGCTGATCTACCACGTTGCCGGTGAGAGCATGACCGAGATTCTCGAGGTCCGACAGTGAACCCATCACGTTGCGGAGAGTGAGCGCGAGGAAGGTGTCCACGCTCGGTGGTGTCCCTGATTCCATAGCCCGCGACGCGGAAAGCTGCTCGAAGTCCTCGCGCCACTTCGCCATGCGGGTCTCGGCCTCGCGCATCGTGCGGTAGCTCCTGAATCGCTGCACGGCGTTGTCGATCCGCTGCAGGAGGTCGGGGAACTGCACCGGCTTGAGGAGGTACGCCGACACCGGGAGCTCGATCGATGCGATCGCCGAACGAGTGCTCGGGAAGCCGGTGATGATGATCACGGGCAACCCCCCGGCAACCTGGCCGACCTCGCGGATCAGGCGCAGTTCCTCATTGCCGGGCATTTCGAGATCGCTGATCAGCAGGTCGTACTGATGCTGCGCCACGTGCTCGAGCGCCGCACCGCCGTCCGGCACGGTGTCGACGTCGTA
Source organism: Gemmatimonadales bacterium (assembly GCA_046596135.1). Lineage (GTDB taxonomy): Bacteria > Gemmatimonadota > Gemmatimonadetes > Gemmatimonadales > GWC2-71-9 > Palsa-1233. The sequence continues at coordinate 8,882 of JBKJMX010000126.1, forward strand.
TCCCTCGCGCCGAAGCAGATCGGCCGTTGCGGCCAGGAATGTCGGTTCATCATCCGCAATGAGGATGCGTCCGCGTGATGCCATCAGTCCGCCCTTCTTCAGGTGATCGGCAGGCGCAGGCGGAACTCCGCCCCACCGCCGGGTGCGTCATCGACCTCGATCAGACCGCCCATGGCCTGCACCGACCGCCGGACGAGCGACAGACCAAGCCCCATGCCGCCCGTGGTGATCTTTGTCTTCGTCGTCACGAATGGCTCGAAGATCTTCTCCCGCATGTCAGGCGCGATCCCCGGGCCCTGGTCACGCACGGCAAGCCAGAAAATGGCGCCATCACGCCACGCGGTGACCCATACCGTCCCACCACCCTGCGGGGACGCCTCGACCGCGTTCTGCACCAGGTTATACACCGCCTGGCGGAGCAGTGGACTCGGAATCGGAAGTACCGATGGCGCGCGCGACGTGTCCACCTCGATCTGCACCTGCGCCGCCCGGTTGACCTGCTTCAACATGTTCACCGCGTCCGAGATCACCACGGCCACCGACGAATCAGCCGTGCCGTCGCTTTCGGGCCGGAATGTCTCGTAGAGCTGGCGGGTCACCGCCGCGATCCGCGCGATTTCCCGCTCGATCGCACCGACGTATGAATAGTACGGGTGTGATTCCGGGATCGCATCCTTGACCAGCAGGAAGGAGTTCTGGATCCCGGCGAGCGGGTTGTTGATCTCATGCGCCACCCGCGCCGCCAGGCGGCCCATCGTGCCCAGTGCGTCCATCTCCCGAACGGTGTCTTCGGCCTTCTTGCGTTCGGTGATGTCGCGACCCTCGGCGAGCAACTGGACCACTCGCCCCTCGGCGTCAAAAATCGGTTTGAGCGAGAAGTCAATGAACGCCACCCGGTCCCCCGCTCCGCGCAACCTGTCCTGGTATTGCACCGTTCGACCGGCGCGCGCGTCGTCGCAGGCGGTGTGCAGTCGCTCCATCGTTTCGGGCGTCTCCATCCACCACGGGGTGTCCCAGAACGGCTTGCCTCGCACCGCATCGAGGTCAAGCCCGGCGAACTCCAGCAGCGTGTGGTTGGCCTCAAGGAGATTGCAGTCGAGGTCGAGAAGGGACTCGAACTGGAACCCGCTGTCGAACGCCGCACGGAAGCGGCGCTCGCTGGACGCGAGCCGGTCATCGGCCGCCTTGCGCTCGGTGACATCGGAAACGGTACCGAGCAGCCGCGATGGACGGTCGAGCTCATCGCGCTCCACGATCCGGCCGCGGTCGATGATCCAGTGCCAGCCATCACGGCCCTGGATACGATACTCCACCGCAATCGCATCGGTACGTCCGGCAACGTGATCGGCGATGACCGTTGCGACGCGCTCGCGGTCGTCTGCATGTATCAACGATGCCCACTTGGGGGGACATTCGCCCGGACGTACATCATCGGGGTCGTAGCCCAGCAGACGCCACAGTCCGGGACTGCGGATTCCGTCCCCAGTCGGCAGGTCGATTTCCCAGATTCCTTCGGTGTTCCCCTCGATCGCGGTTGCGAGCCGGACGCGCTCGTTGCGGCGGGCTGCGGTGACCGAGTTGAGGACGAGCTGCAGGGTGGCCGCAAGCAGCGCCGCAACCAGGAAGCCGAGGCCTGCCACCACTTCAGGCAGGTCGGAGATCAGGGTGGCGGCCGTTCTCGGTTGTGGCCACGCGCTGACCGCCCAGTGCAAGCCGTCGGCCACCGTGTCAGCGCGGGCCGTCAGGTCGGGGCGCACCGGTGGATCGGGATCCATGTACACCGGGTTCACCGACGTGGACACCGCAATGCCGTATCCCGGCACGGCCTTGCCCAGCACTGGCGTGAGCAGCGTCCTCGGGTCGAGCAGGGCGAGCGTGTACCCACGACAGTCGACGTCTCCGCATGACGGTACGGCGACCAACAGCATCAGTGGAAAGCCGCTTGCCGCCACGAACTGGCTCCCCGGATCGGTCCGCTCGTTGACGGGCCAAGCCGCGAACGCCGTCGCGAGTCGGACCGGGTTGAAGCGCGCCCAGCGTGCGTTGACCGAGCGAACGACCGGCTCAAAGTTTTCCGTCACCATCTCGACAGCGACCAGTCCCGGCGTGTTCGCGATCGCGCTATTGGCCGCCTTCGTCCAGTCCTTTGACTGGCTTCCTGCATCGTCATTACGCAATGCACCGAGCTGACGCACCGGTCGAAGCGCTGCGGCGAGCTGTCCGGTAACCTGGTAGTGCACCGCCACCGCCTGGTCCTTCACTTGCTCAACCGCGCGCGCACGCTCGGCGATCGCAAGCGAGCCTGACATCAGGAATGTGGCCACCAGTACCGATGAGCCAGCGGCCACGGGCACCCACCTCGGAAACACCGACAGGCCGGACGTGCGATCCCATCCGATCAGGACGAGTGCGCCACCGAGCAACGCGGTACAGATCGCGTCGGGGATCGACATCGCGGTGACATATCCAAACCGGAGCTCGCCCAGGACATCGGTGGCGTACGAGAAGAGGACGACGAACGCGAGGGTCGCCGCAATGCCGCCCAGGATACCCGCCGCCTGCCGCGCGCCGGGCCGCGGGCGCCGGACCGTGAGCTCGAGCATCGCCGTGCCGATCAAGAGCACTGAGAGCGCGCTCGCCGCAGCCATCCGCCCTGGGTAGATGGCCGCATCATCCGCCCCGAACGGCTCCATCACCAGCCTGTCAATACCAAAATCGATGTCGGTCAAGTACTGCAGGACGGTGGCGCCACCGACCAACACGGCGATGACTGCACCGACCACGCCGATGACCCGGCGGCCGGTGAGGACGCCGAAAAGCGCCGCCGATGCGGCCAGGAATGCGATCGAGGTGTTGACGTGGATGACCGGGTAGCCGGCGACGAACTGAAGCGGCACCGCCAGTTCCATGAGATGGCTGACCAGCGTTCCAACCGAGATCACGGCCGCGATGATTGCGGCGGCACGGACATGCCGACGAAATCGATCTGCGACCAGGGGAATGGTGGGCGTCATCTCGGCGGAACATAGCAAATCCTGCTGCAGAAATGCTGCGGGAAGGCTCGCCGCGCCGTTCCCGGCCGCCACGGCTATTACCGACAACAAGACGGGCCGCCGAGGCGGCCCGTCACGGAATGGGTTTACGCAACCGCCTCAGCGGCAGTTGCGGTGCGTCAGCCGCACTCCGAAAAGCCGCAGACATGACACTTCATGCATCCCTCGGCCATCTCGAGTTGCGACCCGCAATCGGGACACGCGCCCGGCAACGCCTCGTGCCCGCCACCGAGGAGCATCTGGGTGTTGTCGTGGATCACCGCAGTCGGCGCCGGCATGACGGCCACGCCAACCGGGAACTCGCCGGTGTTCAGCAGCTCCTGCTGCACGCCCTGCTTCTCGAGGATGTACTTCTCGAGCGCGATGCCGACCGCATCCGGGACCGAGAGCACCTTGTGGGGCCCGAGCCCAGTGGCGCGGTCAGACGAGATACCGCGGAGTTGCCGGTAGATCGCAATCGCCGGCACACCCGAGCGCAGTGCGAGTGAGATCAACCGGCCGATCGCCTCGACGTCGGCCATGAGCGCGCCGCCCGCCTTGCCCAGCGACATGAACACCTCGAACGGCTGTCCCTTGTCGTCCTCGGTGATCGTGACGTAGAGGTCGCCGAGCGGCGATTGGATCCGCCGGGTGGTGCCCCGGAGCAGGTCGGGTCGCGAGCGCTTCTGGCGGCGTTGGAGGTTCTCGCTCTCCAGTTCATGCACCATCTGGTGCAAGCGGGTGATCTCGGCGCGCGCCTCCGCAAGTTCCGAGACCTTATCGGCTGCGGCCTCGCGAGCGGCCTCGGCGTTGTCGACAGCGAGGTCGGCGCGTGCCTCCGACTTGCCACTCGTGGTGGCTTGCTCGTGCACCTTCTTCGCGATCGAGCCGGTCGAGAGCACCTGCATGTCGCGCGAGCCGTCGCGGTACACGGTGACGCCCTTGCAGCCGAGCTGGTACGCCATGCGGTAGATCTCCTCGACATACGCCTCGGTGGCGTCGTGCGCGAAGTTGCACGTCTTGGAGATGGCGGAGTCGTTGTGCTCCTGGAATGCGGCCTGCATCCGGATGTGCCACTCGGGCGCGATATGGTTCGCGGTCACAAACACGCGCTGCCACTGGACCGGGACCTCGGGGAAGTGAATGTGCCCCTCGGCGGCGATGCGACGCACCAGCTCGTCCGAGTGCCATCCCTCCCGACGGGCAATCGCGACGAAGTCGTCGTTGACATCGGGCATGAGGACGCCAGCCTGGTTCCGCATGAACGCGACGGCGAACAGCGGCTCGATACCGGAGGAGCAGCTCGCAATGATCGAGATGGTGCCGGTGGGCGCGACGGTCGTGACGTTGCAGTTGCGCAGCTTGCGCATCGGACGGATCCGCTCGCCGTCCGTATCACGGGCACACGTTGCGTCGGGACCCCAGATGCTCCGTTCCCATTCGGGGAACACACCCCGGATGGTGGCGAGTCGCTCCGACTCCACCTTGGCCTCGTCATCGACGAACTGCTGCAGGCTGCGGCCCAGCTCCACCGCTTCGGCGGAATCGTACGGGATGCCGAGCCGGATGAAGAGGTCGGCAAGTCCCATCACGCCGAGTCCGATCCGGCGGATGCGCTGTGCCAGGTCGGTGATCTCGGCGAGCGGATAGGAGTTCGCATCGATCACGTTTTCGAGGAAGTGCGTCGTGAGGTGCACCACCCGACGGAGGCTCGCGTAGTCGACAGCACCGTCGACGACAAAGGCACCCAGGTTGATCGAGCCAAGGTTGCAGACATCGTACGCGAGGAGTGGCTGCTCGCCGCACGGATTGGTTGCCTCGTACGCGCCCAGGTGCGGGACGGGATTGAAGTGGTTGGCCCGGTCGATGAAGAACACACCCGGTTCACCGGTCTTCCACGCTCCATGGACAATCTTCTGCCAGACCTCGCGGGCGCGCAGTGACCCGATGCGCTGCTGCGTGCGCGGATCGACCAGGTCATACTCGGCGTCGTTTTCCAGCGCGACCATGAACGCGTCAGTCACGCCCACCGAGATGTTGAAGTTGGTGATCTTGGTCGTGTCGTCCTTGCAGCCGATGAACTCGAGGATGTCGGGATGGTCGACGCGGAGGATGCCCATGTTCGCGCCGCGCCGGGTGCCGCCCTGCTTCACCACGTCGGTCGATGCATCGTAGAGCGACATGAACGAGATCGGGCCCGAGGCCACGCCCATCGTTGACCGCACGATGTCGTTGCGACCACGCAACCGGGAGAACGAGAAGCCGGTGCCGCCCCCGGACTGGTGGACCAGTGCCATCGCACGGAGTGTGTCGTAGATGCCGCTGTGGCCGTTCGACAGGGTGTCATCGACGGGCAGCACGAAACACGCGGAGAGCTGGCCCAGCGGCCGACCGGCGTTCATGAGGGTCGGGGAGTTCGGCATGAACAGCCGTTTCGCCATCACGTCATAGAACGCCTCGGCGAGCTCATCCACCGCTCCTTCGGAAGCACCGTACCTCGCGTCGGGAGCGGCGACCGTGGTTGCCACCCGCCAGAAAAGGTCTTCGGCACGTTCAGCCGGCTTTCCCTTTTCGTCCTTGAGCAGGTAGCGCTTTTCCAGCACGGTGATCGCGTTGGGCGACAGTTCGACTGCGCCCCTCGACGGAGACGTGTTCATGATGCCTCGATGACAGTGATCCATGGGTGAGAAAAGGAGCGGTGCGAGCCGGGAGCCGACAGCCGAAGGCCAGACCAAAGAAGCAAGTCCGGCGCGGCGCCGACCAGCGACCAACCGAGAGCAAGCTAGGGGCCGGAGCCGGCTGGAGCAATGCGGAAGTTTTGTCAGGAACCACGAGCGAAGCAACCAATCACATCACAAATCAACCACAGTGGCAAGTTATCAACATGCCCTATCGTACTACCAGGCCACGACGCCGGGTGGTGGTCCGCGAGCCCTGCACCACCTTCAATTCCAGCACATATGACCCGGCCTCAAGCCCGCCCAGCGCAAGGGATCGCCGAATCGACATGACGCTCCCGCCCACCCGGACTGGTTCGGCCAGGGCGATCGCAGTGGCAGAGGCCCCGAAGAGGCGGGACAGGCCGGTACGCTGGCGAGTGACCGTCAGCTGGACCATCGCGGAGCCACCTGACCTGAGCCCGTATGCTTCTGCATACACGACCAGTGTGTCCCCCGGGGTGTACACCCCCGAAGGGTCGATCCAGGCGGTGTCAGCCGGGGTGACGGGCCATGGCAGCGCCGGCCCTGCGCGCCCGACGAGGACCGCCGAAAGCACCAAGGAGTCTCCTCCCGCGTTGGGCACGACCAGCGAGTCGACCGGATAGACGGCGCCAAGGCCCGGACTCGCCTCCACCCCGAGGCGGACCCGCACCGTGCCGGGCGGAACCGGCAACTCAGCCCGCATCGCGATCTGCTGCACGCCGGGCCCCGGTACGGGCACCACCTGCACCGTATCGAGGCCGCCGAGCAGCAAACCCATCGAGTCGAACGCCACGGCGCGAACATGCAACGGAACCGTCGCCGTATGGCCGAACGCCTCGCGCAACGCGTCCGCGTCGACAGCGTACACGATGTGCACCAGCGGACGCCCATTGCGGACGCCAACGGCGAACCACTGCGCTCGCCCTCCCAGTCGGTCGGCGTATTGTCGCTCCCACGAATCGCTGCCGGTTGCGACGGCGATGCTGCGACGCCCGAGCAGCCTGACCTCCTCGCTGACCCAGGCCCACGCTGCCGACTCCTCGTTGATCCGCAACAGGCGGGCGACCCCCGGCAGTTCGTCGGCCCGGAACGCGATCACGTCGGCCGGCACATCGAGGAGTGCCGGCGACTCGACCACCCGGAAGTCCTGGGGATCCGTCTCGGCGACGAAGTGCAGGACGAGCGGGCCTTCCGGGCGGTCGTATCGCCAGCTCTCGTTCCCGCGATTGGGCGGAATCGCCTGGCCATTGATGCTCCGCTCGCGATGCCGTGACACCGGCCACTCGATCCGCAGCGACGGCTCCCCGTGGCGCAGCCAGATCACGCCGCGGTCGTCGAGCTCGAGGTCACCGCTGCGGAAGAGTTCGGTGCCGAAGTTGTACCGCCGCCTGAATGGTGGCAGCCGAAACTCGCGCCGCGCGAACGCCCAGCGCCGGAAGTGTTCCTCGAGTCGGTCGTCATCGGCGCGGAGGTCCAGCGCCGCGCGACCATGCCAGAAATCGCGGAGCCATCGCACTCGCGCCGTGTCGGTCAGTGCGTCGAAGCGACGCATCGACGAATCAGTGGCGATCGGCTCGAGATCCCGGCGGTACATCGCGATGATCTCGGGATCGTGACTGGCAGCCGCGGCGTAGTAGGGTATTGCGGCGGGAAGCGGTCGGCTCCGACGCACACCGCTGTCGGGGGCCACCAACGGCAGAGTGCGGGCAAGTTCGAGCAGGGCAAGATCGGTCCGGCGGCCCAGGAGTGCCGCAAGCGTGAACATCCGGACCGCGGAGTCTGCGCTACCGCCGAGTCGCTCGAGCCGGCCACGCTCCATCAGGAGATCGGGATGCCATCCCACCGGCGTGGCGGTCGCGCCCCTGATCGCCTTCAGTGCCGGCGCAATCGGGGCGTCGATACGCTGCGCCTGCGCCGTCCGTGCCAGCGCGATGATGCCATCGACAAACGTGGGATCGGCCTGGATCGCGCGGGCGAACGCGGTACCCGATCGCGATTCCCGATCGAGCCCCAGCATGTACCAGAGCCCGCCCACCGCACTACTGGACCGATCCCGCACCTCTGCCTCGGCGAGCCCCAGCCCGAACCACGCCCAGGGCCATTCGGGCTTCAGCGACACCGCCCATTCGAACTCGCCGATCGCATCATCGACGTGCGGGACCGAGTCGATCGCATGAAGCCGGAGGGCCAGCAGGCCGAGTCGCAGATGGACCACCGCGTTGTCGCGGTCGCTTCGTGCCACATCGATGAGCGCGCTCTCGGCGATACGAAGCGCCGCCACATCACCGACGCGTTCGAGCGAATCCCGAAGTCGCGTCAGGGCAGCGCGCTGAATGGGCGACTGTGCGTGTGCGGCGGGAACCGCCAACAGCAGCGCAGCCCCCCACGCCATCGCCATTGCCATCGGCCGCGATGCACTGATCACTTGACGAGCGTGAATTCCTGGCGCCGCGAGAGGCGCTGACCCGAGGGCATTGATGTCGTCACCTCAAGCACGTAGTCACCGGCACGGAGGCGGGTGAGATCGAGCTCCCGCTGAATCACGTCCACTCCACCGCGATGGGCCTGGTCGAAGCCGAGCGTGAGCATGGCTTGCGAGCCGAGCCCGAGCGTCCCCCCGCCCGCTTGGCGCACCACCCTGAGATCGATGCGGAACGGCGCGCCCGCCGGCAAGCCCATCAGCTCGAACGCCAGCAGAAGCGGTTCACCGGTGCGGAACTGACGGAGCGGGTTGACCCACGCGCTGTCACGGCCTGCAGTGGGCACCGCGAGCGGTATGCCGCGCGTTCCGAGTGCGATATCGGACATGCCCGGCACCGAGGCGCTTGCCGCGGGAACGTCGATACCGTCACGGGTGACGATGATGCCCCGACCGTCATTCTCCAGCGCAACGCGAACGATCCGCTGTCCCGGAGTGACGGGCACGGTGACACGGCCGAGCAGGTGAGCGCCGGGCGCAATGGCGGACCTGGTCACGAATACCCTGACGGTGTCGAAGCGCGCGACTTCGGTGCCGGCCGCGTCGCGCACCGTGGCACGAAGGCGCACCTCGTAGGCAAATCCGCGACTGGTACGTACCGGCGAAAGGCTGCGCCCGGCGATCGCGTACGCGAGTTGCACATTGGGCCCCCGCGCATCCGGAGCAATGGCAAGGATGCTGACGCGTGCGTCGAGCGGGAGTTCGTACCGGAACGCCCACGTTGGCGCCGCCGCGAGGCTCGCGCGTCCGACGTCGCGCTCCATGGACTGCATCGCCTCGGCGCCACCCTTCCCGCGAGCGAGCATCTGCCGATAGATGTCGCTCACGTTCCAGCGGGAGAGGAGGACCTGCTGCGCGACGATCGCGGTGAGCTCACCGCCGTAGGTGTTAACCGGTGCACCGGCAGTGTCCCGACCCTCGGCGTCCTGGCGCCCGCCGAACCATCGCGCCTGGTTGCTCGCGGCCAGGATATCGAGCACACTCTCGACCTCGGTGAACGGGGCCTTCGGCGCGACGACCATGAAGTGGAAGATCAGGTCGGATTGGTCGGTTCGGGCGTACTGCCACGACTCGCTCGGCGGCAGCCCAATGACTCCAGAAAGGCCGGCACGATGGTCGGGCCGGCCGTGCCTGACGTAGGTCCGGCCACGATCGTCCATGGCGTCGGGAAATCGCTCGCCGACGTCGGTGCCTTCGGGCAGCGCGAATTCACGGCGGGCCTCATGCAAGCGTCGATAGTGGTCCCGCAGCCGTTCACCATCCGCCGACAATCCGCTCCGATCCTGGTCGCCGAAGAAGTCGCGCATGATCACCACGCGCTCGGCCCCGGATGCGGCATCGAAGCGACGCATCGTGTCCAGGGGAACCAGCACCACAAGGTCGCGGCGGTACTGATCAAGTGTTGCGTCGCGAGCACGCGCGAGTCCGCCATACCAGGGCGCGACGCCGGCAAGGTGTCCCGCAGCGAGATGCGTCGTGGCGTACTCCAGCTCGACCAGGGGATCGTCGACGAGTCGTCGAGCCTGATCGATCGCGATGATCGCGCTGTCGAGCGATCCAGCGGCACGCTCGATCCGGACGCGCTCGATGAGCCATGGCAACCGGCGCTCGGTCGGCAGGTCCATGCCATTTCGCGCCGCGGCCAACGCGGCGACCAGGGCGCCGGTGTCGCGGTGAGCTATCGCGATCCCGACGATGTCCTGCAGGAGGCGGGGTGTGGTGTCGGCGATCACGGCGCGCGCGAACGCATCGCCGGCCCGTTCCGCAGGACTCCGAATCAGGAGGTTGTTCACGGCCGCCGACACGCCGTTGACCGTGTTCCCGTACCTGAGGAGTGCCAGCCCATTACCGAACCATGCTTCGGCCGCATCGGGGTGTGCCTCGGCAACCTCCGCAAAATCACCAGCCGCTCGATCGTAATCCATTCCGGTACCGCGCACCTCGGCCAACCGCAAGCGCACGAACGCCACCCGCAGTGCCGGGCCGACACGTTCGCGGTCGGCGCGGGCCGAGGCGATCGCCGACTTCTCCAGCGCGACGAGGTCGGGCAGCGCCGAAATGTCGCGCAACGAGTCGCGCAGCGCGGTACCGGGAAGCCCCTGGGCATCGGCCGAGGTCCCGGCCATCAACACGAGCATCATCGCAGCCATAGAGGCTCGCACGCCGGTCACCGCAGCACGTTCACGTTGCGTCGACGTGTCGCCGCACGCCCCTCACGATCGGTCACAGTCACTTCGAGGACATATTCGCCGGGCTTGATCTCGGCCAGGCTGAGTGTGCGCGCGACAGCAGCAATGCCACCTGGGTGCGTCCCGTCGAACCCCAACTTGATCGCCGCCCCGTTCCCCCCGAAGATCCGCTTGAACACCGAGCCACCGCGCGGCCGGGCCATGGTGATGTCGATGCGGTACGGCGTACCCCGCGGGAGCCCGGTTACCTCGAAATAGAGCTGGAGCGGAAGCGCGCTGGGGAACGTCGCAAGCGGGTTGGCCCACGCCGTGTCGCCTGACGCCGTGATCCAAGGGAGCTGCACGGTCCTCGACCCGATGGCGAGGTCACTGAGGCCGATTCCCGTTCCGCTGTTGCCGGCGACGTGGATCGGGTCGCGCGAGGTCACCATTCCCGCATCCTCTGTCTCGAGGGCGACGCGCACCGTGAGGTCACCGGCCGGCACCGACAGCGCGGCATGCCCAAGCAGGTGCTCGCGGGCAGGCACCTCACTTCTGGTCACGAATGCGCGGGTGGTATCGATCGATGCCACCATCCGGCCATCGGCCGCCAGGACAACAGCGCGCATCCGGATCAGGTAGACGAATCCGTCCGGGGTGGGCTTCCCGCGCAGTGCGCTGCCGGCAACGGCGAAGGCGAGTTGCAACGAAGGCCCTCTGGCGTCTTGCCCCACGGCGACGGTCTCGATGCGGGCCGGGAGCGCGTCGGCAAACGTGGGGCGCCAGCTGTCGGAGGACGTGCCCTGGGCAATGCTCACGCGACCGAGGGTGCGTTCCGCCGTCTGGAGCTGCGCACTGCCACCCCGCCCCGCTCCGAGCAGGCGCGAATAGATCGGGTCGATCCCCTCGCGTGAGCGAAGCAACCCGTTGACGCGATCGGACTGGAGCAGGCTGTCACTGCCGTCACGCAGCGTCACCGTCGCGGCAAAGCCAAGCACATCGAACACACTCTCCACCAGGCGAAAGTCCTGCACGTCCTGTCGGGCGACGAAGTGGAAGACGAGGTCGGCGCCATCGCGCCGATACCGCCAGGTCTCGTTGGGCTCGACACCGGGGATGTTGTAGGCTGCGCGCTGGTCGGGCGCCCCATGACGGATGTAGATGATGCCGCGATCATCGAACTCGGTCTGCCCCGAGCGATACCGTTCGGCGATGTCAAACTGCCTGTTGGGCGTCACGAGGCGGAAATTCCTGCGCGCGTGGTCGAGCCGACGGTAGTGCTCGCGAAGCCGTTCGCCAGGGCGGTGCAACTCATCGTTGTCCCGCAACATCCAGAAGCCGCGCAGGATGGAGACCCTTTCCCCGAGGGTCGCGACGTCCAGCTTCCGGAACACGCTGTCGGGGAGGACCGGCCCGATGTCGGTCAGGTAATCGGCCATTGCGCCGGCATCAGCGATCGCCAGGCCGCGGTACCAGGGGTCGCCCCCGTCCAGACGACCCTGCGCGAACCGCACCCGGGCCAGTTCAAGGAGCGCTCGCGCATTGGCGGGTTCAATTCGCAAGAGGGCGTTGAGGGCAGCCCGGGCCGAGTCGAGCGAGCCGACGCCGCGTTCGACCTGCCCGCGGGCAAGCATCACCGCGGGGTGCCGCCCGGCGGGCGTGCCCGCCGCGCGGCGGAGAGCTGCCAGCGCGACGTCGGCGCGACTGTTGATGCGCTGCTGCAACGCGGTGTTGGCCAGATCCACCAGACCGTCGACGAACTCGGGATCGACCTCGGCGCTCTTCGCGAAGGCGTTGGCGGCCCGGGTCAGCGCATCCTTCCCGAGCATCGTCCGGAGTCCCTGCACCAGCGGCATGTCCGAGTCGCCGATTCCGTACTCGGCGAGGCCCAACCCGAACCAGCCGTAGGGCCATCGGGGCTGCAGGTCGACCACCCACTGGAATTCCGATCCCGCGTCTTCGTAGTGACCGCGGCCACCGACATCGCCGAGTCGCAGGGAGAGGAAGCCGAGGCGGAGGTGCACCAGCGGGTCGGATCGATGATCCCGGGCCGCCGCAATGAGGTCTCGTTCGAGCGCCTTGAGCGCGAAGGTGTCGCGTCCCTTACCGATCGAATCCCGAAACGCATCGATATTGATGCGCTGTTCGCGGGACTGGGCGCCAGCCGATGCGCCCGCTGCGATCAGGAACAGGGTGGCGGCCGCGATGGCCCGGCCGGCGTGCGTCAGCGACGGGATTCTGAGCATCCCTTGCAAGGTAGCCATCGTGAGTCCCTCCGTGGTCAGGGGACGGTCAGCCGTCCCGGGCGGTACGCGAAAGCGTTGATCCGCAGAAATTGGTGCTGAGCCGTTTCGCGTTGACGCCCTTCCGCGTGGTTCGTATCTTGCGGCTCGACACGCGAGCACCCCGCGCCCTCACCGGAACCCGATCACGCCAAATATTCGCACGTCCTATCATGCTGTGACTGACCCAGGCCGCACGCGCGATCACAACGAGGACACCTTCCTCGTGGCCGATCTGGCGTCGACCGAGGCGCAGCGCACGTCGGAGGGCAGCGCCCACGACCTCTCCGAGCGCGGGGCTCTCTATCTCGTTGCCGACGGGATGGGCGGGGCCGCCGCGGGCGAACTGGCAAGCGAGATGGCCGCGACGGCGATCCACCACCACATGGTGGAGACCTGGCTCCGTGACCCTGAAGTCACAGCGGAGCGATTTACCCAGCATCTGCGCGAAGCGGTCGAGGCGGCCAATGGTTCCCTCCACAATTATGCGCGCGAGCACCCGGAAGTGCGCGGGATGGGCACCACCGCGACGGTGGCCGGGGTGTGGGGCGACCGGCTCTACCTGGCGCAGATCGGCGATTCTCGTGGCTACCTGGTGCGCGGTGGCGAAGCCCGGCAGCTCACTCGCGACCAGTCACTCACCCAGCGGCTGGTCGAAGTTGGTGAGCTGACGGAGGAGGAAGCCGAAGCCAGCGAACGGCGGAATATCATTCTGCAGGCGCTTGGCCCCGACCCCCGCGTGAACGTCGACCTGAGCTGGCAGCCGCTGCAGCGCGGGGACGTGCTCATCATCTGCTCCGACGGTCTCTCGACGATGGTTCGCCGCGACGACATTGCCGAGGCCGTCGCGGGCGAACCCAACCTGCAACGTCTCTGCAGCCGTCTGGTCGACCTCGCCAACGACCGCGGCGGTCCCGACAACATCACGATCGTCGCGGTTCGCTTCGACGGTGAGGATCTCCCCGATGCGGCGGATGCCGAACCCGGCTACCACGAGCTGCTCACCACCGACGACCGCCCCTCCCTGGGGCCGACGCTCGCCTTTCCTGCCGTCCCGAAGCCCCCTGCACCCCGCACCGGAACCCCGCGAGGATTGGTAATCGCGGCGTTTGCCGTGGCCCTCGGTATCGTGGTGCTCGCGCTCGTCCTGACCCGCTGACGCTGTTCAGGCCGGCGTGATCGCGCCGAGCACCCGGATCCCGGCGGCACCGGTGACGCCGGGCAGGTTGCCAGGCTGGCCATGAATGGTGAGCCAGGCCAGCAGCCCAAATGCCACCGCCTCCTTCGCATCACCCGAAAAAAACAGTTCATCGAACCGGCGCAACATGACCTGCTGCGTGGCCATGCGTTCGCGCAACAGGGACATCAGCACGGGATGATGCACCCCGCCACCCGCCACGACCACCTCCGGCGCCGGCGGCAGGTGTTTCGCGCAAAACCGCGCGATCGATTCTGCCGTCAGCGCAACCGCGGTCCGCACGCCGTCGGCACCGGGCACGCGTTCGTGCAGCGCGCTCGCGTATGCCGTGCCGAAGTGTTCGCGACCAGTGCTCCGAGGTGGCGGTGCGGCGAAAAAGGGATCGTCGAGCAACGCCGACAGTGCGACCGCATCAACTTCACCACCGGCCGCCAGTGCACCGTCGACATCGTAGGGAAGCGCAGGATCGACCAGACGAGCCACACCGTCGATGATCGCCATGCCGGGGCCGGTGTCGGCACCGATCACGTCGTCCAGCACCCCGCGTCGACCCACCCATGTCACGTTCGCCATGCCCCCGATGTTCAACAGGATCCGCGCATGATCGGCCGCCCCAAAACACAGTGCATCAGCGATCGGCACCAGCGGTGCGCCCTGCCCCCCGGCGGCCACGTCGCGCGCCCGGAATCCATGAACAACGCGGACGCCGAACCGCTCGGCAATAATTGCCGGTTCACCCAGCGTGAACGACACGTCCGGCGGCTCATGCCACGCCGTCTGGCCGGGGAAGGCAATTGCGCCGAGGGTGTCGGCGCGCACATGCGCGGCGGCCAGCAGGGCGTCCACAGCCTCGCACGCCCAGTGGCTCACTGCTGCGTGCAGCAGTGCGACCTCCCGAAGGGTCCGTCCCTCAAACACCTCGGCAATCCGATCGCGTTCCGCCGTGCTGTAGGGACGGTGGACAAAATGGAGGAGCTCGACCGCAGTGCTGCTGCTGATGCGCACCAGCGCTGCGTCCACGCCATCGAGCGACGTGCCGCTCATGAGGCCCACGACCAGCATCGGCGATTCGGTCATTTCATGATACCGGTGGGGGCGGGCCGACGATCGCACGAAGGCGCCGGTCGACCGCAGTCAGGCGTGCCTCGGCGGCGATTGCATCGATCCCCTCGAATGCCATGACGATCGCGGTGCGCACCCGCCCCGAGGCGCGCTGCAGCGCATCGCTCGCCACGTCTTCGGTCACACCCGCAACCTCTGCCACCATCCGCGTACCACGTTGCCGAAGCTTGGCGTTTGTGGCCTGGAGGTCGACCATGAGATTGCCATAGGTCTTGCCGATGCGGATGAGCGCCCCGGTGGTGAGCATATTGAGCACAAGCTTCGTGGCGGTGCCCGCCTTGAGACGTGTCGAACCCGTCACGATCTCCGGCCCCACATCAACGTGGATCAGCACGTCGACGAGGCTCACAAGCTCGGCGGGCGGCATGGCGCAGGTGACCAGCATTGTCGTGGCCCCGCGGGCGCGCGCGGCCTCCAGCGCACCCCGCACGAAAGGGGTCGTGCCGCTCGCCGCGATGCCCGCGACGATGTCACTCCTGCCCGCGCCCCGCTCGGCTATTGCGGCCGCGCCAGCGGCCGGATCATCCTCTGCGCCCTCGACCGACCGGACAAGGGCGTCAGGGCCCCCCGCAATGATTCCCTGCACCAGGTCGGGCGTCGTGCCGAACGTGGGGGGACACTCCGAGGCATCGAGCACACCCAGTCGTCCCGACGTGCCTGCGCCAACGTAGAACAGCCGGCCGCCGTCACGAAACGCCTGCTCCACCCGCGCAATCGCATCGGCGATCTCGCGCCGTGCGGCAGCGACCGCGGCAGGCACCATGGCGTCCTCGGCATTGAAGAGGTCGACCAGCGCCGCAGGATCGAGCGTGTCAATGTCGGCGGATCGCGGATTTCGGCGCTCGGTTGCGCGCAACACCGGCCCGGACTCACTCATGCGCGCACCTGTCGAAGGAGGATGACGGCGGGTATTGAACCCGCTTAAGTTATGGGAAGGTTGAACGATCGAGCAACTCCGCACGAACCCGCCCCGCGATTCCGAGGTCTCCGATGTCGAAGCTGGTCCTGCCCTGGGTCACCAGGCTGCTCGCCTGCGCCGTGATCACCTCCCCGGTCGCCGCACAGCACGCATCCGTGCTGCCGCCCGAGTGGAAGTACACCGGCAAGTCGCGCGTGGTCGAGGCACCGCAAGCCATGGTCGTCTCCGGCGCCCCGATCGCGAGTGCGGTGGGTCGGGATATCCTGCGAGCCGGCGGCAACGCGATCGATGCGGCCGTCGCGGTCGGGTTTGCGCTGGCCGTCACCCATCCCGAGGCGGGAAACATCGGCGGCGGCGGGTTCATGGTCATCCGGATGGCCGATGGGCACGTCCACACGATCGACTACCGGGAAACGGCGCCCGCCGCGGCCACCCGGGACATGTACCTCGATGCGAAAGGCGAACCCAGCGAGCGTAGCGTGTACGGCCACCTCGCGCCGGGCGTGCCAGGCGCCGTGGCGGGGATGCTCGAGGCCCACCGCCGCCTCGGCAAGCTTCCGCTCGCGAAGATCCTCGATCCCGCCATCCGACTTGCGCGCGACGGATTCGTCATCGACGACTACCGGTCGCGCTCCATTCGCGGGCACGTCGATCGCCTCAGCCAATATCCCGCGTCAGCGCGACAGTTCCTCCTCGATGGGAAGGAGCCGACGCCTGGGACGCGGTGGCGCCAACCCGACCTCGCGCGCACGCTGATGGCAATCCGCAACCGAGGACGCGACGGTTTCTACCGCGGATGGGTGGCGGATTCGATTGTGGCGGAGATGCGACGCGGGGATGGCATCATCACGCTCGCCGACCTGGCTGGGTACGTGGCGAAGTGGCGCGAACCGATCACGATCCCGTACCGGGGCTGGACCGTGTTCTCGATGCCGCCCGCTTCGTCCGGCGGTACCACGTTGGCGATGATCCTCAACATCATGGAGGGATACTCGCCGATGCCGGCGTTCGGATCCCTCGCCCTGATCCATCGCGAGGCCGAGGCGATGCGGCGGTCGTTCACCGACCGGAACCAGTTCCTTGGGGACCCCGACTTCGAGACGCTGCCGATGGCGCGCCTGCTGTCGAAGGAGCATGCCGCCGCACAGCGCGCCACGATCGACCTGGCGCACGCCACCCCGACCCCCGAATTCGACGCCTCGCTGCGCGAGGGGAACAGCACCACGCATTACTCCGTCGTCGATCGCGCGGGCAATGCGGTCTCGACCACAACCACCCTGAACAATTCGTATGGGTCGCACGTCACCGTTTCAGGTGCCGGTTTTCTGCTCAACGACGAGATGGACGACTTCGCCACCGCACCGGGCAAGGGGAACATGTATGGGCTCGTGCAGGGCGAGGTGAACGCGATCAAACCCGGGAAGCGCATGTTGTCCGCGATGACGCCGTCGATCGTCGTTGATCAGCGTGGAAGGCTGGCGCTGGTCGTCGGCACACCGGGGGGCCCGACGATCATCACGCAGGTCTACCACGTGATCAGCAACGTGATCGATCACGGGATGACACTTCCCGATGCGATCGCGGCCCCGCGGATGCACCATCAGGCGCTCCCCGACTTGATCCGGATCGAATCCCCCAACGGCTTCAACGCGATCGCCCTGGCGTGGCTGCAGGCGATGGGTCATCAGGTGCGCACCACAGGCAGCATGGGAGATGTCGAGGCGATCGCACGAATCCCGGGCGGATGGCAGGGAGTCAGCGACCCCCGACTGGGTGGGGGCGGCGCGGGCTATTGACCCGAACGCCACGGGGGGCGGAGTCGCATCCAGCGACCCCGCCCCCCGCTCATCGACTGCGCACTGCTCAGCTCCGGCTGAAATCCTCACGAAGCGTCAGCGTCACCGAGTTGCCGGACTCGACCACGATGTGACGGTCGGCCTTCTTGGCAGCCACGGCCGCACCTGCAGCCGCGCCGCCCACTGCGCCGACGGCAGTGCCGGTCTTGCCGCCGATCACGCGACCGATCACCGCGCCGGCGACCGCACCGGCACCAGTCGTCGCTATCTGCTCAGCGCCGATCTTCCCGGCCGACATCTTGTAGGTGTAGTCAGAGGCCCGCGCATTCAACGAGTACGTACTGCCGTTAATCGACACGTTCCGTGCCGACATCACCAGCGTGCCGCGCTCACCCCGGTTCTCCGCGTCGGCAATCGCGACGATCGACAGCGAGATCACCGATCCGGCCGGGATCGCAACGCGACCGTTGGCGCCGAGCACGTCGTTCGATACGCGCACGTTGACGATGTCGCCGACCTTGTGATCGTCCGACGAGATCTCCTGCATCGCCGTGGTGGCGATGCTCGTCCCCGCCTCGACCGTGAGGCCGCGACTCGGTGCCGGCGACGGGCGGCTCGGAGTACGTGCCGGCGTACGCGCCGGCGCCGGCCGCGTGACCGGCGGCGCCACGTACACGGTTTCCGCCGGCGGACTCAGTCGGGTGCTGTCGGTCAGCGACGAGGCGTCGGCAATGGGAACGAGACTATCCGCCGGCGCGAGACTGTCGGCTGCCAAGTCATCGTTGCGACGGTCTCCGCACGCCACCATTCCGACCATCAGCAGGCATGCAGCGATCGTCCTGTTTCGTGCCATCATCCTTCGCTCCGTCGTAAGGGTTCACCGCGAACTCCCCGCGGCACCAATCAATGAATGCGCGCGGGGTCGTGTCGTCACATCAGGTGACGTGCTTGCCCTGCCCGGAGGCACAGCAAGGTACCATCCTGAAACGGCCCCTCGGCCCGGCTTGTTCCCACGCTTCGTGCCGCGTTGCTGCACATCTTGGACACAGAGAACGCGTCGCGTCGGTTCATACCTGACGCAGGAGCCACGCTGGGGTCATCGACTGCAGCGCTGCGGCGAGCCGGGTGAACTCCCCCGTCACCATCAGTACTCCAGCCACGAGCAGCAGCGTGCCGCTGACCCGCTGGACCCACGGCATCCATCGCCTGAAGCGGTGGAACGCGGTCCGGAACTGGTCAACGCCCACCGCGGCGGCGAGGAACGGCACGGCAAGGCCCGCAGAATAGGCGCCGAGGAGGGCCATTCCCTCTCCGACGGTGTGGGCCTGGGTACCGAGTGCGAGTATCCCGCCGAGCACCGGGCCGAGGCAAGGGGTCCATCCGGCCGCGAACGCCATCCCCACGATCACCGACCCGAGCATGCCCATCGGCTTGCGGTCGAGGTGCAGGCGCTGCTCCCGGTCGAACAGGCCGACCCGAAGTACACCCATGGTGTAGAGGCCAAACACCATCAGCAGGACGCCGCCGCCGCGTGCCAGCCAGACCTTGTGATACGCGAGGCTCGCACCCAGGGCCGTGGCGCCGGCGCCGAGCGCAATGAACACGGTCGAGAACCCGACCACGAAGAGGAAAGCGTGGAGTACGGCCCAGCGGCGCCGATCCCCCATCTCGTCCAGTGTCATGCCGGTCAGGAAACCGAGGTAACTGGGCACCAGCGGAAGTACGCACGGCGAGAGGAACGAAAGCAGGCCCGCCGCGAAGGCGACGGCAGGTCCGATCGCAGTTCCCTCGATCATCGGGCTCGGCCAGCTCGCACGATCGCGCCGATGTCGGCTTCACGGCACGCCCGGCAGAGCCCGTGCAGTTCGACCCGATGCCGTTGGTGCTGAAACTCGTGTTCGTCGGCGATCAGCGCGAGGGCGCGCTCCATCCGGTCGGTGGAGAATTCGGTGACGGTTCCACAGCGCGCACAAATGAGGTGACCGTGCTGACCCGTGGAGAACATCGGCTCATAGCGGCGGTACCCCTCGCCGAAGTCGTGCGCGCGCACGAGTCCTGATTGAACCAGCACATCAAGCGAACGATAGATCGTGGCGGTGCCAACCTTCTGGCCCAGTCCGCGGAGCCGACGCTGGATCGCGTCGACGGAAAGGTGGCCACCGCCGGTGAACACCGCTTGCGCGACGAGATCGCGCTGCCGCGTGATCGGGAGGTGTCGCTCACGGAGCCAGTCGCGAAAGCGATCGACAAGCTGCCGGGTGGCGGCAGCGTCAGTGCGAGTGGCCAGCGCCCGCCTCCTCGCCTTCATGAGCCTCGACGCTGGCCGCGGTCGTCTCATCGCCGGAGGGCTCGAGTGGCTCCAGTTCGAGTTGCTGATCCGACTCCTCCGGGAACCAGACGCGGGCGTCGACAGGCGTTGGCGGGTCTTCGTCGTCAGCGCGCACCGGCACGAGTTCGAGCAGCGCATGGAGGGCCTCCAGCGGGCCGCTGCCTACCTCATCCAGCCAAGTCTCGAACCCGCCTCGCTGCTTGCCCTTCACGATCGCCGCGTAACGCGCGGTGTAGATCCGCCGACGATCGCCTTCGACCCGACTGACGACCGCCGTGCCGAACTCACGCTGATCGCGCCGAAGCACCCGGAACACCCACACCGCGTCGATCTCCGCGGGCGGCACCTGGGTGCACACCCAGGCCGCCAACCGTTCCCAGTTGGGGCCCTCACCTGGTTTCGGCGCGGTCACTTCAAACATTGTTCGACGTAGAATCGGAGGACATGCATGAAGTCCTGTGCGTTGGTGACGACACCAAATGCCTGATGGGTACCGCGGTCCTTGAGCTTGTTGACGACGAACTCGGTCTGGTCGACGCAGATCGTCATCAACGGCACAGGATGGCCGTCCGGGGTCTTGGTGTGAAACCCGGGCAGCATGTTTCCGACTGCGATGGCATGAAGTGCGGTTGCCACGAACACCGCCCCCGTGGCGCGCACGGTGTGTTCGCGCATCGCGTCCTGGGCGGCGAGCGCATCGGGAATCACCTCCGGCAGCGGCCCGTCATCGCGAATCGACCCCGCCAGGACAAACGGCACGTCGCAGGTCACCAGCGCATGCATGATCCCCGAGGTTACCAGGCCGGATCGCACCGCTTCGGTGATCGATCCTGCCGCGCGAACGGCGTTGATCGCGCGCATGTGTGTCCCGTGTCCGCCATCGGTGGGACGACCGAGATTGTCCATGCCAAGGGTGGTGCCAAAGATCGCCGCTTCCATGTCGTGAACCGCCACGGCATTGCCGGCCAGGACCGCGTGCACGAAACCATTGCGGATAAACCACTCGAAATCGGCGCGGGCACGCGAGTGCACCAGCGCCGGGCCGGCGACCCAGAGCAAATATCCACCGTTGCGTTCCTCGACAACCCTGGCGGCAAGGTCCTCGTAGTTGACCGGCCGCTCGCGCGACACCTCGGTGCCCATGAACCGAAATTCGTTCGCACCGTGCGAGCCGCCGAGGAAGCCCTCGGTGTGCACCACCACGCCATCGCGGCCGTGTTCGTCCATCCCGACAACGACCTGCATCCCGCGGGCGACCCGGCGCGGTTCGAGCGTGACGATACCGTCCCCTTCCCGGACCAGGACGCAATCCATTCGCGGGCGCCTCGGCGCGACCCATCCCCCCTCCAGCCGCACGTAGGTTGGCAGGTTCGATGTCGAAAAGAATCGATCCGGCATCACCCCATCAGCCGGCGCCGGGACGAATGACGCCACGGGTGCGCCGGCAAAGGGTGGCTGGGTGGTATCAGGAAGCCATGTCATCGGACCAAACCTAGGTCCTGCCGACAAGTGGAAACAAGCCGCGGCGTTGCCCGCGATCCGCAACCCCCGCAGCTTGAGCCCATGAAAATGCCCACGATGCTCGTGTTGGGACTGGCCGGTGGAGTCGGCGGACTGCCGGGACAGGGCACCGGCAACCCTCAGGTGCTCCCCGACCGCACCGTGAGCGTCACGCGCGGATCCGACTCGTTGGCGACCCTGGGAGCATCGGTAAGCGTGGTAAAAGGCGCGGCGGTGACGCGCGGGCATCTCGCCACCGGGCTCGATGAGGCGCTCGCTTTCGTGCCCGGGGTTGTGACGGGGAACCGCTGGAATTATTCGCTTGACCAGCGCCTGTCGATTCGGGGCGCCGGGGCACGGGCGAACTTTGGCGTGCGTGGCATCAAGATCCTCATTGACGGCGTCCCACAAACTCTGCCTGACGGCCAGAGCCAGCTTTCCAACCTCGATCTGGCACGCGTGGAACGGATCGAGGTATTGCGAGGCGCCGCGTCCGCACTGGAGGGCAACGCGGCTGGCGGCGTGATCGCGTTCACGACGCGCGCAGCTCCCGCCCACGGGAGCGACGTCTCCGTGGGCTTCGAGCAAGGCGCATTCGGCGCAGAGCGGTGGCAGGGCACGGGCGCCGTACGGTGGGGCTCGCTGGGGACGTCGATCGCCATCTCGCGGTTCACGACCGACGGCTTCCGACAGCACTCGGCCGCTGAACAGTTCCGTGCGTCGTTCGCACTCGACTGGGCGGCCACGCCAACCACGACGTTCACCCTGCGGACCGCGGTCGCAGATGATCCCCGGGCAGAAAATCCAGGCGCCCTCACGGCCGTTGAACTGGCCGCTCGCCGCGACAGCGCATCGGCGGGCAACATTCGCCGCGGTGCGGACAAGGACGTGGCCCAGCAGCAAATCGCTGTTGGCGCACGTGGATTTCACTCGCTCGGTGCATGGAGCGTGATGTTGTACGGCCTGCATCGCGACCTCGACAATCCCCTGGCGACGCCTCCTCCGCGCAGCGCCTCGCCCAACGAGGGCACGTTCGTGGCAATCGATCGCGCGGTTGTGGGCGCCCGCGCGAGCACCAATCGATCGCTTGGCGCGGGACCACGCGCGGTGCAGGTCACGGTGGGCGCAGACATGCAGGCCCAGCACGATGACCGCGAGAATCGGCGATCACTCGCCGGTGTTCCCGGTCCCGACATCCTGCTGGCGCAGC
>JBKJMX010000083.1:0-134283 GCA_046596135.1 Gemmatimonadales bacterium
TGCTGACTGAATCGAACTGTCCGCACCGGTTCATCGCCGAGCGCTTTCCCGAACTTTGCGACGCCGAAGAGGCGTTTCTGGCGCAGGTGTTCGTGGGATCGGTGGAGCGTCGCTCGCGAATCGCGGGCGGGTGCGGCACATGCACGTATCACGTGGCGTTCGATGCCACGCAAGGAGAGGATGGCTGATGGGTTCATCCGTCGAGGAACTGGTCAATCGCGAGTACAAGTACGGTTTCGTCACCGACATCGAACAGGACACGGCACCGCCGGGCCTGTCGGAGGAGACGGTCCGCTTCATCTCCGCGAAGAAGAACGAGCCCGAGTGGCTGCTCGACTGGCGCCTCAAGGCCTATCGTCGCTGGCTCGAGATGGATGAGCCGACGTGGCCCAACGTGTCATATCCGAAGATTGACTTCCAGGCGATCTCGTACTTTTCCGCGCCCAAGAACATCAAGCCACTCGGGTCGCTCGACGAGGTCGATCCGAAGCTGCTGGAGACCTACGAGAAGCTCGGCATCCCGCTCAACGAGCAGAAGCTGCTCTCCGGCGTGGCCGTCGACGCGATCTTCGATTCGGTGTCAGTGGGCACGACCTTCAAAGCAACACTCGCCAAGTCGGGCGTGATCTTCTGCTCGTTCGGCGAGGCGGTGCAGGAACACCCCGAGCTGGTGAAGCAGTACCTCGGCTCCGTGGTACCGGCGTCGGACAACTACTACGCGGCGCTCAACTCCGCGGTCTTCTCCGATGGCTCCTTCGTGTACATCCCGAAGGGCGTGCGCTGCCCGATGGAACTGTCGACGTACTTCCGGATCAACGCGGCCAACACCGGCCAGTTTGAGCGGACGCTGATCGTGGCCGATGAGGGCGCGTCAGTGAGCTACCTCGAGGGCTGCACCGCGCCGAAGCGCGACGAAAACCAGTTGCACGCTGCGGTGGTCGAGCTGATTGCACTCGACAACTCGTCGATCAAGTACTCGACAGTGCAGAACTGGTACGCCGGCGATGAGAACGGCGTCGGCGGGATCTACAACTTCGTCACCAAGCGCGGCAAGGCGATGCGCGCCGCCAAGATCTCGTGGACCCAGGTCGAGACCGGCTCGGCGATCACCTGGAAGTACCCGAGCGTGATCCTGCAGGGCGACGACAGCATCGGGGAGTTCTACTCGGTCGCAGTGGTCAACGGGATGCAGCAGGCCGACACCGGCACCAAGATGATCCACCTCGGCCGCAACAGCCGCAGCACCGTGGTTTCCAAGGGGATCAGCGCCGGTCGCGGCCAGAACTCGTACCGCGGCCTCGTGAAGATCATGCCGAAGGCAGCGGGCGCGCGGAACTACACCCAGTGCGACTCGATGCTGATCGGCAACCGCTGCGGCGCCCACACTTTCCCGTACATCGATGTGCAGAACATGTCGTCGGACGTGGAACACGAGGCGAGCACGTCGAAGATCGGCGAGGATCAGATCTTCTACTGCAAGCAGCGCGGACTCAATACCGAGAACGCCATCAGCGTGATCGTCAACGGCTTCTGCAAGGAAGTCTTCCGCGAGCTGCCGATGGAGTTCGCGATCGAAGCCCAGAAGCTGTTGGGTGTGAGTCTTGAGGGGAGTGTGGGGTAAGGACGGTTGACGGTTGACGGATGACGGATGACGGATGACGGATGACGGATGACGGATGACGGATGACCGATGGCTGATGGCTGATGGCTGACGGCTGATGGCTGATGGCTCATAATCAAAGCTACCGAATGCATTACCAAACATTGGAGTCTAGAACACGATGTCTCTACTCGAAGTCACCAACCTCCACGCTTCCGTCGACGAGAAACCGATCCTCAATGGCATCTCGCTCACCGTCAATGCCGGTGAGGTGCACGCGATCATGGGCCCCAACGGATCGGGGAAGAGCACGCTCGCGCAGGTGATCGCGGGGCATCCGGCGTACGAGGTCACCTCCGGCTCGGTGACGTTCGATGGCAAGGACCTCCTCGATATGGAGCCTGAGGAGCGCGCGTGGGCGGGTGTGTTCCTCGCGTTCCAGTATCCGGTGGAAATTCCCGGCGTGACCAACGCCTACTTCCTGCGCACCGCGTACAACGAGATTCGCAAGGCGCGCGGGCTCGACGAGCTCGACCCGATCGATTTCTACGACCTCCTCGAGGAGAAGCTCAAGGTCGTGGCATGGGGGCCGGAGGTGATGGAGCGGGCGGTGAACTTCGGCTTCTCCGGTGGCGAGAAGAAGCGCAATGAGATTCTGCAGATGGCTGTGCTCGAGCCGCGGCTCGCCGTGCTCGACGAGACAGACTCCGGGCTCGACATCGACGCGCTCCGGATCGTGGCCGATGGCGTGAACGCACTTAAGCGTCCCGACAGCGCGACTGTTCTTGTGACCCATTATCAGCGGCTGCTCGACTACATCGTCCCCGACGTGGTGCACGTCCTGGCCGGTGGCAAGATCGTGCGGTCAGGCGATCGTTCGCTCGCGCTCGACCTCGAAAAGCGAGGGTATGAGTGGCTCACGAACGGGGCCGTGGCACCGGTGGGCGTTTCCTGATGGGAGCCACCGCTGCGCCCGTGGCACCGGGCGATTCGCGCGGAGTGGCCGGCTCGCTAGTCGAGATAGCCGCCCATCCAGTTTTTGGCACTGGCCCGGACTGGCTGGTTGCCCTCCGGCAGGCGGGTCTCGACCGGTTTGGCGAGGTCGGGATTCCCACGTCGAAGAATGAGGAATGGCGGTTCACTCCGGTTGGGCCAATCGGCACGGTGTATTGGAAGGCGGCCGGCGAGTCTGAGGCGGTAAGGCCGGAAGACATTGCCCCGTATCTCTTTGGAAAACACGACTGGCCGCTGCTGGTGATCGTGGATGGCGTCGTGGATGCGTCGTTGTCATCGCTACAACTAATGCCAGGCGGAGCCACATTCGGATCGCTGGCTGGGGCGATCGAGGCGGGCCGGCCCGAAGTCGAGGCCCACCTGGGCCGCCACGCCTCTCCCGACATCACCCCCTTCGGCGCCCTCAATGCGGCACTCATCGCCGACGGCGCCTTCCTGCATGTCCCGGCTGACGTGGTACTGGCCTCGCCGGTTCAGGTGCTTCATGTCGTGACTCGGGGTGCCCACGACGCGGTGGTGGCCCCCCGCGTCCTCGCGGTCCTCGACCGCGGCGCCCGGGCCTCGATCATCGAGAGCTTCGTCACCCTCGCCGACACGCAGTACTTCACCAACACTTGCTCGGAGTCGGTGCTGGGCGAGAACGCCTGGCTGGAGCACGTGCGGGTGCAGCGGGAAGGCTCGAAGGCGTGGCACATCGGCCTCAGCCGCGTGGATCAGGACCGCGACTCGCACTATCGGTCGTTCACGCTCAACATGGGTGGCAAGCTGGCGAGGCACGACCTGCACGCTCGCCTCAACGCGCCGAACAGCGAGACGCTCCTTTATGGGCTCTATCTCACCCAGGGTGAGCAGCTCGTCGACAACCACACCGCCATCTTTCACGATCAGCCCAATTGCAACTCGTGGGAGGTCTACAAGGGGGTCCTCGCGGAGAAGTCGCGGGCGGTGTTCAACGGCAAGGTGTTCGTGCAGCCTGCGGCGCAGAAGACCGACGCCAAGCAGACCAACCGCAACCTGCTGCTGTCCGACGATGCGAAGGTCAACACCAAGCCGCAGCTCGAGATCTTTGCCGACGACGTGAGGTGCACCCACGGTGCCACGATCGGCAAGCTCGACGAGCATCAGCGCTACTACATGGCCACCCGCGGCATTGGCGGCAAGACGGCGCAGGCCCTCCTCATCTGGGCGTTTGCCGCCGAGGTCTTGATGGAGGTGAGCGTCGCTCCGGTGCGTGAGGCGCTCGAGGCTGTGGTGCGTCGTCAACTCGACGCGCTGATCGGATAGCTGCATGACCATTGCGGCGGTGGGTGAGCCCAGAACCGTGCAGCCGCCAACGCTGGACGTAGCTGCGCTGCGCGCCGAGTTCCCGATCTTGGCGGGCACGTCGCGCGGGAAGCCACTCATCTATCTCGACAGTGCTGCCACAACCCAGAAGCCGCAGGCAGTGCTCGATGCACTCGCCGCCTTCTACGCATCCGGCAACGCCAACATCCACCGTGGTGTCTACGAGCTGAGCGAACGCGCCACCGTTGCGTACGACGGTGCGCGGTCTCGCGTCGCGCGATTCATCGGCGCGACGAGTGATTCAGAGGTGGTGTTCGTGCGCGGGACCACCGAGGCGATCAACCTCGTGGCGCATTCGTTCCCCGCGATCACGCCCGGTTGCACTGTGCTGGTCTCCGAGATGGAGCATCACGCCAATATCGTCCCGTGGCAGCTCGCCGGGGCGCGCACCGTACCGATTCCGGTGACTGATTCCGGCGAGCTCGACATGATTGCCGCGGAGCAGTTGATCGGCGAGCGGCCGGCGATGCTGGCCGTGGTGCACGTGTCGAACGCGCTCGGCACCGTGAACCCCATCTCCGAACTCTGTCGGATGGCGCGCGCCGCTGGCGTGCCGGTGCTGGTCGATGGTGCCCAGGCAGTCGGCCATTTCCCCGTCGATGTTGCCGCACTCGGCTGCGATTTCTATTGCTTCTCGGCTCACAAGCTCTACGGCCCTACCGGCATCGGCGTCCTCTGGGCGAGGGCTCAACACCTCGAGCAGATGCCGCCCTGGCAGGGCGGGGGCGACATGATCGACACCGTGAGCTTCGAGCGCACCACGTTCGCGCCGGCACCCGGGAAGTTCGAGGCAGGAACGCCGCACATCGCCGGCGTGATCGGGATGGTGGCGGCGATCGACTGGCTCGAGCGGCAGGACCGCGACGCGTTGCACGCACACGAGGCCGACCTGCTGGCGCACGGCACGGAACTGCTCGCGTCGATTCCCGGACTGCGCCTGGTGGGAACGGCTCCCGACAAGATCGGCGTGCTCACCTTCACGCTGAGCGGCGTGCACCCGCACGACCTCGCGTCGTTGCTCGATGCCGATGGCATCTGCGTGCGGGCGGGGCATCACTGCACTCAGCCGCTGCACCGTCGGCTCGGCCTGCCTGCCACCACCCGTGCCTCGCTCGCGCCGTACAACACTCGCGCTGAGCTCGACGCGCTGGCCGGCTCGCTCAATCGTGCCGCTGAGTTGTTCGCGAGATGAGAATGAACGAGTTGTACCAGAGCGTGATCATCGAGCACGATCGATCGCCGCGCAATTTCCGCACGATCGATGGTGCGACCCATCACGCCGATGGCCGCAACCCGCTCTGTGGCGACGAGGTGAGTGTCGAACTGGTGGTGAGCGACGATGGCACGATTGCCGACGTTGCGTTCCAAGGCACCGGCTGTGCTGTCTCCCGTGCTTCGGCGTCGATGATGACCGTCGCGTTGCGCGACCAATCGACCGAGCACGCACTGGAACTGTTCGCCAGATTTCACGCGTTGCTCGTTGATGGTGGCACGACGGACGAGCTCGGCAAGCTGGCGGCGTTCGAGGGGCTGGCCGCGTTCCCGATGCGGATCAAATGTGCGACGATGGTGTGGCACGTGATGAAGGCGGCACTGGACAATGAGCAGGAAGCCAGCGCCACGAAGTAGTTGGTAATTCAAGATGTCGGATTGGGTCCGCTGCGGGCCCGACCGTATACAGGAGAGTCCATGTATCCCGAAATGATGGTCAAGCCGATGCGCGACGAACTCACCCGCCTGGGTGTTGAAGAACTCCGCTCGGTCGAGGAAGTCGATGCTGCGCTGGGCGGCATGCAGGGGACTGCACTAGTGTTCGTCAATTCGGTCTGCGGCTGCGCCGCCGGTGGTGCGCGGCCGGCGATGACGAAGGCGATGAGCGCCGATGGCAAGCGCCCCGACAAGGTCTACACCGTGTTCGCCGGCCAAGACCTCGACGCGACGGCACGCGCTCGCAGTTACTTCGGCGAGTACCGGCCGTCGTCGCCGTCGGCGGCACTGCTCAAGGATGGCGAGGTCGTCGCGTTTGTCCATCGCCACGAGATCGAGGGACGCTCGCCCGACCAGATCGCCAGCGACCTGGTGAACGCTTTCGAGCAGCACTGCGCGTGAGCGGACACGTCTTCCACCCCGGTCACGACGAACTGCACGGCGTCACCGTGGTGGTGACGGGCGCGAGCGGGAGGACCTATGTCGGGCGGTGGCACGAGCGCGCCGCCCGAGGGGTCACCATGAAGGATGTTGCGATCCGCGAGCCCAACAGCGACGTCACCCTTGACGCATGGCTCGCGCGGCAGCGGAAGTTCGGGCTCGACGCCAGCGAGAAGTTCCTGATCGTGCCGAACGACGAGGTTGGGGCGGTCGAGAAGTTCTAGCGTCGGCGGGAGTCCGTCACGCGGGCTCGGTCGTGTCCGTCACGCGGGCTCGGTCGTGTCCGTCACGCGGCTCTGCCGGGGGTCCATCGACGTCCGTCACGCGGCTCGGTCAACGGGTCCACCAACCGTCGGCTCGGAAGCCCGCCCATTCGGCGCCCGTATGGTCCGAGCCTCCTCTGGCGGACCCGTCGCACCTCGCCGCCCCGACGGTCACAGCTAACGACTAACGACTTGCGTTGTAAGGCGCAGGCCAATCGGTGCGTGCGGGCGAGCGGCGGAGGGTTCACCAGAGGAGGCTCGACTGTCTGAGCGGCCCCGCGGTACGCGAGGCCGCGAGTTGGAGCCGACGATGGTGGACTCTCCGATCGAGCCCGCCTGCGCAGGTCCCGCCCCGCGCGTGCCGCCAGCCCGGCGCTTCGGCTCCGTTCTCCCTTCTCCGTTCTCCGTCAATCAAAAATCAAAGAATATCTCGCCCCCGCCCCCACTGTTCCCCAGCCGAGAGTTCACGACGTTGTTGAACACCGATCCGAAGGTGTAGTTGAGGCCGACCGACGTGTAATAGCGGTAGTTGGTCTGGAGCTGGCGGAGTCGGAGCAGGATCTCTTCCTGCGACGCGCCTGCAGCGGAGAGGGTGATCTGATCGCGCACGCGGTTGTACGAGCCATTGATGTTGAACGAGAGCCCCTTGAGCAGCCGGATGTTCATTCCGCCGTAGATGCCCAGCGAGTTCTGGCTGAAGTCGTTCAGGTAGTTCGACCCGGAGATTCCGACGTTCGCGCTGCCCCACGTGGTGCGTGTCGCATAGCTCAACGAGAGGTTCTCGAAGGCGCGGGTTTCGCGGTCCTTCCCGAAGATGGTCTGCTCGGTATAGTCGTACCGGACCAGGCCCACGCTGTAGGCGAGGATCAATCGTCGGCGGGTGTACTCGCTGTACGGCATGAAGTCGTATTCGATCGTCGGCGCGAACCGTGTTGCGAGGTCGATGTTCTGCTGGGTGGAGCTGTTGCCGCTGAAAGTGGCGCCCGCCGAAAGGTGTGGTCCGAGTGACTTGACCAGCAACCCGCTGCCGTAGTAGCTGTGGCTGTTGGCCTCGAAGAGTTCTCCATCGCCCAGGTCGTAGGTGCTCTTGTTCGAGTTCCCCGAGAATGACATGCGGAACTTCCAGTCCTCGGTCACCCGGCCCGCCGACAGGTTACCACTGAGGTAGCGCGTCTTCGATTGCGACTCACCATTCAGGAATGCATTGCCGCCGAGCGAGAAGACCCAGTGATTCCAGGGGTCGTGCACAGGAGCCTGCGGGGTGTTGTCGTTTGGGACGTTGTAATTGATCGCGAGGCTAACACCCCGGGGCGTGCGGAGCACATAGCGGGCGAGGCCCAACTTGAGTACGCGAGTGAACTCCTTGCGCTGCTCGTCGGAAGTCGCGCCCTGCTTTGTGCTGTACTTGATCTCGTCATCGAGCCCCGCGAATTCCTTTTGGCCCAGGAACTTGAGCGTCACCTCTGAGCCGCCGCCGCCGCTGCCGAGCGAGGTGGAGATCACGTGCACCTGGGCGTCGGTGCGATCTCGCACGTAGTTCACCCAAGTCAACTCGGTGCGGAGAAAGTCGAAGTCAC
This sequence comes from Gemmatimonadales bacterium, assembly GCA_046596135.1. Lineage (GTDB taxonomy): Bacteria > Gemmatimonadota > Gemmatimonadetes > Gemmatimonadales > GWC2-71-9 > Palsa-1233. Next base: position 7,947 of record JBKJMX010000083.1, read on the forward strand.
AGCCGACTGATGCGCAGTCGAGGAAGAGTCGGAGGGCCGACGTGGTGTCAGCAGCTGCGGCGGGCGCAGGCATGTCCTGACCCCGCAGGGTGACTGGCGCGACAAGAACGGCCAGAAGCACGGCGAAGCGGCGAAGGCGATGCATGGGACCTCGGGGGAGGGGGAGACCCGCACATGAAATCTCTGCACCTACATCCGGGAATGGCAACAAGTTTCGGGCGGGGTCCGTCAACCGGCTCGGTCGGTCACCGGTCATCGGTGCTCCGTCACGCGGCTCGGTCGCGGGATTCGTCAGCCGTCGGCTCGGAAGCCCGCCCATGCGGCACCGTTATGATCCGAGCCTCCGCTGACGTACCCCTCGAACCTCGCCGCCTTGGCGGTCACAGCAGGCGACTGACGACTAATGACCGATGGCCGTAAGCCTTGGTCCGTAAAGTCTGTAGTTGTTGGTCGATTGCTGTGTCCGTCGTCAAGCGGAGGACATGCCCAGGCGGCGAGAGGCGGAGGGTTCACCAGAGGAGGCTCGACTGTCTGAGCGGCCCCGCGGTACGCGAGGCCGCGAGTTGGAGCCGACGATGGTGGACTCTCCGATCGAGCCCGCGGGCGCAGACCCCTGCCCCGCATGCGTTCGCCGATGTTCCGACCCCGCCACCACGCGGGTCACAGTCAACGACGTACGACTATCGACCTCACAGCTCCGCGTCGCGTGTCTCCCGGACCAGCGCAATTCCCACCAAGGCAAGCGCGCCCGACGCGGCGATGTACCAGCCCACCGCGGCAAGACCGTAGTGCCGCGCGAGCCAGATCGAGGCGTAGGGCGCCAGTGATGCCCCCAGTATTCCGCCCAGGTTGTACGTGATCGCGGTGCCACTGTACCGAACCGTGGTCGGGAACTGCTCCGATAGGTGTGTGCCCAAAGGGCCGTACACAGCGCCGATCAACCCCATCCCCACGACCGACATGACCAAAGCACCGGTGTAACCGGCGTTGAAGAGCGGCTCGAACGCCACCACCCCGAACACCACCACCAGCAGGTTCGCCCAGACAGCGACCGTTCGCCGCCCCTTCTCGGCCAGCCAGGCCGCAACCGGTATCGTGATCGCAAACGCGACCGCCCCGGCGAGCTGGAAGATGAGGAAACGGTTGCGATCGATCCCCATCTCGCTGGTACCCCACGAGAGGGTGAACACGGTCATCACGTAGAACAGCACGAACGTCGAGAGCGACAGCAGCACTCCCACCCCAAGCGCGGGGCGATGGTCGCGCACGACCGCCAGCATCGGGAGCCGGACGCGATGCGCCGCTGCCTTCGCGAAGACCGGCGTCTCAGTGATCGCGAGTCGCACATACAACCCGACCGCCACGAGGAGAGCGCTCCCCACAAAAGGCAGCCGCCAGCCATAGCTCAGAAACTGTTCGTTGGTGAGCGTCTGCGAGAGCAGGAGGAAAATTCCACCCGAAAAGAAGAAGCCCACCGGCGCGCCGAGCTGCGGGAACATCCCGTACCAGGCGCGCTTCCCCGGAGGCGCATTTTCCACCGCGAGGAGGACTGCCCCGCCCCATTCGCCACCCAGTCCAAGCCCCTGGCCGAATCGGCAGAGCGCGAGCAGGATCGGCGCCCAGATCCCGATCGACTGATAGGTGGGTAACAGCCCGATCGCGACAGTCGAGATACCCATGGTGAGCAGCGCGGCCACCAACGTCGCCTTTCGCCCGATCCGGTCGCCGAAGTGCCCGAAAAGAGCCGCGCCCACCGGTCGGGCAAAGAAGGCGATCGCGAAGGTGGCGAGTGACGCAAGGGTCGCAGCAGTGGGGTCGGCGCCAGGAAAGAAAAGCTGCGGAAAGACGAGGACCGCCGCCGTCCCATAGATGTAGAAGTCGAAGAACTCGATCGCCGTCCCGACCAAGGACGCGAACAGGATTCGGCGGGGAGAGTTGGCGGGCATTCGATATGGTAACGCGTCTCACGGTCACTACGCACCTCAGGCCACCCTCCGACCCGACCTTCAGCGTGCCGTTGTTCGGGTGCGGAGCGTTGATTTCGCCACCGCACTACGTTGTACGGTCCTCCACTCTCGGAGCCCCGCTTCATGTCCCACCCCGCCGTTCATGTGGATCACGTCACCAAGCGCTTCTCGGGCCACACCGCCGTGAGCGACCTCTCGATGGAGGTCCCCGCTGGCGGGATCTTCGGCCTGCTCGGCCCCAACGGCGCCGGGAAGTCGACGACGATCCGCATGATCATGGACATCATCGAGCCCGACGAGGGCACGGTGAAGCTGTTCGGGATGAAGGGAACCGGGCGGGAGCTCTCCGACCGGGTCGGCTACCTCCCCGAGGAACGCGGGCTGTACAAGGAGATGAAGGTGTTCGACCACCTGGTCTTTCTTGCCGAGGCGAAGGGAATCCGACGGGCAGACGGGAAGAAGCGGTCGCTGGCATGGCTCGACCGGCTCGGCATCGCCGACTGGGCACAAAAGAAGGTCGAGGATCTCTCCAAGGGGATGCAGCAGAAGGTCCAGTTCGCCGGTGCGCTCCTCCACGATCCTGAGCTGCTGATCCTCGACGAGCCGTTCAGCGGCCTCGACCCGGTCAACTCCCAGGTACTAAAAGACGTGGTCGTCGACCTGGCGCGGAACGGGCGCACTGTCCTCTTCTCGACGCACATCATGGAGCAGGCCGAGCGGATGTGTGACCGGATCGTGATCATTGCGCGCGGCCAGAAGGTGGTCGACGGCACGATGGCCGACGTGAAGCGGGAGGCGGGCGGGCGACATGTAGCGCTCGCCTTCTCGCACGACAAGGAGAAGGCGCTCCGCGTTTTGGCCGACCCCAAGCTCGTTGCGCGGACCGATGACTACGGTGCCAGTGCCGAAGTGGAGATGGCGGATGGCGCCAACCCCGAGGCGTTGCTCGCGTTGCTGGTGCAGGAGGGCGTAGGGCTGAGCCGGTTCGAGATCGTTGAGCCGTCGCTGCAGTCGATCTTCATCGCCAAGGTGGGCGACGCACAGGTGGCACACCGCAGTGAAGCCAACGGGAGGGCTGCGTCATGAACAAGACCTTCGCGGTGATTCGTCGTGAGTTCGTTGCTCGGGTGCATACCCGCTCGTTCCTGATTTCGACACTGCTAGTGCCGGTATTCTTCGTCGCCATCATGGTGATTCCCGCGATGATGATGACTGGCACCAGTCGCAGCATGAGAGTTGCGATCGTCGATGGCACGACCAGCGATGTTGGCGCGCGCATCGAATCGCGCATGGCGCTTGAAAAGCTGGGTGATTCGGTGTCCATGCCTCGCTATACGGTGACCAGGGTTCCTGCCGCCGAGCGCGTCGATGACGTGCGCGATTCAATGGTGGCACTCACGGGGCTGGGCAAGAAGCGAGAGATCGAGTCATTCGATGGCGTGCTCGTGGTGCGCGACGACGCGCTCGAAACCGGTGAGCTCGAGTACTACGGTACCAATGTCGGATCGCCCGAGGCGATGGGCCGCCTCGAGAATGTTCTCAGGCAGGTTGTGACCGGTACCCGGTTCGAGCAGAGCGGCATCGAGCCCGCCGTGGTGGCCCGCGCCATGGAGCGAGTCAACGTCTCGACGCACAAGGTCACCGACGGCAAGGCCACCGGTGAGAGCGGTGGCGCCTCGTTCATCATCGCATACGCGATGGGGTTCATCCTCTACTTCGGCGTGTTCATGTATGGCCAGCAGACGATGACATCGGTGGTAGAGGAGAAGACGTCGCGCATCATGGAGGTGCTCGCGTCGTCGCTCACCCCGTTCCAGATGCTGCTCGGCAAGGTGCTCGGCGTCGGCATCACCGGGCTGCTGCAGATGGGGATCTGGGGAACCACGATCTTCCTCGTCACGTCGCAACGAGCCCGCCTCGCCTCACTCGTGGGCGTGAGTCCCGATGCGATGCAGCAGATGCCCATCCCGACAATGCCGATCGATCTGCTCGTTGTCTTCCTGATCTATTTCGCACTCGGCTTCCTGCTCTATGGTGCGCTCTTCGCCGCGATCGGATCGATGTGCAATTCCGTCAAGGAAACACAGCAATACGCGAGCGGCGTGATGATGCTGATCGTGTTCGGCTTCTTCGGTGTGTTCGCAATGATCAACGATCCGACCGGCGGGATCGGCATGGTGATGTCGTACGTGCCGTTCTTCTCGCCGTTCGTGATGCCGGTGCGCTGGTCGCTCGCGTCGGTGCCGCTGCACGAACTCGCACTGTCGATCGGCGCGATGATCGCGGCACTCGTCGGGGTGTCGTGGCTCGCCGGCCGGATCTATCGCACCGGCATCCTGATGTACGGCAAGAAGCCGTCGTGGAGCGAGCTCTTCCGCTGGGTGCGCGCGGGGTAGTTCACGCACTGACAGCGGGTGGCGGGGGGTCCGTCACGCGGTCTACGGCTTCGGGCACTGGCTCGCGGGTCGCGACCCGCCGCTTGGTCGGACTTACTCCGCGCGCCTCGCTTCCCTCGGGAAGCGAATGGCGCATGCGGCGGGGGCGCGCGGAAGAGAAGTCCTCCCGCCGCAGCGCGCCGCGAACCCGCTTGCCCTGACCACTGGAATGCGCGAACCCCGATTGCGGCGAGGGACGCGGGGTCCGGCAGAGGAGGCTCGGACCATAACGGTGCCGAATGGGCGGGCTTCCGAGCCGACGGTTGTCGGACTCCCCGCGCCCGAGACCGCGTGACGTATGGTCGTCCGTTCTCCGTTCTCCGTTCTCCGACAGATCTATCTTTCCCGCATGCACGACCACGACGTCATCGTACTCGGCGGAGGCCACGCCGGCACGGAAGCCGCAACTATGGCCGCGCGTCGCGGTGCGCGCGTGATGCTGCTGACCCAGCAACTCGAAACCATCGGCCAGATGTCGTGCAACCCCGCGATCGGCGGGATCGCCAAGGGCACCGTAGCCCGCGAAGTCGACGCGCTCGGTGGCATCATGGGTCGCGCCACCGACCGCGCGATGCTGCAGTTTCGCATGCTCAATCAGAGCAAGGGCCCGGCAGTCGCAAGTCCGCGCGCCCAGTGCGACCGCGCACTGTATCGCAGTGCCGTGAGGCACCTTCTCGAATCCGTCCCGTCGAAGCACCCGATTCATTTGGTGCAGGGAACCGCCGTTCAGTTTCTCCTGAAACAAGACCGTGTGGCGGGCGTGGTCACGAGCGATGGCAGGCGCTTCGAGGCGCGCGCCGTGGTGATCACCACCGGCACGTTCCTGCGGGGCCAAATTCACGTGGGCACTCACCTCACGATTCCCGCGGGACGGGCCGGTGAGCCGCCCTCCGTTGAGATATCGCAACATCTTTCGGCACTGGGACTTACGGTCGAACGCTTCAAGACGGGAACGCCTCCGCGGGTGGATGGACGGACAGTCGATTTCAGCGCCCTGCAGCGACAGGATGGTGATCCGGCCCCGTACTGGTTTTCCTTTCACGAGCGCGCGCCCCATCCCGAGCCGATGCCCTCGTGGCTCACGTGGGCCGGCGAGCCGGTGAAGGACTTGGTCCGGCGGCACATCGCCGAGTCGGCTCTATATGGTGGAGCGATCTCGGGAGCGGGCCCCCGTTACTGCCCGAGTGTCGAGGACAAGATCGTGAAGTTTCCCGACGCACCTCGGCACCAGGTATTTCTGGAGCCCGAGGGTCGCGATACCGCCGAGCTCTATGTCGGCGGGCTCTCAACGTCGCTGCCCCCTGATGTCCAGCTCGCGATGCTCCGCCTCGTGCCAGGGCTTGAGGCGGTTGCTATGACTCGCCCCGGATACGCCATCGAGTACGACTACCTCCCTCCGACCCAATGCGACGCCACTCTCGCAATTCGTGGTGTCCCCGGCCTCTACTCGGCGGGCCAAATCAACGGCACCACGGGATACGAGGAGGCCGCAGGGCAGGGCGTCGTGGCTGGCCTCAACGCCGCGGCGCACGCCCTCGACCTTGAACCGGTGCGGCTCGGCCGCGACGAGGCGTACTGCGGCGTGCTGGTCGACGATCTCGTTACCCGTGGAGTCGACGAGCCCTACCGGCTCTTCACCTCGCGCGCCGAACATCGACTCCTCCTCAGACAGGACAACGCACTGCGGCGGCTGGCCCCGGTCGCCACTCGGCTCGGGCTCTGGTCCGACGATGAGCGACGTACTGCGGAGGCGCGGCTGGAGGCGGAGGAAGCCGTGCACAAGCTCGCGGTGGATACGGTTATCTCTCCGTCGGAAGCCGCGCCGTTGCTGGCTTCCGCCGATTCCGACCATCTCTCTGAACCGGTGCGGGTGGTGGAGCTGGTGAAACGCCCGGGCATCCCGCTGGGCGCTGCGCTGGCGGCGGCTGGGGTAGAGGTCGACGCCGAGCACGCCGAATGGGCCGCGATCGAGATCCGCTACGCAGGATACCTAGCCAAGGAACGGGACGCGGCGGCCAAGCTGCGTCGGCTCGAGGCCTCCCCGCTGCCCGCGGACCTTGAATACGCCGGGTTCGAGCAGCTCTCGATCGAGGCCAGGCACAAGCTGGCCGCAGTTCGACCCACTACGATCGCCCAAGCAGGGCGGATCCCCGGCGTTTCACCGGCCGACCTCCAGCACCTCCTCGTAGCGGTGATGCGCCGGGACCGCCGTGTTTCACGTGAAACGCCCGCGTAGGTGCTCCCGCACTTAAAAGTCACTCCGGTCGGCGCGGAGCGTCCGCTCATCGCGTTTCACGTGAAACGTCCATCGTTGTGACGGAATCGCCCGCCGCGGCGTCCTTCCTCGCAGAGTCACCTTCTCCAGTCTGCGGAAAAGGCCTATCTTTTCGAAGTTGCACGACACCCCCAGACCAAAGAGACGCTAGATGGCCCGGACGATCGCGATTGCCAATCAGAAGGGTGGAGTCGGGAAGACCACTACCGCCGTGAACCTCGCCGCATCGCTGGCGATTGCGGAGCGGCGCACCCTGCTGATTGACGCCGACCCGCAAGGCAATGCGACCTCCGGGTTGGGCGTCGACAAGGCTGAAGTGGCGGGATCCCTCTACGATGTGCTGATCGAAGGCGCCACGATTGCCAGTGTCGTCCGGACCGACCCCCAGCTTCCGTTCCTGGATGTGCTGCCAGCCACCCAGGATCTGGTCGGCGCTGAGATTGAGTTGATCAACACCGAGCGCCGGGAAGAGGTGATGCGCCGGGCGCTCGAGTCGGTGGTCGGCGAGTACGAATTCATCCTTATAGACTGCCCGCCGTCGCTCGGTCTCGTGACGCTGAATGTGCTCACTGCAGCCGACGCTGTGATCATTCCGATCCAGTGCGAGTACTACGCGTTGGAGGGTATCTCTCAGCTACTAAATACGATACGCCTCGTCCAGCAGAACTTCAATCCCGATCTGCAGATCGATGGCGTACTGCTGACGATGTACGACGCACGTCTCAATCTGTCACGTCAGGTGGTAACCGAGGCACGGGAGTACTTCGGCCCGAAGGTCTTCCGCAATGTGATCCCCCGCAACGTCCGCCTCGCCGAGGCCCCGTCGTTCGGGAAGCCGATCCTGCTGTATGACCTCCAGTCGGCTGGCGCCAAGAGTTACCTGTCGGTCGCGCAGGAGCTCACCAAGCGCACCGACGCACTGTCGCGTTCGGGCGCACGGGGGGCTGCGTCATGAGTGGGAAGCGACTGGGTCGTGGTCTCGAAGCACTGCTCGGGCCGATGTCTCGGGAGGTGAGCGAACAGAGCGGCACGCTGCGCGAAATTCCCGTCACTTCGATCAGTGCGAACCCCTGGCAGCCACGCCGTTCGTTCGATGCCGACGCGCTCACCGAGCTGACCGCGTCGATCGATGCATCGGGATTGTTGCAACCAATCTCTGTGCGTCCCGTCGGTGCGCGCTTCGAACTTGTTGCCGGTGAGCGTCGCTGGCGCGCCGTACAGGCACTAGGCTGGAGCAAGATCCCCGCGATCGTTCGCGAACTCGACGACCGCACTGCGCTCACGCTCGCGATGATCGAGAACCTGCAGCGCGACGATCTTTCGGCGCTCGATGAGGCGCTCGGATATCAGCGCCTGATGCAGGAGTTCACGATGCCGCAGGCGGAAGTGGCGCGCCTTGTCGGTAAGGATCGATCAACGGTGTCCAATACGTTGCGCCTGCTCAAGCTTCCTGCCGACGTGCAGGAGATGCTGCAGGAGAAGCAACTCACCGAGGGTCACGGTCGTGCGCTCCTCGGCCTCGACGACGCTGCGGAGATGTCACGCGTTGCGGCTGATGCGGTGACCCATGGATGGTCGGTGCGCGAGGTCGAGGCCAAGGTGCGCGGTGACGGCGTCGAACAGGCACGCCCCCGCAACATGATGAAGAAGCAGGCTGCGCAGAAACCCGCGAGCGCCGATGCGCGGCGTGTCGAGGATGCCCTCCGCAAGCGACTCGGTACCGACGTGCGGCTCACCGCCAAGCGTCGCGGCCGCGGTCTGCTGTCGATCTCCTACTATTCAAATGACGACCTCACGCGCGTGCTCGAACTGATTCTGGGGAAGCCCTTCGACGGATGACCGCGGCTCCCCGGTCGCCCCACGGCTCGCTCTGTGCGTGCATGGCTAGCCCGATCCAGACGTCGAAGTAGGACTGGCGGACGGATCCGCGTGGCGGCAGCCAACCCCTGCCGACACAGCCCAACCAGTATCGACGTGCAACCGGGAGAAGTGCGGATGCGATGGAAGCTGTCTGGCATGACCACACTCGCGTTGGGCATCCTGCCTGCAGCGCTTGGCGCACAGACGCGAATCGATACTGTGGTCGCAGGGCCACACTACCACGTCAACGGATTCGTCCGAATGCTCGCCGGTACCAACTGGCGTGAAGTATGGAAGGCGTCGATCGCCGTCCCCGTACTCGACCTCGGCAGCTATGCCGGTGGCATTGTCCCGTTCAAGCAGGGTGGTAACCAGAGCAAGACACTCCGGTTCCACGGCGCTGACGGGCAGACCTACGTCTTCCGGTCGACTGACAAGGACACCCATAACGCCCTGCCCAAGGATCTCGCGAACACCCCCGTTGGTGCGGTGATCCAGGACCAGAGCAGCGCGTTCCACCCGACGGCGCACCTCGCGGTCGCGGTGTTCCAGGAACGCCTTGGTCTCCTTCAGGCTGTTCCCACCCTCTACGTGATGCCCGACGATGCGCGACTCGGCGAGTTCCGGAAGGACTTCGCCGGTAAACTCGGCCAGATGGAGCTTCGTCCCGAGGAAGCCGAGGATAGCGATCACGTCTCTTTTGGTGCGGAAGCGATCGACGGTTCCGACAAGGTGCTTGAGGAACTCGAGGAGAGTCTCGATCGGGAGATCAACATCCGCGAGTACCTCACGGTCCGATTGCTCGACTTCCTGATCAACGACACCGATCGCGGTGCCGATCAGTTGCGCTGGGCGCGCTTCGATCATGGTGACTACGACACCTATCGTCCGATCCCGCGCGACCGCGACTACTCGTTCATGAACGCCAACGGCTTCATCGTGCACGTCGCGCGTGGGTCGTTGCCGAAGGTGCAGGCGTTCAAGACCACGATGCCCAAGGTGAGCTCGCTCACGTTCATGACCCGCGATTTCGATCGCTCGGTGTTTGCCGGACTGCCCTGGAGCACATGGGATTCTGTCGTCACCGCGATCACCACAACGCTCGACGATGCAACCATTCGCGAAGCCGTGAGCAAGACGCCGCTGGGACATTTCAAGGTCAATGGCGAGCAGGTGATCGAGACGCTCAAGGGCCGTCGTGCCGGGCTCCGCGCCCATGCGCAGGAGTTCTACAAGATGGTGAGTGGCGAGGTCGACATCTTTGCGAGCAAGGAAGACGACATGGCGGTGATCGACCGTCACCCCGATGGATCGGTGGCGGTTCGCTTGTACAGTGAAGACCAGGTCAAGAAGCCGGAGGCCGGTCGTCGCGCTGCCTTCGACCGCACGTTCATCCCCGCAGAGACCAGTGAGATCCGGGTCTATATGGACAAGGGTGACGACAACGTGATCGTACGTGGCAACGCAGCGAAGAGCATCAAGCTGCGCGTGGTCGGTGGCGGTGGCGACGATATGCTGGTGGATTCCTCGCGGGTGGCCGACGGCAAGGGTATCACGGTGTTTTACGATGCGCACGGGAAGAATCAGTTCTTCCGCGGCGCCGGGACCACCGTGAACGAGAAGGAGTACTACACCTACCAGCCGAAGAAGGAACGCGAGTCGAAGTTCGAGGAGGAGGATTGTCACAAGGACGGCAAGGATGACGAGGTCTGCGAGGAGCGTCGTGGTCGCTTCCAGGACCTGACGAACACGGGCAAGGGATTCGTCGAGGAGAAACTGCAGGGCGGGCACCGCTACTTTGGCGGCAGGACCTCCCTCGGGCCCGCCGTCGGCTGGGTTGACGGTACCGGCGCGGTGCTTGGGCTGACCCGCGAGGTGATCGATTACGGCTTCCGCCACGACCCGTTCAACCACAAGCGGAACTTGACGGTCCTCTATGGACCGGGCAACAACCGGTACGGCGCGTACTTCAACGCTGAGGTCAATCCCGAGAACTCGGTGATGACGTATGCCATCGAGGCGCGAGGCACCCGGCTTGCCTCCGACCGTTTTGCAGGATTCGGCAACGATACGCCACTGCTCGACGCCGAGACGATGCTGGTTCGTCGCGATGAATACTTCGTGCACCCCACCGTACGGGTGAACGTCGGCTCGGCCAAGTGGTTCGCGCTCGGTCCGGTCGTGCGATACATCAAGGCCGATCCGCAGGCGGGTAGCCCCGCGGCGCTGCTGCTGCCCGATGCGCAGGAGCCATACGGCCAGGTGGGCGGACAGTTCGACCTGAACTTTGATGGCCGCGACGACCACTCGTATCCGACCCGGGGTTACACGCTGCGGGGCGGTGCCTCGTTCTTCCCAGCGACCTGGGACGTGCCGACGGCGTACTCATCGACGCGCCTTCAGGCCACCGCGTACCTCCCGCTGGGTGGTCCGGTGATCGCCTTGCGGGCGGGTGGCATCAAGGTGTTCGGCGATGTATTTCCGCTCCACGACGCCGCCAACCTCGGTGGCAGCCAGTCGGTCCGCGGCTTTCGCGGGGAGCGTTTCGTCGGCGATGCCGAAGCCCATGGATCGGTCGAACTCAGGATCCCGCTGGGGCGGATCACGCTGCTCACCCGCGGCACGATGGGTGTCTTCGGTCTCGCCGATGCGGGACGGCTCTGGTATCAGGGCGAATCGGCCGGTGGCTGGCACACCGGATTCGGCGGCGGGCTCTCCTTCTACACCCTTGGCACCGCGCTCAGCGTCGCGTATGCTCGGGGCGAACAGGGACGCTTCTACGTCAAGCTGGGGATGCCCTACTGAGGAGTGACCGCGTGTCGGTGATCTCGTCGAACTCGCTGCACCGGGTCGCCCGGTGAAGGATTCGCCACTCGACGAGATCGTCGACTACCTGGACGCCTACCTGCGCGTGGCGGACATGCCCGATGAGGCGGGTGCACTCAACGGGCTGCAGGTCGAGAACAGTGGGCAGGTGACGTCGGTCGTCGCGGCGGTCGATGCGACGCAGCGCACCATCGACCGCGTGGTTGCCGAGTGCGAGCCAGGCGCGCTGGTGCTGGTGCATCACGGCCTCTTCTGGGACGGCAACCAGCCGATTGCTGGCCGGCGCTATCACCGGGTGAAGGCGCTCCTCAATCACGACATCGCCCTCTACAGCGCGCACATCCCGCTTGATGCCCACCCCGAGGTGGGCAACAACGCGGTGCTCGCCCGCATGCTCGGCATCCTCGATCCGGTGCCGTTCGATGAGTACCGCGGGATGCCGTTCGGTGCCTCGGGCCACCTCATCATGTCACGCGAGCGCCTGGTCGAACTGGTCTCCGAGGTGCTCGGTGCGCCGGTGCACCTGATCGCGGGTGGTCCGGAAACGACCACTCGTGTCGGCGTGATCACGGGTGGTGCCGGCGGACGCATCGGTGCGGCATCGCGCGCCGGTCTCGATACCTTCATCACCGGCGAGGGCGCGCATCACACCACGTTCGACGCACTGGAATCGGGAATCAACGTTCTCTACGCCGGTCATTACGCAACTGAAACCGTTGGCGTGAAGGCGCTCGCCGAGCACCTCGGACAACGCTTCGGGATGCGCTGGAACTTCCACGATCATCCCACCGGGCTCTGACTCATTCGCCGTGCAGGAAGCATTGCCCCTCGCGCAACCGGTGTACCCTGCCGTATTGTTCTGGCACGGTACGCGTGACGTGTTGCGGACCGTTCCATCGACACGATGTGATGGCGGCAGCGGTGGGCGATCGCGGTGACTCTCCCTGGGAGGCTCCAGTCACTGTGATCGTTCCTGCTGACGAATGGTGCATCCCCCGGCATCGCAACACGTCCCCGTCGGTATCCTCACCAACCGTCGAGTGTACAATGCGCCGCATCGCCGCCATTCTCGTGCTGGCCCTCGGGGCCGCCTGCAACGCCGAGGTGCGCGAGGTCGCGCCCATCCGCCTTGATCCGATCACCACACTCGGCAGCAACGCTGATTCCGCCGCGAACTCCACCTGGTCACGCGTGAGCCCGCTACACCCGCAGGGCTACCGGATCCTTGTCCCCCAGCCTGGCGGTGTTCCGGCCCTCCCCGCGGTATACGGCGAGGACGGCTCCTACCTCGGCGTGCTCGGCACTTCGGGCGACGGGCCGGGCGAGTTCCGCGAGCCGCTGTTTGTCCGTTTCGGTCCCGGTGATTCCCTCTATGTATTTGACGGTGCGCAACGGGTGCTCGTCTTTTCGCCGACGCGCGCGTATGCCCGGACGATCATGCTGCCGGTCACCCCGTGGGATGCGGTGGTGCTCGTCGACGGACGGATGGTTATTGCCTCGGCGACTCACGAACATGGGCTGCCGCTGCTGGTGATCGGTGCCGACGGTACAGTGATCCAGGAAATCGGCGGCTCCGACAGCGCGTCCATGGCGACCCTTTCGCCGCGCCGCATCGTGCCCGCGCCCGATGGGACGATCTGGACGATGCCGATGACCGGCAGTTGGCGGGTTGAGCACTGGGACCTGTCGGGGAAGCTGCTCGCATCGCACGACCGCGCGCCGTCGTGGTATCCCATCATCGAGGCTGCCGCCGCGTCCGATACGCCCCGCCCGTCGGTGCAGGATGCGTGGTTCGATGCGGCAGGGCGGTTGTGGGTGCTGGGCAAAGCGCTCGACGAGCAGTGGAAGAAGGGAGTCGATCGCGAGGTGGACAGCGCCACCGACACGACGACCACGATCGATGATCCCGACAAGGTGCACGACACCATGGTCGAGGTGTTCGACGTCGCCTCGTGGAAGATGGTGGCGGAGGCGCGTTTTGATCCCTCCTATCCATTTGCCGTTGAGCCAGGCATCGTGATGCGGGTGCGGGTCGAGAACGGTGGCCGACGGCGCGCCGAGCTCGCGCGACTGGTGCTTGACACGACGCGCCTGGGCGCGGCAGCACCGTGAGGCCCTCCAACGCCGGGGAGTGACGTGACCACGGAGCGGGGCGGGATCGAGCACCTGCGACGGATCGCGCGCGTATGGGATGATCTCGTCCCGTTGCCGGTGATCGGCCGGCGTGTCGGTCTCGACGCCATCATCGGATTGATCCCCGGTGTGGGCGATCTCGCAGGTGGCGCGCTTGGCATTTACGGGATGCTGATTGCCGCGCGCCTCAGGGTGTCCCCGGTGGTGCTGTTGCGGATGTTGCTGAACATCGGTGTAGACACCATCATCGGCATCGTTCCGCTGCTGGGCGACCTCTTCGACTTGGGGTGGAAGTCGAACACCAGGAACTTGGCGCTGGTGGAGCAATGGGTCGACGACCCGGCCCGGGTGCGACGCTCGAGCGTCGGGGTGCTCGTTGCGACCGGCGTGGGCGTGCTGGCGCTGGCGGGATTCGTGATCTGGGCAGCGGTGCGGGTGATCGCCTGGATGCTGTCGAACGTGCCAGCCACCTGGTTGTGAGGATCGGCGTGGCTTGTTCGTCCACGCCAGCAATGTCGGGAGGAGAGCGAGCGGCCTCTCCGCGTTCCCGGCGGATCGACCGGAGTCAATCCGGCGCAGGGGCAGGGGCCCGGCTCGGCCGGGTACGGTAGCGGGATCACACTTTTGGACAGGAGCGTACCGTGGGCATCATCTGGACCATTCTCATCGGTTTCATCATCGGCGTCGTGGCCAAGTTCCTCATGCCCGGCAAGGATCCAGGCGGCTTCATCATCACCACCGTGCTGGGCATCGCCGGTTCATTCGTCGGTGCCTTCCTGGCCCGGGCCCTGGGTCTCGCGCCGTCGGTCGGGTTCATCGGTTCGGTGATCGGTGCGATGATCCTGCTCTTCATCTACCGGGCGATGAATCGGTAGCAGCCTGCTGACCGGTCCGTGCCTCTTCGGCCGGATCTTCTACCGTCGCGCCGTCAGCCTCCGGGCTGGCGGCGCGCGGTCGTTGCTGCGACGGTGGTGAATAGATTGCGGGACAGCTTCACCCTGGGGGCACCATGATGTTTGCCGTCGCAGCGCTCGCGTTCGCCCTGTCGCTGCCGCAAGACACCATCGGCCAACCGACGGTCATCGTCGTGCGCCACGCCGAGAAGGCGTCGCAGACCGAACGCGATCCGACGCTCAGTGCGGCGGGCATCATCCGCGCCGAGGCGCTCGACAGCGTGGTGCTCGTTGTGGGACACAGCAACACGGTCCTTCCCATCATTCGGGCGCTGGGTGGACCAACCCTTCTCGACCTCTGCGATAGCAGCTACGCGCAACTCTTCTCGGTGACGATCGCCGCCGATGGCAGCGGGCGGTTGGTCCGGAGCCAGTACGGCGCGCCTGATCCGGTGGGTCCGACCTATTGTGCGGAGCTCCCGCGGCGGTGAGGACGGTGCGCGGGGGCGCGGGCGCGATGGTGCTGGAGGAGCACGGGCACGGGGGGATCCCGCTCGTCCTCGTGCATGGCATGGCAGGCGACATCGGCTTCTGGCGCTCGACGGTTGCCGCGCTCGACACGCGGTGTCGGGTGATCATCCCAGAATTGCGGGGACACGGGCGCTCGGCGCTTCCCGCCGACGGTGACCACGACATCGCCTCGCATGCGGCCGACCTGCTGGGTGTCCTCGACCAGCTCGATGTCGAACGGTGCATCGTGGTCGGGCACTCCTTCGGCGCGAGCATCGCGATCGAGATGGCTCGCATGGCACCGTCCCGGGTGGCTGGGTTGGTGGTGATTGATGGAGCGGGTGATTATACCGGACTGCCGACCGGGGTACTCGACGCATTCCGGGCCAGTCTCGACAGCGACGACCACTTCCTCGAGACGGTGGATGGGGCGATCGACGTGGCGCTTGCTGGCGCGCAAACGGCCACGGAGCTGACGGTTCGCGCGGCGATTCTTGCCGCTCCGCGCCCGATGGTGCGATTGATCTATCATGCGCTTCTGGCGTATCGACCCGCGCTTGCGTTGGCTGCGTATCCCGGGCCGGTGCTGTTGGTCACCTCGCCATCCAACGCTGCCGACTTCGCCCTGCAGGCGCTCCTCCCCGACCTCGCGCACCATGCGATACCGGGCGTGTCGCACTGGATCATGATGGACGCGCCCGACGAGACCGCTCGCATCATCGACACCTTCCTGCTGTCGATACCGTCCTGATATTGCGTGCCACCGCCGGATCCATTCGATTCCGGGCCGACCAGACTGACACCGGAGACCACCATGCGGGATGAATTCGCGCTGATGATGATGGCACTGATGTGGGCCGCGTTCGCTACCGGGATGTGGGTCCACAACTCGCGGATCCGGCGACGGCTGCAGGATCGACTCTGGGGGATGGCGGCCGCGCAGGGAGTCCACCCGGCGAGCTTCACCGACGATGCCCCGATCGTCCACCGCAATGGCGGTGACGGCCGGGTCCAGCAGCTCGAGTCTCAGGTCGACCAGATGGCCCAGCAAATCGACCGGATCGTCGAGTCGCAAGAGTTTCTGTCGAGGGTACTGACCGATCGGATCGACCAGATCCCGGATCCGAGGCTGCGCACGCCGCATTGACGGAATGCGTCCGCCAGATGCACGGACCGGGTTCGGTGCCGGCGGGCTCGATCGGAGACTCCACCCTCGTCGGCTCCAACTCGCGGCCCTCGCGTCGCGCGGGGCCGCTCAGACAGTCGAGCCTCCTCTGGTGAACCCTCCGCCTCTCGCCCGCATGCACCGACTTGGTGCGCTTTGAGGCTGCAAGTCGTCAGTCGTCAGTTGTGACCGTGAATGCGGCGAGGTACGGGGGGTTCGTCAGAGGAGGCTCGGATCATCCCGGTGCCGAATGGGCGGGCTTCCGAGCCGACGGTTGTCGAATCCCGCGACCGAGCCGCGTGACGGACCCCTGTCGGGCGCCGTTCTCCGTTCTCCGTTCTCCGTTACCTTCCGTCACAACCCTCTCAAGGCCCTGCCATGTACTCTCGTCGCGACGTGCTCCGTCTGCTCGGGGGCGTCTGTGCAATCGGTGCGCTGACGCCGGACCAGCTCCTGGCCGTGAGCCGCCGGACCCACCGCGAGCTCGCCCGGGGCGGGCCCCCGCTCGGCTTCTTTGACATGCACCAGATGCACACCGTCGCCGCGGCGTGCGACCGGATCATTCCCGACACCGAGACGCCCGGAGCGATGGTGGCAGAGTGCCATCGCTTCGCCGAGCGGATCGTGGCGGATCACTATCCGGTGGTGCGGCAGCGGCGCTTTCTCGACGGGCTGGTCGATCTCGACGTGCGCAGCGGGCGCACCGTGCAGCATCTCTTCATTGATGGAAGCACCATCGAGCAGGACGCGATCCTCACTGCCGTCGAGCGCGACTCGACCGGTGTGAGTGGCGGGACGTTCTGGCGTGACCTCAAGGAGCTCACCCTGATCGGCTATTACACCTCGCGCATCGGGATCGAGGACGAACTCGAGATCGACTTCTTTCCGGGTCGGTTCGATGGGTGCGCCCCAATCAAGGGGGTACGCTGATGGCGCGGGACACGTGGGACGCCATTGTGATTGGCAGCGGCATCACCGGCGGCATGGCCGCGAAGGAATTGAGCGAACGCGGGCTACGCGTGCTCATCCTTGAGGCTGGGCGGCCGATCGATCCCGCGCGTGACTACCTGATGAATGCACCCGCGTTCGAGTTCGACTATCGCTATCTCGGCGACCAGCGCGCCCTCACTGCGCGCCAGCCGGTGCAGCGCAAGTGCTACGCGTGTGACGAGGGCGCGACGCAGTTCTTTGTCGATGACGTCGACAACCCGTACACCACGCCAGAGGGCCGTCCGTTCGACTGGATCCGCGGGCGACAGATGGGTGGCAAGTCGATCATGTGGGGGCGGCAGTGCTATCGGTGGAGCGACCTCGACTTCACCGCCAATCAGCGCGATGGCAACGGCGTCGACTGGCCGATCCGGTACAAGGACATCGCACCGTGGTACGACCGCGTCGAGGCCTACGCCGGGATCTCGGGCGAAAAGCTCGGCCTCTCGCAGCTTCCCGACGGGCCGTTCCTCCCGCCGATGCCGATGACATGTTCGGAAGAGTTTGTCCGCGACGGCATAGCCCGTCACTACGGCGGTCGCCGGGTGCTGACCATGGGGCGCGTCGCCAACCTCACGGTGGCGCACAACGGTCGCGCTGCGTGCCACTACTGTGGCGACTGTCACCGTGGCTGTACCACGGCAGCATACTTCAACTCGGTGCAGACCACACTGCTTGATGCGGTGTCGACGGGTCGGTGCACCATCCGGCCGTTTTCGGTGGTGCATTCGGTGACGTGGAACGATGCCGCCGGCAAGGTGACCGGCGTGCGAGTGATCGACGGCCAGACGATGCAGCCGATTGACTACGATGCGCGAATCGTCTTCGTCTGCGCGTCGGCGCTCGAGTCGACCCGAATCCTGCTCAATTCCCGCAGCCGGTCGCATCCGGAGGGACTCGGTGGCAACAGCGGCGTGCTCGGCCGATACCTGATGGACCACACCATGCAAGCGGGTGCTCGCGGCGTGGTGCCCGGCTTCGAGGATCGTCGTACCACCGGTTCGCGCCCCAACGGCGTCTACCTGCCGCGTTTTCGCAACGTCACCGACCAGGAGCCGAACTTCCTGCGCGGATATGCGTATCAAGGAGGAGGGTATCGCAGCGTCGAGGGTTGGCGCCGCGGTGTCTCCAAGGTCGGGTTCGGCGCCGACTTCAAGCGCGACCTCCGCACTCCCGTCTACGGTTCGTGGCGGATGTCACTGGGCGGCTTCGGTGAGTGTCTCCCCCATGCGGACAACCGGGTGACGCTGCATGCGGACAAGGTCGATCGCTGGGGCGTGCCGGTGCTGCATATCGATGCGCGCTGGCGCGACAACGAGAAGGCGATGATGAAGGACGCCCAGTTGGCGGCCGCCGAGATGCTCGAGGCGTCGGGGTGCACCGACGTGAGCACGTACGACAACCAGACACCGCCGGGACTCACGATCCACGAGATGGGCACCGCCCGGATGGGGAAGGACAGGAAGACCTCGGTGCTCAACCGCTGGAACCAGGTGTGGGACGCGAAGAACGTCTTTGTCACCGATGGTGCGTGCATGGCCTCGTCGGCATGCCAGAATCCGTCGATCACCTATATGGCACTGACCGCGCGCGCCGCCGACTATGCGGTGCAGGCGCTGAAACGCAAGGAGCTCTGATGGATCGACGCACATTCGTGGGAACGATGGGAGCAGTGGCAGCGTCGGCAACGATGCCCTCGACGCTGCTCGCCGATGAGAAGATCGACAAGATCGGGCTGCAGCTCTACACGGTGCGCGACCAGATGAAGATCAGTGTCGAGCGCACCCTCGCCGATGTGGCTCGCATCGGGTACCGCGAGGTGGAGTTCGCCGGATACTTCAACCGACCCCCGCGCGCCCTCAAGCAGCTCCTCAAGCGCAACGGACTCTCTGCCCCGGCGGCGCACGTCGGGATCGACGCGGTCCGCGGCCCGTGGAACCGGACGCTCGCCGAGGCGAACGAGGTTGGTCACAAGTGGTTGCTGGTGGCGTGGCTCGCCGAATCGGATCGCGACTCCGTCGATGCGGTGCGACGGACCGCCGACCTCTTCAACAAGGCGGGTGAGGACGCGAAGCGGTCGGGGATGCGGTTTGCCTATCACAATCATGACTTCGAGTTCAAGGAACTCGACGGGCGTCCGATGCTCGACCTGCTGCTCGAGCACACCGACCCGAAATACGTCGACTTCGAGATGGACCTCTACTGGACGGTGAAGGGTGGCGCTGATCCGCTCGATTATTTTGCGCGGTATCCGGAGCGGTTCCCGTTGGTCCATGTAAAGGACGGCGGCCCGCCACCGGAACACAAGATGACCGAGGTCGGGAAGGGCGTGATCGATTTCAAGCGAATCTTCGCGGCGCGAAAGGTGGCTGGCATCAAGCATTACTTTGTGGAGCACGACAATCCGGCGGATTCGCTCACCAGTGTCGCGACGTCGTACCGCTACCTCAAGGCGCTGAGGTTCTGACTACGGCCACAAGTCCAACAGTTTTCCCGACAATGGTGAGGGACTCATGAAACGTCGTTCATTTATTGCATCGACGGCGGTCACCCTCGGCGTGGTCGGTTCAATCCCATTGGCTGCGGCGGTTCCTCGTCGGCTGGGGCGGCTCCGGCAGTCGGTCTGTCGGTGGCCGTTCGCGAACATTCCTTACGACGATTTCTGCGAGATGGTCAAGCGGGTCGGACTCGGCGCCATCGACCTCGTCGACCGTCGCGACTGGGCGCTGGTGCAGCGGCACGGGCTCGCCATCAGCACGGCCAACTCCAGCGGCCGTCGCGACTTCATCTCACGCGGTCTCAACGACCGCGCCAACCATCCGATGATCCTGGCTGAACTCGAGGCCGTTATTCCTGCGGCGGCTGAGGCGAAAATTCCGAACGTCATCGCGATGTTCGGCAATCGCGGCACGATCACCATGGACGATGGTATTGCCGCATGTGCTGAGGGGCTGGCGAAGATCGCGCCGCTTGCCGAACGTCAGGGGGTCACGGTGATCCTGGAGATGCTCAACAGCAAGGTGGATCACCGCGATTTCCAGGGCGACACGTCGGCGTTCGGCATTGCGGTGGCCGAGCGGGTGGATTCACCCAGCGTGAGGCTGCTGTACGACATCTACCACATGCAGATCAGCGAGGGTGACATCATCCGGACGATTCGGAAGCACGGGAAGTGGTTCGCGCACTATCACACGGCGGGCAACCCTGGGCGGCGCGAGATCGGCGCCGATCAGGAACTCAACTACTCGGCGATTGCCGCCGCGATCGCGGACACGGGGTTCACGGGCTGGCTTGCGCACGAGTTCTCGCCGCGCGGTGATGCCATGGCGGCGCTCACTGAAGCGCGCGATCGCTGCGATGTCTAGCCCGCTTGCCCGCTCCGACGGCCCGACCCAGCATCCACTGATGCGCTGTATCTGTCGGTCCCGCGGGTTGATGCTCGCGCTAGTCACCCTGACGCTCACTGCGCTGCCGCTGGCGGCGCAGGATCATGCGCAGCACGCCATGAGTCACCAGGGGATGCCGGAGTTGCGGCCGATCCCCGATGGGGCGCTCCACACCGCCGCCGACGTGCAGTTCATGCAGGGGATGATCGCGCATCATGGGCAGGCGATACATATGTCTCGCCTCGCCGACGAGCGCGGCAGCGATGCGCGCGTGATCCGGTTTGCGAAGAAGATTGACCAATCGCAGATCGCCGAGATCGCATTGATGCAGGGGTGGTTGCACGACCATGGGCAAGTGGCGCCCGATACCGCAGCGTATCACAGCATCATGATGAACGGCATGCTGACGCGAGAGGAGCTGGCTGAACTGGCTTCGGTGCGTGGCGCCCCGTTCGACAAGCGATTCCTCGAATTGATGATCAGGCATCACGAGGGGGCGCTGCAGATGGTGGCCGAGTTGCTGGCCACGCCCGGTGCGGCGCAGGAAGTGGATGTAAGTGTGCTTGCCAACGACATCGATCTGGTGCAGAGCGCCGAGATCGACCTGATGCGACAGATGCTGGCCCACCAGGGCGGAGAGGCACCTGCCCTGATACCGTTGCCCGCGGTGCTGCACGTGGGGAGCGGCACATTTTCATTCCGTGATACGGTCGTGGTGACAATCGCTCCTGCGACGCCGCGCATGCGCGAGATCGCGGGGGTGCTGGTGAGCGCACTCGCTGAGTATGGCATCACGGCGCGGCTTCGCGAGACACCGGACGGAAGCGGTGGGATCAACCTGGGTATTACCGACTCGCGACCCGGCGATGAATCGTACCGGCTCGTGGTGACGACCGCGGGCGTCCGGGTGGATGCTCCCGCGGAAGCTGGCGTGCTCTGGGGAGTGCAGACGTTGCGTCAGTTGATGCACCGGCGGGGCAGCGACTGGCAGGTTGCAGCGGTCGACATCTCCGATACTCCGCGGTTCGGCTGGCGCGGGACGATGCTCGACGTCGGGCGACATCTCTTTCCGGTCGAATACATCCTCGAACATCTCGACTGGATGTCACGCTACAAGCTCAATGTCTTTCACTGGCACCTGACCGAGGACCAGGGGTGGCGGCTCGCGATCGACGCGTTGCCGCGCCTCACCGCGGTTGGTGGCTGGCGGGTCGAAGCGGACGGATCGCGGTACGGCGGGTGGTACAGCAAGGACGAGGTGCGGCAGGTGGTGGAGCGTGCCCGCGTGCTGGGGATCACGGTGGTGCCCGAGATCGAGATGCCCGGTCACGCCCGCGCCGCGCTTGCTGCATATCCAGAACTTGGCTGCACAAGTGACACGCTCCCGGTGCCGAGCACCTGGGGAGTGTTCACTGACGTGCTCTGCCCGGGAAAGGAATCGACGTTCACCTTTCTCGAGACGGTGCTCGGCGAGGTGCTCGAGCTTTTCCCGTCGCGCTACATCCATATCGGCGGTGACGAGGTCCCGAAGCAGCGATGGGAAGCATGCCCGTCGTGCCAGGAGATCATCCGCCGCGAGGGGCTCGGGGACGAGCATGGCCTGCAGCGGTGGATGATCGCGCGCATCGGTCGTTGGCTCGACGCCCGCGGTCGGGTGCTCATCGGGTGG
The DNA here is from genome assembly GCA_046596135.1 of Gemmatimonadales bacterium. Classification (GTDB taxonomy): domain Bacteria; phylum Gemmatimonadota; class Gemmatimonadetes; order Gemmatimonadales; family GWC2-71-9; genus Palsa-1233. The sequence continues at coordinate 30,056 of JBKJMX010000083.1, forward strand.
GACGAGATCCTCGATGGGGGGCTGCCTCCCGGTGCCGTGGTGCAGGCGTGGCAAGGGAGCGACCGCATCACCAAGGCGCTCGAGGCGGGCGCCGATGTGATCGCGTCGCCTGCTGAATGGGTGTACCTGAATCGACCGGCGAGTGAACTGACCCTCGACCGGGTGGTGCAGTTCGATCCGGGAAGCAGCGCGGTGTCGGCTCGCGGTGGACGAATTCTTGGCGGTGAGGCACCGCTCTGGACCGAGCATGTCACCTCGCCCGCGAATGCCGAGCTGATGTGGTGGCCCCGACTGCTCGGTTTCGCGGAGACGATGTGGCATGGACCGGCGGACCCTGCATCGTTTCGGGCTCGAGTCGAGCCATTGGCGGCGGGGATGCGCGCGGCGGGAGTCGCCGTGGGGCCGGCAGATCATGCGCTCGTGTCGTTGCGATTCCGCTTCGACAGTTCCAGCAACACGATCCGTGTGACCCATGATGGGGCCACGACCGGACTGCAGCTCCTCCTGGAGTCGGACGAGCACGCTGCCCGGCCGGTGCATGACGGCGATCCGATGCCGGGCACCGGGGTCTGGCGACTGAGTGCACGCTGGAATGGCGAACAGGTTGGCGAGCAGCGCACCATCGCCGTCACGGATCACCTCGCAGTCGGCAAGTCGATCCGATTCGCGACGCCAGCTGATCCCAGGTATCCGGGAACCGGGCTGCATACGTTGGTGGATGGCGCGCGCGGAACGGCATACAACGACGGGTTCTGGAACGGTTGGTTGGGTCCCGACCTCGACGCCGCGATCGACCTGGGTGAGGTGCGGGTGGTGCACACCGTCGAGCTGTCATTGCTCGAACAGGTGAACACGTGGATTCTCCATCCCGAGACGGTCGAGCTCTATCGTTCCACCGATGGCCGAGATTGGCGGCTCGTCGATCGCCGGGTGACCGAACGAACAGTGGTGCCCGATGCGACATCGCGGGAGCTCGTCGCGTTCGAGTTACCCCGATCCATCCGCACTCGTTGGGTGCGCGTGGTGGCACGTGGTGGTCGGCGCCTCCCAGGCTGGCATTCGGGTGCCGGGGAACTCGCATGGATCTTTGCCGACGAGATCCAGGTGCGCTAGAAGCGTCACTCGTAACAAATGCCAGGTCGTGGACCTGTCAGCAGGTGTCAACCATCAATGAGGGAGCTCCACGATGATCCGAACGATCCGTCACGTTGCCGCGGTGGCCCTGGTGTTCATCGCTGCCACAGCGACACTTGGCGCGCAGACCTACCCGAAGGGTGGCGATCCGCGCGACGGGCTCAAGGCCGGGCTCACCGATGCCGGCGTAGCGGTCGAAGGGATGCGCCTGCTTGGCACCGCGCCGAAGCCGGCGCCCTTCGATTCGGTTCGGGGGCTCACCTTCGTCAATTCCGACATGGCCTTCCGCGGCAACCTGGTCTACCAGGGGAACTTCTCGGGCTTCTCGATCTGGGATGTGAGCAACGCCGCGAAGCCGAAGCTGGTCTCGGTCGTGCAGTGCGTGACCTCGCAGGGTGACCCGACGATCGTCGGCAACTTGCTCTTCGTGTCGGCCGAGGGTGGCGGCAACCGGAACGATTGTGCCAAGGGCGGCGTGAAGGATCCCGCTGATCACATGGCCGGCGTGCGGATCTACGACGTATCGAATCCGAAGAAGCCACTGCTGGTGAAGAATGTGCAGACCTGCAAAGGCTCGCACACCCACACGCTGATTCCGCATCCGACCGACAAGGGCATCGTGTACATCTATGTGTCGGGAAGCCAGGGCGCGCGCGCGGAGATGGCGGGATGTGTTGCCGGGACTGACCCTGCGGATGAAGCGAACTCGATGTACCGCCTCGACGTGATCATGGTGCCGCTGGCGCATCCTGAGCAGGCGGCGGTGGTGACGGGTGCGCGGATCTTTACCGGATTGGCTGCTGCACCGCGGCGCGGTGGTGGTGCGGCTCGGGCGGGCGCCGGTGGCGGCCCCCGCAACTGTCACGATGTCAGCGCATATCCGGCGATGGGGCTTCTGGCGGGGGCGTGCGGCAGCTACGGATTGCTGGTGGACATCTCGAATCCTGAAAAGCCGGTGCGCCTCGATGCGGTGGCCGACACCAACTTCTCGCTATGGCACACGGCGGTATTCAGCAACGACGGCACCAAGCTCCTCTTTACCGACGAGTGGGGTGGTGGGACGCAGCCGATGTGCCAGGCAACGTCGATGCTGGAGATGGGCGGCAATACGGTGCTCACGATTGGTGCCGACAGGAAGATGACACAGCACGCGTACTTCAAGCTGCCCACCGGCCAGAGTGCGCAGGAGAACTGTGTCTCGCACAACGGGTCGCTGGTGCCGATTCCCGGTCGTGACATCGTGGTGCAGGGGTGGTACCAGGGTGGCGTCAACGTGATCGACTTCACCGATCCGGCGAAGCCGTTCGAGATCGCGTTCTTCGATCGCGGGCCGATCGATGCACCGCCGGCTGCAGGAGACACCACGCGCGGTCGCGGGACGATCGGTGGATCGTGGGGAGCATACTGGTACAACGGCAAGGTCTATTCGTCGGAGATGGCGCGCGGGCTCGACATCCTCGAGATGGTGCCCACCGCACACCTGTCGGCGAACGAGCTGGCCGCGGCAAAGCTGGTGATGATGGACGAGTTCAATCCGCAGAGTCAGCCGCATGTCACGTGGCCGGCGGCGTTCCCGGTAGTGCGGAGCTATCTCGACCAGTTGGTGCGGGGCAATGGTCTCTCGGCAGCGCGCACCACCGCGATCGACCAGGCACTCACCGCAGCCGAAAAGCAGAGAGGGCGGGCACGGGCGCGGGCGTTGAATGCACTCGCGAGGCAGGTTGACGGTGACGTGAGCGGGGCAGCCGACGGCGCCCGGGTCAAGGCGATGGCTGGGGAGATTCGGCGGTTGGCGGGAGTGAAAGGTTGAAAGGTTGAAAGGTTGAAGGGTTGAGGGGTTGAAAGGTTGAAGGGTTGAAAGGTTGAAAGGTTGAAAGGTTGAGGGGTTGAGGGGTTGAAGGGTTGAAGGGTTGAAGGGTTGAAGGGTTGAGGCGCTTACTGGGGCGGGGGTTCGGCGTCGCCGCTCGGACCGTAGATGTCCGGCACCTTGGCCCCGAGGCCACGTAGGTAGGCGGAGAGCTGACCGCGGTGGTGGACACTGTGGTTGTTCGCGAATCCGATCCAGGCGGCCCGTGACATCTTCATCATTCCGAAGAAGTCGACTTCCTCGGCCAACTGTTCCGAACTCAATGCCCGCAATCGGCGGATCACGCCGGGGATCTGCGCCTCGTAGAACGCCACGATGTCGCTGACCGTCGCGAACTGTGCCTCGGCCTGCTTTGCCGTCTCGGGGTCGAATTCGAACACGCCGCGCTCAGTGGACTCGAGGAACCAGAGGTCAGCGGTGGCGAGATGGACTGCGAGGTCCCACGCCGAGCGAGACTTGGGGTCGGGCCGGTAGTCTCGAGTTTCGTCTCGAAGTGCAGAGAGCACTCGTAGGGTCGCAGGCAGTTCGCTCTTCCAGAGCGCCGTCATCGCTTCAGCCACCGCCTTGGTTGCCTCGTGAGTCATGTCGCCTCGCTATTCGAAAGAGAATGGGAATGCCGGATCGATCGGTCCTGCTCACAGGCCCGTTGGGCCACGGTGGCTCACCAGGCTGTATGATAACTTGAGAATCGGTCATCGATCAGCGGAGCATTCGTGGGCCGGCGTCGCTTGCCTGGAATTACGCCACAGGAGGAACGCTCAATGCTTGGTGGACGATCATGGGACGACTGGATCGCGTCGTATGCAACGAGTCATCAGCATCCCGTCAATCGATTCTGTCATACCGTCGGGATTCCGCTGATCGCGCTGTCGCTCCCGCTGGCGGGAGTGGCGCTCTTCGTCGGTGGTTTCTGGCCGGTACCGCTCGCGATGTTCGTGACGGGGTGGGTTTTCCAGTTTATCGGCCACGCCTATGAAGGGAAGCCACCGGAGTTCTTCCATGACTGGCGATTCCTGTTCGTCGGGTTGCGTTGGTGGCTGGCCAAGATGCGGGGCAAGGCGTGAGGTTGCTCGCCGCCAGTTCGGCGTGCTGTCGCTAGTCGTCGATTCGATCACCACGGAATGGATCGTCGTAGTCCACCAGGCCTGTGGTTCGGGGGGCAGTGCGATGCGTGAGCGCAATCGAGGCGTCGTCGCGCTGCTGGTCGTTCTTTCGGTCGGCCTCGGGCTCGCATCGCGGCGATATCCTGGAAACCTGCCGCCGTTCGTTGCTGACTACGCGGGCGACACCCTCTGGGCCGCCACCGTATTCTGGTGTATCGCGCTCGTCCGCCGGCGGCTGGGCACCGGCGTGGTGGCGCTATCCACGCTGATGTTCGCGTTTTTGGTCGAGTTCAGCCAACTGTATCGCGCGCCATGGATTGACGCCGTTCGCGGCACGCCAGCCGGAGCGCTCGCGCTCGGAAGCGGCTTCCTCTGGAGTGATCTGGTGTGCCATGTCGCTGGGGTCGCCGTTGCCGCGGCCGTCGATGTGTTGCTGGTGCGGAGGACCTGAGGCCGTGACATGGCCGCGCCGACCACAACTACGGCGCTGCCGTCACCGCTACGCCAGATTCACCGCGCCGAGCTGCGCACGTACGATGTCATTGCGTCGACCAACCGGTTCAGCTCAGTCGGGGTGTTGTAGACATTCGGACTGATCCGCAGGCCAGCTACCTCTGGTGCGCGAGCGTTGTCGACCATTGCCTGTGTCAGGATGTTGTGACGGGTGCGCAGGTGGTTTTGAAGGGCACTGGGATCAACACCCGGTAGTTGCATCGTGGTCAGGCTCACTCTCATGGCGGGGTCCGCCAGAGTAAGGAAGCGCGCATCGGGCATCGATTGGGTGACGCGCGTCCTGAGATGAGCCGCGAGGTAACGCAGACGCGCAGCTTTCCGCGCCGCGCCCAGGGATCGATGCAGCGCCAGTGCGGGGAGCGCCGCGGGCTCGATGTATGCGGGGGCCGTACCGATCCATTCGAACCGCCCCATTCCCGTTGCACTCGGCCCGGGCGGCACCAGCGGCCACACCTTGCCCACATGGGCGGGGCGCATCCAGAGCACACCGGTTCCCACCGGTGTGCCGAGCCATTTGTGGGTGCTGGCGCCGTAGTAGTCACAGCCGAGCGAAGGGACCGCAGCATCGAGCAGCCCCAGCGACTGCGCGCCGTCGACCACCACTTCGGCACCCACGCTATGCGCGGCCTCAGCGATGCGCTCGACCGGGAGCAGTTGGCCCGTGAGGTTGCTCGGATGGGTGAGCAGGACAAGCTTCGTCCGCGGGCTCATCGCTACCGCGTACGCCTCGACCAGCGCATCAAGGGAAGGCGCCGGAGCAGGCACACTGATCATTCGCAGCACCACGCCATCGCGGTCCCGTCGTTGTTCCAGCGCATCGAGCATCGCGTAGTAATCGTGGGTGGAGCACACCACTTCGTCACCCGCCTCCATCGGCAGGCCAAGAAGAACGGTATCGAGTGCTTCGGTGGCGTTGCGTACCAACGCGATCTCGGATCCGGGTACGCCCATGATCTCCGCGATGGCCGCGCGGAATGTTGTGGTGGTGACCTCCTCCCACATCCGCTGCAAATGCTCCGCAGGCAGCGCTTCAAGATCCTTCATGCCGCTGATCAGCTTGTCGATCGATGCTCGTGGCGTCGGATTGGTCCACCCGTTGTCGAGGTTGAGAACCGTCGGGTGTGAGAGATAGCCGCTGCGGACGCGCGCCCAGAACGGCTCGTCGTCCGCCAGCACATCCGCGGGCACCGCGCCATACCGCTCGGCCAGTTCACTCGACAACAAGGTGGAGAGTGGAACCTTTCCATTCGCGACCACGCTCGCTGAGGCCTTGGAGCCGGTTGCTAGCGCCGCAATGGCGCCCGCACTCCCGATGGCGAATTCCCTTCGGTTGATCATTGGTCATCCCCAGGTTGCAGACTGGAATGCAGGACAATAATGATGTAGCCACCCATTCAAGGGAAACGGAGCCCCTATCGTGCATCCGATCCGCAGCTCATGCGTCACAAGGGGAGACGTCCTCCCCTCCGTCACGACCGACCCTGAGGGGCACGCAGGGAATGCCAGATGACCACCACGAATACCAAGCTCGATGAGCTGTACGAGCTGATCGATGACATCGAGATTGCGATGCTCACCACCCGCCGCACTGATGGTCAACTGGTGTCGCGACCGATGGCCACCCAGAAGCGCAACGCCATTGCCGATGTCTGGTTCGTCACCAGCATCGAGACGCACAAGATCGACGAACTGGAGTTCGAGCCCAACGTCAACCTGTCCTACCTCGACGGTGGCTCGATGGAGTGGGTCTCAGTCAGCGGTAAGGCGACTATCAGCCAGGACCGCGCCCTGATCCGCAGCCTCTATCAGCCCGACTGGAAGGCGTGGTTCGGCGACGAGGGCGGCGCCAAGGATGGCGGACCCGACGATCCACGACTCGCCCTCATCCTTATCGAGGCCAGCTCGGCCCACTACATGAAGGCCAAACACTCTAAGCCGCGGGTGCTGTTCGAACTGGTGCGAGGAAGGGTCACCGGCGAAAAGCCTGACGTCGGGCGCGAGGAACAACTGTCGGGGTCGGAGATCAAATAGGCCCTACCAACGTTTCACCCGTGGCGCACTCACAGGATCGGAAGTAGCGTTGGTGGCGCCGCACAGGCGTGCGGGCGGGTTCCCACGGGCGGAGGCAGTAATGGCAAAAGTCACCGGTATCGGCGGCGTGTTCTTCAAGAGCACCGGCGATGGCAAGGCGTTGGCGAAGTGGTATCAGGAGCACCTGGGCATGCCGGCGGAAGACTGGGGGGGCGCGATTCTCAAGTGGCCCGATGACAAGGCGAACGACGGTGGACTCACCGTCTGGAGCCTCGCCGGCAAGGACAGCAAGTGGTTCAGTCCGAGTGAATCCTCGTTCATGATCAACTATCGAGTCGATAATCTCGACGAGATGCTTGCGCAACTGCGAGCGGGCGGCGTTGAGGTCGTCAAGGGGCCGGAATCAGCCGAAAACGGCAAGTTCGCGTGGATCATGGACCCCGAGGGCAACAAGGTCGAACTCTGGGAGCCGATGGCCTGGGACGACAAGAACAAGGACGCGTAGGTCTCTGCAGCTCCCCCCGGTTGATGGCATACCGCATTGAAACCGGCCCCCTCAAGCGTCACCCAGTCCGCGATCGTGGCTGGTTCCAATCATTCAGGAGTCCATTTGCGCTCGTCCTTCCAAGCCGCGGTCGCCGTCATGTTCGCCGCGGCAATGCTGTCGTGTTCGACCGGCCGCGTTGCACCGACCCAGAAACGGACCACAGAAGAAACCGCCGTGCTGCAATCAGTCCAGCGCTTCTTCGACACCATGGCATCCAGGGACTCGGTGGGTGCATCGGCCGTACTCGATCCTATGGGCGATTTCGTATCCGTACGCCCAGATGGCAGCGGAAAACGGATGGTGCTGCGGTCTTCAATTGCCAGCTATCTGGCAGGGCTCAAGCGCGGAACGACGAGCTACCTCGAAAGGATGTGGGACGCCGAGGTGCGAATTCGGGGTCCGATCGCAGTCGTGTGGGCACCGTACGACTTTCACATCGGCGGCAAGTTCAGCCACTGCGGTATCGACATTTTTGATCTGGTCGAGAAGGAAGGGGGCTGGGTGATCACAGGGGCCACGTACACCGTCGAGCGCACCGGATGCCGTGAGAGCCCGCTCGGCCCACCCTGAAGCGGATGTCCGAGCGACGTGGTGGATGGCGACCAACGTTGACTAGCATTCCCCCCGCATTCGCCGGCGCCCCGATCGGCATCCCTCGCGCGCTCTTACCGAGTCACTACCATGACCCTTCGACATTGCCTTCTCTTCGCGTTCTTCATCCTTCCGGTGTCGGTGCGCGCTCAAGCACCCACCGACCTCGCACGTTGGGAGGCCACTGCGGCCCGCGTGACGATCACGCGCGACGATTGGGGGATCGCCCACGTGCACGGGCCGACCGACCGCGACGCGGTGTTCGGGATGATCTACGCTCAGGCCGAGGACGACTTCAATCGGGTTGAGATGAACTACCTGAACGCGCTCGGGCGCTTGGCCGAGGCCGAGGGGGAGTCGGCGATCTGGAGCGACCTGCGGATGAAGCTCTTCATCGATCCCGACACGCTGCGCATGCTCTACCGACAGAGCCCGAAGCCGCTGGTGGCGCTGATGAACAGCTGGGCCGACGGCCTCAACTTCTACCTGCAAAAGCATCCCGAGGTGCGGCCGAAGGTTATCCGGCACTTCGAGCCGTGGATGGCGCTGGCCTTCAGTGAGGGAAGCATCGGTGGCGATATCGAGCGGGTGAGCCTCGGTGGGCTACGTGCGTTCTACGATGCGGCAAGTGGAGGTGCGAGTGCGGGCGAAGAGGCCGAGAATGAATCGGCGTTGCCCCGTGAACCCGGTGGCTCCAACGGCATCGCGATCGCGCCATCACGAAGCGCCAATGGGCGGGCGCTGCTCTGGATCAACCCGCACACCTCGTTCTATTTCCGCTCCGAGTTGCAGATGACCAGTGATGAGGGACTCAACGCCTACGGTGCGGTGACCTGGGGGCAGTTCTTCATCTATCAGGGATTCAACCCGACCGCCGGCTGGATGCACACGTCGAGCGGTGTCGACAACATCGACGAGTACCTCGAGACAGTAGAGCAACATGATGGCCGGTGGATGTACCGGCACGACGGCGCGTGGCATCCGGTGGCGAGTCGCGAGATCACGGTGCCCTATCGCTCGGGTGACAGGATGGCGACGCGACGGTTCACGGCGTACTTCACGCCGCACGGCCCGGTAGCGCGCTCCACCGATGGCAAGTGGGTGACCACGGCGTTGATGAACGATCCAATGCATGCGCTGATGCAGTCGTACGACCGAACCAAGGCAAAAAACCTCGCCGAATACCTGAAAGTGATGGAGCTGCACACCAACTCGTCGAACAACACGCTATTCGCCGACGCCGAAGGCAACATCGCGTATCTGCATTCGAACTTCATCCCGCGCCGCGACACGACCTTTGATTGGACTCGTCCCGTTGATGGCAGCGTGTCGGCGACTGATTGGCGCGGCGTGCTCTCACTCGATGAGACCCCGAACGCGATCAATCCCGCGTCGGGATGGGCCTACAACGTCAACAACTGGCCATGGTCGGCGGCAGGTCCGAATAGCCCAACTCGCGCGGTGTTTCCGACCTACGTGGAAGCAGGTGGCGAGGAGAGCATGCGCGGCCTTCATGCGCTCGGCCTGCTCCCGGAAATGCGTGGCGTGACGATGACCTCGCTCCGCGACGCCGCGTTCGACAGTTATATGCCGGCGTTCGGTATCATGGTGCCGGCGGTGATTCGGGCCTATGACGGTCTTCCGGTCGCTGATTCGATGCGCGACAAGCTCGCCGGACAGATCGGCATGTTGCGAGACTGGGATTACCGGTGGTCGTCGGCGTCGGTCGCCACGTCACTCGCGATCTACTGGGGCACGGAACTGCAGCGGCGACAGATGGGTGCGGCACGTCGTGCTGGGTTGGGACTTGAGCATTTCATCGCCGAGCGCGCGGCACCAGCCGATCTTTTGGCGGCACTGACGGCGGCGAGTGACAAGTTGACCTCCGACTTCGGCAAGTGGGCAACACCGTGGGGTGAAATCAATCGCTTCCAGCGTCTCGACGATCAGATCGTGTCGCACTTCGATGACAGCAAACCGAGCATCCCGGTGCCGTTCGCCTCCGCCACGTGGGGCTCGCTGGCGTCGTACGGCGCGCGGCAATACCCCAACACCAAGCGCTGGTACGGCACGAGCGGCAACAGCTTCGTGGCCGTGGTCGAGTTTGGTCGCGACAGCGTCCGGGCACGTGCCGTGACGGCCGGTGGAGAAAGCGGCGACCCTGCGTCACCACATTTCAACGACCAGGCTGCACGTTACACCACTGGTGAGCTGCGGCCAGTCTACTTCTATCCGAATCAACTCGTCGGCCACACTGAGCGGGTCTACCGGCCGGGGCGGTGAAGCGGCAGGATCCGGCCGCAATCATCGACAGCCCGGCTGTCTGTTGCGGCCCGTCTATGCAGGCATCTATACTTATGGACACCAGTCTATAAAGGTATAAATGGCCATCAGCATCAAGGACCCTGAAACAGACCGGCTTGCCCGGGAGCTCGCTGCCGCCACGGGCGAGTCGCTCACCGATGCGATCCGGACGGCGCTTCGTGATCGCCTGAAGCGGGAGTCACAGCGCGCACGCCGGGGCATCGGAGCGGAGGTGCGCCGAATCCAGCAACGGCTTGCGCGGTTGCCAGTGTTCGACGGGCGCTCTGCCGATGAGATTGTCGGATACGATGCCCACGGCGTCCCTGAGTAATCGATGGTGCTTGATACCTCCGCGATGGTCGCGATCCTCGTCAGCGAACCCGAGGCCGATCGATTGGTCGCTGCGGTCGATGCCGATCACACTCGCTTGGTCTCAGCCGCAACGGTGGTCGAGGCATCGCTCGTGATCCTTGGGCGGTTCGGCGAGGCAGGCGAGCCGCAGCTCGACCGCTTGCTCCGCACTATTGGCGCGGAAGTGGTCCCGGTGGGCGAAGAGCAAGTTGGGATCGCGCGCGATGCTGCACTCCGTTACGGGCGCGGCCGACACGCCGCGGCACTCAACTTCGGTGACTGCTTCAGCTACGCCCTTTCGATTGCGCGCAACGAACCGTTGCTCTTTGTCGGTGATGACTTCTCCAAGACTGATGTCGAGGCCTGCCCTTGGTGATCGCGAACGAAACCGCCAACCTCACCAGAACCCTCCAGCGACACCTGCTTCGTGTCGAGGCGGGCGCCATAGGTGGGCTCATTGGGGCCGTCGCGGTGGCGCTGTTTTTCTTCGTCCAGCCTATATCATTAGCGGCGCATGCCGCATCCGTACAACTCCGTCTCAGGCATCTGCGGCGGATTGATCCCTCACGCGGCTGATCCCATGAGCGCAAACTCGCCCAGCACACGCTCATACAACCCCGCTCTGTTCGTGCCCCCGACCGGAGACACGCTTCGTGGCTGACATTACGGCACTCAGAACTGCGCTCGCCAGCCACTACCGCATCGACCGCGAACTCGGCCAGGGTGGCATGGCCACCGTCTATCTCGCGCATGACGTCAAGCACGATCGCGACGTCGCGATCAAGGTCCTCAAGCCGGAACTCGCGGCGGTCATCGGTGCCGAGCGCTTCTTGCGCGAGATCACCACCATCGCGTCGCTGCAGCATCCCCATATCCTGGGACTGATCGACTCGGGCGAAGTCGACGGGACGGCGTACTACGTGATGCCGTTCGTCGAGGGCGAGTCGTTGCGCGATCGACTCATTCGCGAAAAGCAGTTGCCGATCGCCGACGCCGTGCGGATCGCCACCGAGGTGGCCGCGGCGCTCGACTACGCCCATCGCCGCGGCGTGATCCATCGCGACATCAAGCCTGAAAACATCATGTTGCACGACGGATCGGCGCTGGTGGCAGACTTCGGGATCGCGCTCGCCGCGAGCACCGCCGGCACCCGCATGACCGAGACCGGCATGTCCCTCGGCACGCCGCACTACATGAGCCCCGAACAGGCGATGGGTGAGCGGGAGATCACCGCCCGGAGCGACGTCTACGCGCTCGGTTGCGTAACCTACGAGATGCTGACCGGAGACCCACCGTTTACCGGCAGCACCGCGCAGGCGATCGTTGCGAAGGTGATGACCGAGAAGCCGGTGCCGCCGAGCCGGTTGCGCGACACGGTACCCAACGGGGTGGAGGACGCGGTGCTCACGGCGCTGGCGAAGCTGCCGGCCGACCGCTTCGGGACCGTGACCGAGTTTGCGGCGGCGCTGACGAGTGATGGAGCGTCGACCCATTTTCGGCGCAGCGGTTCGCGACAGTCGGCTCGCGGTCACGACCGTGGTGTCACCGCCGCGCTCGTCGCAGCGTTGCTAGTCGCCGTGCTGGCGGCGGGGTGGGGATGGCTGCGATCGGGCAGTGGGAGGTTGGCGCCTCTCGCGTACCAGATCCACCTCACCCAGTCAGAGGTCGACCTCGGGTTTGTGGCCATGCAGGTTGCGGTTGGGCCGCGGGGGGAGACCATCGTGTTCAGCGACACCGTGGGCGGTACGCGCCAACTGTGGGTCAAGGAGCGGGGAGTTGTCGACCCCCGCCCGATTCCCGGGACCATCGGCGGGCAGGCCCCATTCCTTTCTCCTGATGGAGCGTCGGTCGCCTTCGCAGTCGGAACCAGGTTGATGCGCATCCCGATCGCCGGAGGGTCGGCGCAACAGATCTCGGATTCGGCCTCCACGATTGAACAATGGCCGGGTGCCTGGCTCGACGATGGGACCATCATCTTTCTGGGGGCCGCAGGGGATCTGATCTTTGCGGTCGATGCCGCGGGTGGCCCCACCACCAGGCTGTTCAGTACCGATGACATTCAGAACTCCTTCCCGGTCCGATTCTCCCAAGTGCCGGGTCGGCGGCAGGTGATCATCTCGTCGTGTGAATTCCTGTCCTGCACCAACCCCCATGTCACGATGCTCGACGTCGATTCGGGGAAACTGAAGCCATTCCTTCCCGGTTCCGTGGGAGCTTGGGCCGTGCCGGGCGGCCGCCTGCTTTACCTCCTCGCCGACCGATCGATGTTCCTCGCCCCGTTCGATGCTGAGACCCACGAGGTCGGGGTGGGGATTCCGCTCTTCGGCAACGTGATGATCAGCGGCCGCGGACCCGAGGTTGCGATCAGCCCAGATGGGGTGATCCTGCATGGCGTCGGGGAAGGGGCGGCGGCGAGCAACATCGGGGAGTTCATCGCGGTAGACCCAAGCGGTACAGTCACGAGGGTTGATCCCTCGTGGAACGGAGCCTTTCTCAACAACACCACGATCGACCTGTCGTCTGATGGCTCGACCGCTGTGTTCTCCCTGCTCTCCGAGTCACGAACGGGCGGCAATGTGTACCTGAAGCCGTTCCCGATCGGTGCCCCCATCCTGTTCACGTTCGACGGCACCCTCAACGCCCGGCCGGTCTGGTCCCCTGATGGCAGCCGGATCGCCTGGATCTCCGATCGAAGTGGCAGGACGGGCATCTGGATGCGGAACGCCGACGGCTCCGGGGTTCCGGAGTGGATCGAGGTCGACGAGCGAAACGTCTTCGAAGTGCGGTTCACGGCCGATGGCGAGTGGCTCCTCTACCGAACCGACGACGTCGCTGCTGGACGCGGTGACATCTATGCCAAGCGCCTGCGTGGCGATACCGCCACCATCGTCGTGGCCGCATCGGAGGCCGAGGAGACGTCGCCGATTGTCTCACCCGATGGCAAGTGGATCGCGTTCGCGGTCAGGTTCGGCGCCGTCAAGGAGGTGGTGGTCCGGCCGTTTCCCGACGTCGAGAAGGGGCGGACACAGGTGTCGGTGGGCGGCGGCGTGGAGCCCCTCTGGAGTGCCGATGGCTCGCGGCTCTACTACCGACAACTCACCGCCGGCAAGGTCATCGCGGCGGACGTGTCAACCACCGGGGGATTCCGGGTCACCGGCCGCACGGTCGTGCTCGAGACTCCGCAAAATTCCCTGTTGGACAACGACGACTCGCGTCAGTACACGCTCATGCCGAACGGGAAGGACCTGCTGATGATTCGCCGAGTGTTGGTGGACACCGCCGCGCCAACGCTGTCTGGACTGGTGCTCCGCGAACACGCCTTGCCGAATCCCGGGAAGTCGCCCTGAGCGACCCCTCGTCTCACTGAGCTACAACGAATAGAGCGGGATCCCCATCGCCGTCGCAGCACGGGCCATGCGCTCATCGTAGGTGGCCAGCACGATCTCCTTGCCGTGTTCCCGCAAGAAGCCCACTGACGCGAGGTGCAAAGCATCCAGGGTTCGAACTGTCGTGGGAAACGGCATGAGCGCTCGTGCCAGAACCTTGGGATGGAGTTCGAGCCATGCCACGCGCGCCAGCATCTGCCGAGCCATGTCGCCGTGCGAGCGTGCCAAGTCGCGGGCATGCAACCGGTTCCAGAATTCGTACTCAAGCAGCCGGCTCGTCACCAACTCCTCGTTCCAGATCGCTGACGGTGGCCGCCGATCCTCGGAAAGCAGGTGTGCGAGCGCGACCGACGTATCGAGGTAGATCACCTGTTGGCGCGATCCTGGTCCAGTTCCGCGAGGAGATCCTTGAGGCAAGCAACCGGCAGAGAAGGCGGTGCACCCCCCGCGGCGGTTGTCGGCGGGGTCAGGTACCCGCCATCGGCAAGTTCACGGAATGCCCCGGATGCCTGCGTGCCGGCGATCGCCTGGATCCCGCGACGCAATGCCTCCGAGTGGGATACACCCATGGCTTGAGCCGTACGGTCGAGCTTGGCTCGTTCCTCCGAAGAGAGGTAGACCTGAATGGGTTCACGGAGTCGTTTGGCCATTAACTGAATTTGTTGAATTCGGTAACAATGTCAACTCGCGATCGCGCTTAACCTACCCATTCCTCTTTCCGATGCTGACTGATTTTGCCGCATTCAAGGCCGCACTCGCCGACTACCCGATCGATCGGCGAGGGTGAGCGGGCGAGTTGACGGGTGGTGTGCCCGATCGTATCATGATTTCATGAGATACCGTCATGAACCACCCAAAAGGAGCCCAAGTGTGGCCGAGCCCGTGCAGGTCTACCTGCAGCCACCCGACCGCGAGCGACTGGAGCGGCTCACCGCGCGCCTTGATACGACCAAGTCGGACGTTCTCCGTCGCGGCTTGGAGGCGCTTGAGGCGCAGACCACCACTCGCTCCACGTCTGCCGATGGCGGGAGAGTGCCGCTGCTGACCTTTGCCGGTGGGGTGCTCGCTCCGGGAGTTGATCTGGACGACAGTGCTGCCCTGCTCGACCTGATGGACGAGGGGGCTCCGCCTGCGACTTGTTGACGTCAACGTCCTCGTCTATGCCTTCCGGGAGAACGCGCCGGAGCATGCGGCACACCGCGCGTGGCTCGAGGCGTTGGTGCGGTCAGACGAAGCCTACGCCGTGTCCGAGCAGGTGTTGAGCGGCTTTCTCCGGATTGTCACCCACCCGCGAATTTTTCATCCGCCAGCACCGATCGAGGCGGCGCTTGGGTTTGCGAATGCGTTTCGCGCCCAACCGAACGCGGTGTTGATCGCTCCCGGAATCCGGCACTGGGAGATCTTCCAGCGACTCTGTCTCCAAGCCGGCGCGAGAGGGAATCTGGTCCCCGACGCTTGGCTTGCGGCACTGGCGATTGAATCCGGCTGTGAGTTCGTGACCACCGACCGCGATTTCGCACGCTTTCCCGCACTGCGCTGGTCGCACCCGTTGGCCTGAGCCGCGCGGTGTCCTGTTCCGCCAACACCGCCCCGGCAGTAGATTTGCCGTTCCCGACACAACTGAATTCCTCAAGACCTGAGCGAGGCGCGTGAGCGCACCGGCCCGCCTGACCGCCGCACTCGGCGACCGTTACACTCTCGTCCGTGAACTCGGCCAGGGCGGCATGGCCACGGTGTATCTCGCGCATGACATCAAGCATGGCCGCAATGTCGCGATCAAGGTCATGCGACCCGAGGTGAGCGCCGCAGTCGCCACCGATCGGTTTCTTCTTGAGATCCAGACCACCGCACGGCTCCAGCACCCGCACATCGTCCCCGTTTTCGACTCGGGAAGCGCTGATGGCCAGCACTACTTCGTGATGCCGGTCATCGAGGGTGAATCGCTTCGTGCGCGCATGGATCGCGAGGGCCCGCTCGCGGTGGACGAGGCCATCCGATCGATCTCTGAGGTGGCAGGTGCGCTCGAGTATGCGCACAGCCAGGGGATCCTTCATCGTGATCTCAAGCCCGAAAACATTCTGCTGAGTCGTGGGCACGCCCTGCTGGCAGACTTTGGCATCGCGCGTGGGGTGGGGAAGCCGGAGGTGGAGCGGCTGACGCAGATGGGAATGTCGCTCGGGACACCCGCGTACATGAGTCCTGAACAGGCCACCGGTGAACGTGAACTCACGGCCGCCTCCGACGTGTACGGGCTGGCTTCCATCCTCTTTGAGTTGCTCACTGGGGAAGTCCCGTTCAGCGGGGCGACATATGAGGCGATTCTCGTCAAGCGCTTCACGCAGGAGGCACCTCGCGCCCGGGCCAAGCGCGCCGAGACCCCACCGGCCTGTGACGCTGCCATTGCGAAGGCTCTCGCCCGCGACCCGGCGCATCGCTTCAGGACCGCACAAGAGTTCGCCGCAGCGCTCGGCGTGCGTGGTGAAGCCGCGCTGGCCGATGAGATGTCGATCGCGGTGTTGCCATTCGCCAATCTCAGCACCGATTCGGAGAACGGTTATTTCGCCGACGGGCTGACGGAGGAGACGATTGGGATGCTCTCCAAGGTGGGCGCCCTTCGGGTGGTGTCACGCACTACCGTGATGCAGTACCGGACTCGAAGCGGATCATTGCGTGAGATCGGCCGGGAAATTGGCGTGACCCACCTTGTCGAAGGCAGCGTGCGCAAGGGAGGTGAACGCATCCGGGTGTCGGTGTCGCTGATTGATCCCGAGCGAGATGCTACGCTATGGACAGATCGCTTCGACGGCACCCTCGACGACATCTTCGACATGCAGGACCGCACTGCAGCAGCCATAGTTGCGGCGCTTGAGCTCACGCTGTCAGGCGACGAGCGGCGGCGAATTGCCGAGCGACCGATCGAGAACGCCGCCGCGTACGATGCCTATCTTCGGGCGCGCGAAGGACTGCTGTCATTTACCCCGACAGGATTGAATCAAGCCTTCCAGCATCTTGAAGAGGCTGCCAGGCTGGATCCCGAGAACATCTTCGTACTTCGGGGATTGGCCAAGGCTCACTGGTCCGCGATCAACGCTGGCGTAAGCAGCGACCGGACCAACTTGGCCAAGGCACTGGAGTATGCCGACCGAATCGAAGCGCTCGCGCCCGACAACCCGTATGTTGCGGAAATCCGCGGGCTGGTGGCGTTGCTGAGTCAGCAGTACCGAGAAGGACTGGAGCAGCTATCGATCGCGTATGAGGCGATGCCTGACGACCTCGAAATCGGATTCTGGTATGGCGCCATGCTGGTCTACTGCGGCATCATCGAGCTGGGTTGGGCAATCATTGAGGACGTCCTGCGTCGGGAACCCGGTCATCAGGCTGCTCCGATGATGCAGATTATTGCAGAATACATGGGTGGTCATCCCGAGCGAGCTCTCGCGCGTCTGGAAGACGGACCTGGACACGCGCCGCCAACCTTCTGGTACCTCTGTCAGGCGCTCGCGGCGCTTGCGGTGGGCGACCATCCTCGCGCCCTCGAGGCACTTGCACACCACGAAGGTCACCCGCCGGACTTTTCATCGATGCTTGGCGAGTTCTTCACACGGGGAATCCGGCGCGACGCTGGTGCCGCCGCGGCCCTGACACCGGAGTTACTCGAGGCATGCTGGAACGACGGGTCATACGCCGAGATGGTCGCCGAGGGGTTTGCCCTGATCGGCGATATCGAGCAGGCTGCAAAGTGGCTTGACCATGCGGTGGAGATCGGCTTTGGCCTTTACGATGGCCTAACCAAATACAACGCCTTGTGGCGGCCGCTGTTGTCGCACCCGACGTTGGCGCCGGTCTTTGAACGATTGCGAATTGTATCCGATGCATATCAGGCCACTCCGATCGGCCCGAAGGCCGCAGCCCGGTTGAAGGAGCTCGGATGACAATGGATCGCCTCACCACCGCACTCGCCGACCGCTACCGCATAGAGCGCGAACTCGGCGAGGGTGGCATGGCCACCGTGTACCTGGCGCGCGACCTCAAGCACGATCGCGACGTTGCCGTCAAGGTCCTGCACCCGGATCTCGGAGCTGCCCTCGGTGGCGGTCGCTTCCTCGCCGAGATCCGTACCACCGCCCGGCTCCAGCACCCGCACATCCTCCCGCTGCTCGACAGCGGCGAGGCCGATGGCCTTCTCTACTATGTGATGCCACTTGTCACCGGCGAGACGCTCCGGGCACGTCTCGAACGCGAGCGGCAACTGCCGATCGACGACGTCATCTCCATCGCGCGGGAGGTGGCCGACGCACTGGGCTACGCCCACGGCCAACACGTCATTCACCGCGATATAAAGCCGGAGAACATCCTACTGCAGGACGGACACGCGTTGGTCGCCGACTTCGGCATCGCGCTCGCGGTGCAGAGCGCGGGCGGGCAACGGATGACGCAGACCGGCTTGTCACTCGGCACACCGCAGTACATGTCACCCGAACAGGCAATGGGTGAACGCGCCATCGACGCGCGGAGCGACATCTATGCCCTGGGGGCAGTCACCTACGAGATGCTCGCCGGCGATCCGCCGTTCACCGGCTCGAGCGTGCAGGCGATCGTGGCCAAGGTGATGACCGAGCGGCCGACGCCCATTCACACCGTGCGCGACACGGTGCCGCATCACGTGGAAGCCGCAGTGCTCATGGCCTTGGCGAAGTTGCCCGCCGACCGCTTCGTCACCGCGGCAGCGTTCGCCTCGGCCCTGACGGCCGGCACGGGATCCACGATGACCCGCGCAGCATCGTACCGGAGTGCTCGGCCCCGCCCTGCGTGGTGGCTGGCAGGAGCTGTCGCGGCCGCGGCGTTGGCGTTCTTCCTCGGGCGCCAGCTGTCGGGCGGCCGTGGCGAATCGTTCGCCACCTTCGGTCGATCCAGCCCGGTGACATGGGAGCAGGGGCTGGAACTGACGCCGGCGCTTTCTCCCGACGGCAAGCAGATCGCCTACTCCGCTGGCAACGGAACTGCCAGCAAGATCTATGTGCGTCCGATCGCCGATGGGCGACCCGTGCCACTGACCACTGACAGCGTTGCCGTTGAACTCTTCCCACGGTGGTCGCGCGACGGAACGCGGGTCCTCTACATCAAGGATGGCTTGGTTTTCTCGGCGCCTGCGGGTGGCGGGCCACCGCGCCAGGAAGTGCCCGCCCGCGGCAGTCCGGTCCAATCGGCGACCTGGTCACCGGATAATAGCCAAATCGCGTATGTCGTCGGCGACACACTTTTCCTGCATGGGGCGGACGGCACCAGTCGTTCTCTCGCCATCGAAGAGCAGCTGACGCTCTGTACATGGGGCCCACGTGACCTGATCGCATGTTCGGCTGGGAACTCGCTGTACCTGATGCCTGGCATCGGCTTCGGCAACATCGCGCCGAGCTGGATCACCGTGTTCCGGGTCGACGACGGTGCGATCGTGACGTTGACCGACAGCAGCTCGAACAACCAGTCGCCGCAGTGGTCGCGGGATGGTCGCCATCTGTTGTTCCTGTCAAACCAGTTTGGCGTCGCCGACCTCTATGCGCTCCCGATTGCGGACGACGGGACCAAGCGCGGGGCCGCGGAGCGGCTGACCGTGGGTCTCAACATCTCCACCTTCTCACTGTCCGCAGACGACAGTCAATTGGCGTACGCCGTCATGACGACCTCGGCCAACGTCTGGTCGGAGCCTTGGACCGGGCTGCACCAGCCGCCCAGCAGGCCGAGCCCGCGGCAGGTGACGTTCGGGCAACAGACCGTCGAAGGTTTCACGCTCTCGGCGGACGGACGATGGCTGTTCTACGACTCGGATCTTGCGGGCAATTCGGACATCTATAAAATGTCCATTTCGACCGGTGTACCAGAGCGACTGACAACCGACCCGACTCCCGAGTTTTCACCGTATCCATCGCCGGATGGGCGGTCAGTCGTCTTCCATTCGTTTCGAGGTGATTCCCGCGACATTTACCTGCTGCCCTTGGACGGCGGTGCGCTCGAGAAGCTCACCAACACACCAGCTCAGGAGTTACAGCCGAGGTGGTCGCCCGATGGGAAGTCGATCGCGTACTTCATGCTGAGTGGCCCGCCGGCAATCCGGATCGCCACGCGCGGTGCAGGGGGAGCGTGGGAAACCCGAGAGCGTCTCGCCGCTGGCTATTGGCCGGCTTGGTCGCCCGATGGCCGCTTCCTCACTTTTACGTCCGACTTGCTGGGCGGCAAACTGAGCGTCGTGCCAGTCGACGGTGGCGAGCCCCGGGCCTTGTATGATGTGAGTCAGACCGGGGCCCCAGTCGCGGAGACTTCGGTTTGGTCAGAAGACGGCCGCACCGTCTACTTCAAAAGCCACACTGCCACCGGTGTTGCGTCAATCTGGTCGGTTCCAGCTAGCGGTGGCATTCCACAGCGCATGCTCGACCTTGGTGACACTCGTGTCGGCTCCGACCGTTACGGGTTCCGGTTCGGCAACGGTCTCATCTACTACACGCTGAGCGATCGCCAGAGCAACATCTGGGTCATGGAGCTGAAGCCATGAGTCTCGGAGCGCTCACCGCCGCCCTCGCCGACCGCTACACCATCGAGCGCGAGCTGGGCCAGGGCGGCATGGCCACGGTCTATCTCGCTCACGACATCAAGCACGACCGGCAGGTCGCCATCAAGGTGCTGCGGCCCGAACTTGTTGCGGCCCTCGGGGCAGCGCGTTTCCTCGCCGAAGTGAAGATCACCGCCCGACTCGACCATCCCCATATCCTGACCCTGATTGATTCCGGTGAAGTGGATGGTACCCTGTTCTATGTCATGCCGTTCGTCCGCGGCGAGTCGCTCCGTGCCAAGGTCGATCGCGACCACCAGCTCGGCATCGACGAGGCCCTCGGCATCGCCCGCCAGATCGCCTCGGCGCTCGACCATGCCCACCGACACGGTGTGATCCATCGCGACGTCAAGCCCGAGAACATCCTGCTGCACGAGGGCGAGGCGTTCCTCACCGACTTCGGCATCGCCCTCGCGGCGAGCGAGGCCGGTGGTGAACGCCTGACCGAGACGGGGCTCTCCCTCGGCACGCCGAGTTACATGAGCCCGGAGCAGGCCGCCGGCGATCGCAATGTCGGTGCGCGGAGCGACATCTATGCGCTTGGGGCGGTGACCTACGAGATGCTCACCGGCGAGCCTCCGGTGAGCGGTTCCACAGTCCAGGCGGTGATCGCCAAGGTGATGACCGAGCGGCCCACCGCGATGCGTATCCTGCGAGACAGCGTGCCAGTTCTGGTCGACGCCGCCGTGATGCGCGCACTCGCCAAGGCACCAATGGACCGCTTCGCCACGGCGCTTGAGTTCAGCGAGTCGCTGTTGGCGGAGCCGTCGGACGCCGCGGTCATGTCTGCACGGACGATGTCGAAAAAATGGATCGGCGTGGCGGCCAGCCTCGTCCTGCTGGGTGCCATCGGGACGTACCTGTTCACGCATCGGAGCTCCGCCGCCGGCGGAGGTCAGGGCGTCACCATCCGCTCCATCGCCGTCCTGCCATTCGACAACTACTCGGCCGATTCCACCGAGGATTACTTCGCCGAGGGCATGACCGACGAGTTGACGACGGACCTGGCCTCTATCAGCGCGCTGCGGGTGACGTCGCGTGGTTCCACGATGCAGTTCGCCGGCAAGGGTCGACCGTCGGCGCCGGAGATCGCCAAGGCCCTGGACGTCGATGCAATTGTGGAGGGGTCGGTGACGCGATCCGGCGACAAGGTGCGGATCACTGCCCAGCTGATCGATGCCCGCGCCGACAAGCATATCTGGGCGCAGAGCTTTGAACGTCGATCCAGCGATGTGTTCGCGCTCCAGGCAGAGCTGGCATCGGCAATCGCGGAGGCGATCAATGCGCAGCTCACGCCCGGCGAAAAAGCGCGGCTCGCCGCCGCACCAAGTATTGATCCCGCGGCGCACGAGGCGTATCTCAAGGGCCGGTACTTCTTCAATAGGCCGAGCGACGGAAATCTGGAGAAGGCCGTTGCACAGTTCGGGGAGGCGGTGCGGCTGAGCCCCAATTTTGCCCCTGCCTGGTCCGGGCTCTCTGATGCCTATCTCTGGGCGGCCTTCAATGATGGATTCATGGGTCCCGGCGAGGCTGGTCCCAAGGCCAGGGAGGCCGCTGAGCGCGCGGTGCAGCTCGACAGCAGCGCTGCGGAGGGCCACACGTCGCTCGGCACCTACCTCGCGTGGTTCGCGCACGACTGGGCCGGGAGCGAGCGTGAATTGCGGCGTGCCATTGCGCTCAATCCGAACTACGCCTTCGCACACGATCAGTTTGGACTGATGCTCGGCTTTCTTGAGCGCTTTGACGAGGCGGTCTCGGAGGGGAAGCAGGCCATGGTGCTGGATCCGCTGTCGCCGGCGATCCTGATCGACGCCATGGTGCCATTCCTCTTCCAGCGCGACGTGCCATCGGCCACGGCCCTGGCGCAACGCGCCGCGGATCTCGATCCCAGTTTCTACTTCCCCCCATTTGGCACGGCGTGGCTCAATCTCCAGCTGGGCAAGTACCGCGAGGCGGTGTCCTTGCTGGAGAAGGCACGGACCATGGGCGCGCCCTCGGTGGTCACCGGATATCTGGCGTACGCCTATGGCAAAAGCGGTGAGCCGGTCAAGGCCAGGGAGGCACTCGCGGAGCTGAAGAAGATGTCCCGAAGTGGGGACGGTGCCTCGTTCGACGTGGCACTCTTCCACCTCGGTCAGGACGACACTCCGCGCGCGCTGGACTACCTGGAGAAGGCGTTCGCGGCGAATGCCCAGTCGCTGGTCTGGCTCAAGGCTGATGCGATCTACGACCCGCTCCGCCGCGAGCCGAGATTCATCGCCCTGATGCAGCGGATGAACTTCACGACGGGCCGCCCATGACCGACGCCTTGGCGCGTCTCACCGCCGCATTGGCCGACCGGTACACCCTCGAGGGTGAACTCGGCCAGGGCGGCATGGCGACGGTCTACCTCGCCCACGACATCAAGCACGATCGCAATGTCGCCATCAAGGTGTTGCATCCCGATCTCGGCGCGGTGCTCGGTGCCGATCGCTTCCTGACCGAAATCCGTACCACGGCGCGGCTGCAGCATCCGCACATCCTGCCACTCCTCGACAGTGGCGAAGCGGATGGCCTGCTCTACTATGTCATGCCGCTGGTGGCGGGCGAGACGCTGCGCGCCAGGATTCTCCGGGAACGACAGCTGCCGATCGAGGACGCGATACGGATCGCCTGCGAAGTGTCCGACGCCCTCGGACATGCCCATGCCCTGGGAGTCATTCATCGGGACATCAAGCCCGAGAACATCATGTTGCACGACGGGCATGCCATGCTCGCCGATTTCGGCATTGCAGTCCAGATCCAAGCGGTAACCGCCGCCCGGCTCACGCAATCAGGCGTCGTCCTGGGAACTCCGTTGTACATGAGTCCGGAGCATGCCGCGGGAGAAAGCTCGCTCGATGGTCGCTCGGACCTGTATGAACTCGCCTGCGTGCTGTACGAGGCGCTGGCGGGCGAACCGCCATTTCACGGTGCCACCGCGGAAAGCCTGGTGCGCCAGCACCTCACGATTGCGGCACCGCCGATCACCAATCTCCGGCCCGCGGTACCGGCCCACGTAGCCCGAGCCCTGGCGTGTGCACTCGCTAAAAACCCCGCTGATCGCTTTGCCGACATCGCGTCGTTTGCCCGCGCGGTGCGCGAGGGGGATTCCAGCGCGCGGCACCGGCTCGGTCGTCCGGCAGTGATTGCACTCGCGGCCGCGGCGGTGGTCGTTGTCGGGGTCGCATTGGCGGCCACGCTGAGCCGCCGGACCGGCACCGGGGCGAACACGGGTTTCGATCCCCGCTCCATCGCCGTGCTCGCGTTCGACAACGTGAGTTCCGACTCGGGCGCCGACTATTTCAGCGACGGTCTCTCCGACGAACTGCGAACGGCCCTGCAACGATTGCCGGGCCTCTCCGTGGCGGCCCGGAGCTCGACCCTTCGATTCAAAGGGAGCCGCCTCGGCGCGCGTGCGATCGGCGAAAGCCTGCACGTGGCTACGGTGCTCGAGGGCAGCGTCCGGCGCAATGGTGCGACGCTGCGGATTACCCCCACGCTGACCAGTGTGGCAACCGGCTACGGCGTGTGGTCGGACCGGTTCGATCGGACGTTCAGCGATGTGTTTGCGCTGCAGGAGGAAGTGGCTCGTGGGATCGTGCTCAAGATCGCCCCGCAACTCCTCCCGGAGCGCGGGCAGGCCATCATGCGCCAGGGCACCGCCGACCCGGAGGCCTACGATCTCTACTTGAGGGGTCGTCATGCGCTCGGCTTTCGCAGCGGTTCCGAGTTCGAGAAGGCGGCAGCGTTCTTCCAGGAGGCCCTCACGCGCGATCCGATGTTCGCCCGGGCACATGCCGGTCTGGCCGACGCCTACTGCATCCAGGCAAACTTCGGGTACCGGTTGTCGAAGGATGTCTGCCCGAAGTCCACGGAGGAAGCCAACCGAGCGCTTGCCCTCGACAGCACGCTGGCCGAAGCGCACGCCACACTGGGGTTTGTCCACCTCTTCTACGACTGGGATCTGGGCGCCGCGGAGCGGGAGCTCAACCGTGCGATCGCCCTCGATCCAACGTACGCCTCGGCGCATCTCTGGCTGATGCACGTGAACCGGATACGGCACGACAATGAGAAGGCGATCGCTCACATGCGCCGCGCGGTCGCCCTCGATTCGACGCCACTCATGCGGTCACGCCTTGGGGTGATACTCTCGGTGGCCGGGCGTGATGCGGAGGCCATCGCGGAGTTCGAGCGCCTGCTCCGGGCGGATTCGACCTACGGGGATGCCCAGTACCAGCTCGGCGTGGCCTACCTGACCGCCCACGACTACACCCGCGCCTTGGCGTGGAGTCGCGCCCACCACTTTCAGGACCTGGAGGCGCTGGCCTATGCAGGGTTGGGGCGTGCCAGCGAGGCGCGCGCAATCGCCACGCAATTCGCCGCGTCACCGGACGCGCGTCGGTGGTCACTGACCCTGAGTTACATCTACTCCGCAGTGGGAGACCGCCCTGCAGCCATGAAATGGCTGGGGAAGGCCTACGATGATCGAGTCCCCGATATGGTATTCATCCGGTCGTCGTCGTTAGGCCGATTCGAAGCGCTGAAAGGTTTCGCGCCCTTCGAGGCGCTGGCGAGAAAGGTCGGTGTGCCGTGATCGCCGGACGCCGCCGCATCGGGGGGGGGGGGCGTCCCCACGACACCACGCACCACCGCCAGGCAGCGACAGGGGGCTATCACCCCTCCTCGAGACTCGGCTCCCACTCCTCCGGCGGGCTCGGCGCGACGTGCGGGTTGCGCTCCCTGAGCCGGACACAACTGTTCCATCGCAGGATGGCGTCGTCGTTCATCGGCGGGCGAACCTCCTCCGCCTTGGCATACCAACCATGTGCCTTCTCGAGCCATACGTCGGCCATCTCCCCCGCGTGGAGGGCTCCTCGCTGCAACAGCCCCTTGGCCCATCGCTCACAGATGATCCCAAACAGATACGCCTTCGTGTACGGATCCTGCAGCGTGGACGCGACCTCCTCCGCACGGTGCAGGTCTGCCGGACGGCCGGTGATGAATTGGTCGGTCGTGGCCAACACCTGCAGCTTGCGCGCCTCGACATTGCCGGGCTCGACCGCGAGGACATCGAGGCAGATGCTCTCGGCGGAGATCGGCTCGTTGAGCACTCGGTACTGTTCGGCCTTCTTCAGGGCAGCCGCGACACCATCCTGGGTGATCGGCTTGATCCTTCTTGGTTCCGCGCTCATGTGCGCTTCCTCCTGAACAGCCGCACCAGCTTCACGACCGGGTCATAGAACTCGTCGACCACCCGCTCCTTGAGCGGGATGATGGCGTTGTCGGTGATGGCGATGTGCTCCGGGCACACGGTGGTGCAGCACTTGGTGATGTTGCAGTAGCCGATCGATTGCTCGTCCTTGAGATCCGCAATCCGGTTCTCGGTGTCGAGAGGGTGCATGTCCAGCGCGGCGGTGTAGACAAAATGGCGGGGGCCGCTGAACTCCGGATGCTTCTGGTGCTCCCGCAGGACATGGCAGACGTCCTGGCAGAGAAAACACTCAATACACTTCCGAAACTCCTGGACCCGGTCGACATCTCCCTGGGTCATCCGCCAGGTGCCATCCGGCGCGTCCGGGGCCCGCGGCTTGAACTTCGTGATCCGCTTCTTGACCTCGAAATTCCACGACACGTCGGTGACGAGGTCGCGCACGTGCGGAAAGCTTCGCATCGGTTCGACCGTCACCGGTTCACCCGCCGGCAACTCATCCATGCGAGTCATGCAGAGTAGCCGTGGCCGGCCGTTGATCTCCGCGGAGCACGATCCGCACTTGCCGGCCTTGCAGTTCCATCGAATGGCGAGGTCATTGGCCTCACTGGCCTGGATCTGGTGCATCGCATCAAGCACCACCATCCCCTCACTCACTTCGGTAGTGTACTCGACGAATTCGCCGGTTCCGTGTTCCCCGCGCCAAACCCTGAAGGTGGTGGATCCCATGTCAGCTGTCCCTGGTTGCGGAGTGGCTACCCCTTTTGCTCTTCGATGATCGCGGCCAGTTCGCTCGGCAGCGGCGGGATCGGCGTGCGTTCGATCTCCATCTCACCGTTGCCATTCTTCCGGAGTACGGTGTTGAAGGTGCCGAACGTCGGATCCTTCTCGGGGTGATCCTCCCGAAAATGTCCGCCGCGACTCTCGGTTCGGTCCAGTGCAGCACGCGCGATCGCTTCGGACACCAGGAGGAGGTGCCGCAGGTCGAGGGCGGTGTGCCAACCGGGGTTGTACTCCCGGTTGCCCGGCACGCCGACCCGTGCCGCCCGGACCCGCAATTCCGCGATGCGCTCGAGCGCCTCGACCATCTCGGGTCCACGACGCACGATGCCGACGAGGGATTGCATCATCTCCTGCAGTTCGTGCTGAATAGCATACCCCGACTCCGAATCGCTGGCACCGTCGAACGGTGCAAGGGCCGCCGCCACGGCCGCGTCCGCTTCCGCACCGGCCGCGTCGGCAGCTGACGGATTGGCGTTGGCGAACGCTGCGGCGTGGTCGCCGGCGCGCTTGCCGAACACCAGCAGGTCGGACAGCGAATTGCCTCCCAGCCGGTTGGCCCCGTGGAGCCCTGCGGCACACTCCCCGGCGGCGAACAGGCCTGGCACGCACGACATCTGTGTGTCGCCATCGACCCGAATGCCACCCATGATGTAATGGGTTGTGGGCCCCACCTCCATCGGGACGGCGGTGATGTCGATGTTCGCCAGTTGCATGAACTGGTGGTACATCGACGGCAGCTTGCGCTTGATGTGCTCGGCCGCGTTCGGCAACCGTTCCTTGATCCACGCGATGTCGAGAAAAACGCCACCGTGTGGAGAGCCGCGCCCCTCTCGCACCTCGCGCATGATGCAGCGTGCCACATGGTCGCGGGTCAGCAACTCCGGTGGTCGGCGGGCAGACTTGTCGCCTTGGGTATAGCGCCACCCCTCGTCGGGAGTGTCCGCGGTCTGGCTCTTGTAGTTGTCGGGGATGTCATCGAACAGGAAGCGCTTGCCCTCGGAGTTCCGGAGCACCCCGCCCTCACCGCGCACCCCCTCGGTCACCAAAATGCCCCGCACACTAGGTGGCCAGACCATGCCGGTCGGATGGAACTGCACGAACTCCATGTCCAGCAGTTCCGCACCGGCCTCGTAGGCCAGCGAGTGACCATCGCCAGTGTACTCCCAGCTATTGCTGGTGACGCTGTATGCCCTGCCGATGCCGCCGGTAGCCACCACCACCGCCCGGGCGGCGAAGAGTGTGAACCGACCCTTCTCCCGGTCGTAGGCCAGTGCACCGGTGATGCGGTCCCCGTTTCGGAGGAGGCGGACGACCGTCATTTCCATGTAGACGTCGATTGCCTGGTGGATCGCATGATCCTGAAGCGTGCGGATCATCTCCAGGCCGGTGCGATCGCCTACGTGGGCCAGCCGAGGATAGCGATGGCCCCCGAAATTGCGTTGCAGGATCCGGCCATCGTCGGTCCGGTCGAAGATCGCACCCCAGGCCTCCAGCTCGCGGACCCGATCGGGAGCCTCCTTGGCGTGCAACTCGGCCATCCGCGAGTTGTTCAGGTACTGGCCGCCGCGCATTGTGTCCGCGAAGTGGACCCGCCAGTTGTCGCGGTCGTCGACGTGGCCCATCGCGGCGGCCACGCCCCCCTCGGCCATCACGGTGTGCGCCTTGCCGAGGAGCGACTTGCAGACCAGACCGACTCGTGCCCCCGCGTCGGCAGCGGCAATCGCCGCCCGGAGCCCCGCTCCCCCGGCCCCGATCACCAATACATCGTGCTCAACCCGTTCGTACCCGGCCACCTAGAGGATCCTCAGGTCGGTAATGATGCCGGTGGCACAGAGCCGGATATACACATCCGTCAGGGCGACCGAGAAGAGGCTGAACCAGGCCCAGTTCATGTGGCGCCGGTTGCAGGTGCTCGAGCAGTCGTAGGCGAACTTCCTGATCGGCGCGTGCGACATGCGATTCATGATCCCACCAAAGAGATGGCGGGTGGCATGGCACCCGAGTGTATATCCGGAGAGCAGCAGCACGTTCGCCACCATCACGAGCGATCCCACGCCGATGCCGAACTCCTTGCCGCCCATCCCGTCATCGAACCAGACCCCGAGCCAGGCGTCGCGCCAGAGGACGATCAGCAGCAGCGTTGACAGCAGCAGGCCGTAGCGGTGCAGGTTCTGTAACACCAACGGGAAGGACTTCTCGCCCCAGTAGGTCTTGCGGGGTTCACCCACGGCACACGCGGGCGGGTCGGCCCAGAACGCCTTGTAGTACGCGCCGCGGTAGTAGTAGCAGGTGAAGCGGAAGAGGGCCGGAATCGGCAGAATGATCAGCGCCGGTGAAAACGGTATGAACGCCGGCCACCAGTTGGGGAGTGGTCCGAACCAGGCGTGCGGTGAAGCGCCCCAGAGTTCGGGGGAGTAGAACGGCGAGAGGTAGGGCCCGGAGGTGTAGTTCGCGTTCTGGAATGCGGCCCAGGTCGCGTACACGATGAACGAGGTGAGCACCGTGACGACGGGGATGTTCGGGAGCCACCAGGCGTCGCGACGCATGGTTTCGCCGAACTTACGCCGTTCCATCACCGGCAGGATGCGATCCATGCAGTGAGTCCTGAGCTGGTGGCGAGGAGAATGGCCTGCGGGTGCAGTTGGCCGAGTCGACTCCCCGAAGGTACAGCAGGAATTGGCCCCCAGACAAATACTCATGATTGAACCAAGGGGTGGGCGGCCGCCGGCTCCTTCAGGCGCAAGCCGTTATTCTCAATCGGTCGGCTTCCTGCCCCCACGGCGCCCCAACCCCCACCCAAGTCCGAGGCGAGTCCATGAGCGAGCCGTTGGTCAAGCTCACCGCCGCACTCGCCGATCGCTACACCATCGAACGCGAGCTTGGCGCTGGAGGCATGGCCACGGTCTATCTCGCCCATGACATCAAACACGACCGCCAAGTGGCCATCAAGGTCCTCAAGCCGGAACTGGCGGCCGTGATCAACGCTGAGCGCTTCATGGCGGAGATCAAGACAACCGCCGCGCTCCAACATCCGCACATTCTGCCCCTGTTCGACTCGGGGCGAGCCGGCAGCGACCTGTACTATGTCATGCCATTCGTCGACGGCGAAACCCTCCGAGACAAAATTGATCGCGAGACTCGTCTCGACGTTGACGAGGCGGTGAAGATCACCGCCGACATCGCCAAGGCACTTCACTATGCGCATTCGAAGGGCGTGATCCACCGCGACATCAAGCCAGAGAACATCCTCCTCGCCGATGGGTGGCCGATGGTCGCCGACTTCGGAATCGCCTTCACGGTCAACTCACCGGAACGGACCCGGGTGCGGTTGACAAACGAGGGATTGGCGATGGGCACGCCGGAGTACATGAGTCCGGAGCAGGCCATGGGCGAGCGTGAGCTCACCCCACAGAGTGACCTCTACTCGCTCGCCATCCTGCTGTACGAAATGCTGGCGGGAGTCCCCCCGTTCAGCGGCCCGTCCTGGCAGTCGGTGATCGCAAAGCAGATGAGTGCCCCGGTGCCTTCGGTCCGCGGGGCCAACCCGACCGTGCCAGCCGCGGTGGAGGCCGCAATCACGCGCGCGCTCGCCAAGCCACCGGAGGATCGGTTCCGGTCGGTCAATGCGTTCGTCGAAGCACTCACCTTGCCACGAGCTGGACCGGCTGACCGCGCCTCCGTCGCAGTGCTGCCATTCCGGCTCGTCGGCACCGGCGCGGAGGATGAGTACTTCGCCGATGGGATCACCGAGGATGTCATCGCGCACCTCTCCAAGCTCAGAAACCTCTCCGTGATCGCCCGTAATTCCGTGATGCCATTCCGCGGTCGCGAACAACCGCTCAGCGAGATCGCCGCCCGCTTGCACGTGGCAACAATTCTTGATGGGAGCATTCGCCGGGCGGGTTCACGGGTTCGCGTGGTCGTCCAGTTGATCGACGCGGAAACCGGTCGGAGCATCTGGGCCGAGACATACGATCGTGACCTGACCGATATCTTCGCCATCCAGACCGATGTCGCCTTGCAGATCGCGTCGGCGCTTGAGACCGAACTCTCCACGGAGGAGCGCCGCAGGCTGCACAAGGAACCCACTGCCGACGTGCAGGCATACACCCTCTACCTGCAGGGGCGCCACGCGTTGGGCCGGTTCACTGCCACTGGACTGCACGCCGGAATCGAGTTGTTCGAGCGGGCGATCGGACGCGACTCGCAGTACGCGCTGGCATGGACCGGCATTGCCATCTCCTTCACCGAGATGGCCGAGGGCGGCATGATGGCGCCCGACGAGGCCTACCGGCGCGCCCGGGCTGCGGTGGACCAGGCGCTCCTTCTCGATCCCGGCCTCGGCGAAGCCCATAGTGCTGCTGCCTACCTCAGGGTGGTTCATGATTTCGATTGGATGGGTGCGGAGGCAGGATACCGGCGGGCACTCGACCTCAATCCGAACAGCGCGGACATTCACGACCTCGTCGGCCGGTTCTACTCGGCGTTGGGCCGTCACGATGAGGCGCTCAAGCACCTCCGTCGCGCCCATGCACTCGACCCACTCACCCACAAGCTTGACGTCGCCACCGAACTGCTGCGGGCGGAGCGCTTCGAGGAGGCGCTCGCGGCGGCGATGTTGGCGGTCGAGGTCGATCCAGGTTATTCCCGCGCCCAGGCAACGCTGGGGTGGGCGTTGTTCCATTGCGGCCGCATTGAGGAGGGCATCGACGCGCTTCGCATCGCCCCCACGCTTCCCGGTGCCAGCGTGCAGTGGCTTGCCCAGCTCGGTGAGGCATATGGCCTCGCCAGCCGAACCGAGGAGGCGCGGGAGGTTCTCCGCACTCTCGAGGAACTGGCCCAGTCGAGTTTCGTCTCGCCGTACCATCTTGCGTTCGTGCATATCGGCCTTGGCGACCACGAACGGGCGCTCGACCACCTTGAGCACGCCGTGGCCGAGCGGTCGGGCGCCACCTATGGAATCCGTGCCTCGTTCCTGCTCAAACCGCTGCACGGCCATCCCCGCTTTGAGGCACTGGTGCGGAGGATCAACCTGTGATGAGCACCGCCTCCTGCCGGCAGCCCCATCACGGCGCCGAGCCATTGTGCCGACTGTGGTGCTCGGTCGTTTCGGTGAGGCAGGCGAGCCGCAGTGATCGTCATCGTCCCGATGATGATCGCTCCTTCGCGGGGGTACCAGTGATGCGCCTCTCATCATCCGTTGCATGGACGCGGGCGGTTATCGTCATTCTGATGACCACCGCATGTTCCGATGCCGCGCGTGACAACGGCGCTGACAGCGCGGCCATCGCACCGGTCAATGTCGACGCGATCGCACGATCGGCCGCGACCAATGCCGCAACACTCCGCGACTCTGCCCAGGCGACGCTCGCGACGCTGCTCGTCAACCCCGCGAGTGCCACCTTCGATAGCGTGGTGGTGATCCAACCGCCGTCGGTCGACGGCCGGGCACCCGTGCTCGCGGTGTGTGGCCGAATCGGCGGCAAGCCCGGAATCGGTGGCAGATCGACACCGACCCGGTTTGTCTACCAGGGGCGCTGGACGGTGTTCGTCGAGGAGGCAGGCAACCAAGCGGAGTTCGCCGCGGTGTGGGCGAAGTTGTGTGAGGCGCCTTGATCGCTCGGCGCAACGGTACTCTACTGGATATCCGCCTCCGTCGCACGTAGCTTCACAGTTCCTCCCCATCGTCAGGCCAATTCCATGTTCCTTCGATCACCAAAGCGTGACGTCTACGACGTCGTCATTGTCGGCTCCGGCGCCGGCGGCGGCATGGCCGCCTACGAGCTGACTCGCGCCGGTGCCCGCGTGCTGCTGCTCGAAGCCGGTGGCATGTGGGACAACGCCACCGACTCGAGCATGTTCACCAACCCGTGGGAAACTGATCGCCGCGGCGCCAGCACGCCCGACCGGCCATTCGGTGAACACGATGCCTGCATCGGTGGCTGGAACATTCCCGGCGAACCGTTCACCACAGCCCCCGGCACCCGCTTCTCCTGGTGGCGCGGCCGAATGCTCGGCGGCCGGACCAATCACTGGGGCCGCATCTCGCTCCGCTTCGGCCCTGACGATTTCCAGCGTCGGAATGTCGACGGACTCGGCGACAACTGGCCGGTCACCTACGACGAGATCAAGCCGTTCTACGACGACGTCGACCGCCTGGTCGGGATCTTCGGCAGCAACGAAGGGCTTCGGAATCACCCCGATGGTCATTTCCTGCCCCCACCGCAGCCGCGGTGCTGGGAAAGCCTCGTCAAGAAGGCCGCCGACAAGCACGCTGTGACCTGTATCCCGTCACGCTTGTCGATCCTCACCCGCCCCACCAACGGCCGCCCGGCGTGCCACTACTGCGGCCAATGCAATCGCGGTTGCGCTACCAACTCGAACTTCTCGTCACCCAACGTCCTCATTCACCCCGCCCTGCAAACCGGTCGCCTCACCATTCGCACCGGCGCGATGGCACGCGAGGTGACCGTGGGTCGCAATGGACTCGCCGATGGCGTGCTGTTCATCGACAAGGCAACCGGCAAGGAAGAGAAGGCGGAAGGTCGGATCGTGGTGCTCGCCGCAAGTGCATGCGAATCAGCGCGCATAATGCTCAACTCGAAATCGACCGCATTCCCGCAGGGCATCGGTAACTCCAGCGGCATCGTCGGGAAGTACCTCACCGACACCACGGGCACCGATGTCGGTGGATTCGTTCCAGCACTCATGGACCAGCCGCGCCACAACTGCGACGGCGTGGGCGGCGCACACCTCTACATGCCGTGGTGGGTCGACAACAAGAAGCTCGACTTCCCGCGCGGCTATCACATCGAGATCTGGGGCGGGATGGGCATGCCGAGCTACGGGTTCATGGGCGGGATCCAGAACTATGCGCCTGGCGGTGGCTACGGTACGTCGCTCAAGAATGATTACCGCAAGTACTGGGGCGCCACCATCGGGTTCTCCGGTCGGGGCGAGATGATCCCCAACGAAGACTCATTTTGTGAGCTCGACTCCCGCGTGGTCGACCAGTGGGGAATCCCGGTGCTGCGTTTCTCGTGGAAGTGGAGCGATCACGAGCTCAATCAGGTGAAGCACATGCAGGAAACCTTCCGCACGCTGCTCGCCGAGATGGGCGCGGAAGTGCGGTCGACGATGCCGACGAAGGAACAGGGATACGGGATCGCCACCGGCGGATCGATCATCCACGAACTCGGCACGGTGCGCATGGGCAACGACCCGAAGACCAGCGCGCTCAACGGTCAGTGCGCCGCGTGGGATTGCCGCAATCTCTTTGTTGCCGACGGTGGACCGTTCGTGAGCCAGGCCGACAAGAACCCGACGTGGACCATCCTCGCGCTCTCGATGCGCACCAGCCGGCACATCGCCGCCCAGCGGAAGGCAGGGAAGCTGTGAGCAACCACGATAACAACGAGCTGACAGTTCCAGCGGCTGGCAGCGGCGGCACGATGAACCGTCGCGAGCTCCTCGCCGCGATGGCTGCCACCGCTGGCGCGTTCGCACTCCCGACACAGGCGCGCGCCGCCGAGGTGAGCCGCGACGTCGCCATTGCACACGCTGCACGCCAGCGCACTCGCGGCCGCTACGATCCCAAGGTCTACAGCGAGCACGAATGGAAGACAGTGCAAATGCTCGTTGATTACATCATTCCAAAGGATGAACGCAGCGGATCCGCGACCGACGCTGCGGTGCCGGAGTTCATGGACACCTTTCTCGACCTCGAACCCGGGATGCGCGTGGCACACCGCGGAGGCCTCGCCTGGCTCGATCATGAGATGCGCCGTCGCACGATGAAGGACTTTATTTCTGCCACCGACGCAGAGCGACGTGCGTTGCTCGACGAGATCGCGTTCCCAAAGACAGCGAAGCCCGAGTATTCACACGGTGTCTCGTGGTTCAACTCGTTCCGCGACTTCACCGCGTCGGGGTTCTTCACCAGCGAGATCGGCGTGAACGACCTTGGCTACCAAGGGAACACGCCAGTGGCCGAATGGACCGGGTGCCCCGACGAAGCGTATCGCCGACTGGGGACGACCCGATGAAGCTGCCCAAGCGACTCGGCGTGGGATTCATCGGCTCGGGCTTCAACACCCGGTTCCACATCCAGGCATGGCAGGCGGTGCGCGACGCCGATGTCCGCGGTGTCTGGAGCCCCAATGCCAAGAACGCCGGCTCGGCGGCGAATCTCGCCAACGATCTTGGCGTGGGTCCGGCCAAGGCGTACAAGAGCATCACCGAGATGGTGGCCGACCCCGAAATTCACGCGATCTGGCTGTGTGGCCCGAATCAATCGCGAATCGAGAACGTAGAGGAGATCTGCGACGCCGTGCGGAGCGGCAAGGGCGAGCTGCTCGGCATCGCCTGCGAGAAGCCGCTGGCGCGCGGCGTTGCAGAAGCGAAACAGGTTCTGAAGCTGGTTGAGAAGGCGGGGATCCGGCACGGCTACCTCGAGAACCAGCTCTTCTCTCCCGGTATTACCCGCGGCCGCGACCTCATTTGGGCGCGCGGCGCGAAGACCACCGGTAGGCCGTACCTGGCCCGCGCGGCAGAGGAACATTCGGGACCGCACAACGCTTGGTTCTGGCAGGGCGACAAGCAGGGTGGTGGCGTGCTCAACGACATGATGTGCCATTCAGTCGAGGTGGTGCGATTCCTCCTCACTGAACCCGGAAAGCCCCGCGCGACGCTGCGGCCGGTGTCTATCAATGGACGGATCGCTTCCCTCAAGTGGACTCGGCCGAAATACGCCAAGCAGTTGAAGCAGCGATACGGTAAGGATGTTGATTACACGAAGCGCCCCAGCGAAGATTTTGCGTCGGTCACGATCACATATGAGACGCCCGAGGGGCTCACGGTGATCGGGGAAGCATCGACCTCGTGGAGTTTCGTGGGTGCAGGCCTTCGGCTAAGCGGCGAACTACTGGGCCCCGAGTACTCGATGGCGTGGAACACGCTCAACAGCGAGCTCTCGTGTTTTTTCTCGCGCGAGGTGATGGGAGCAGCGGGCGAGGACCTAGTCGAGAAGCAGAACGCCGAAATGGGGTTGATGCCGGTGGTGCCCGACGAAGCGTCGGCCTATGGATATGTGCATGAGAACCGACACTTCGTGAATGTCTTCCTGGGCCGGGAGGAGCCGCTGCTCACCTTTCACGATGGCGTCGAGGTGATGCAGGTGCTGATGACGGCGTACATGAGTGCCGAGCAGGAGAAGACGCTGGCCTTCCCGCCGCGCGGACTCGATGGGTTTTTGCCGGAAGTGGCGAGAGGGGTGTGGAAGCCGTAGACGGAGAACGGAGAACGGAGGGGCGGCGAGCTTTCGGGCTTACGGCTCACGGCTAACGATTTACCGAGGATCACCAAATGTCAGCAATTGTTCGCTCACAGGTCACCGATTTGCCGCACGAGATGACCACCACCGGGTTCGATCTAGCGGGATACCGAATCGTCGAAAACCTAGGCGTGGTACGTGGCGTGGTGGTTCGGAGCCGATCGATCGTGGGCACACTCGGCGGCAAGCTGCAGACAATTTTTGGCGGGAACATCAGTGCGTTCACGTCGTTGGCCGAACGGGCGCGGCAGCAGGCGTTTGACACGATGCTGCATCAGGCACACGGTGCGGGGGCGAACGCTGTCGTGGGCATCCGATACGACGCGGGTGAGATCATGACGGGCGTGACGGAGGTGCTGTGCTACGGGACCGCTGTCTTTGTTGAAGTGGCGGAGTAGCAGCGCTGCCGCCACATGACTGACCCCACTCCCCAGGCCAAAGTCGTCGACGCCGACGAAGTCATCACGCTGGTACCGCCGCGGTCGACGTCGTACCAGATCTTCATCCTCATCCTCAGCACCGTTGCGCTGGGGATCGTGGCCGCGCTCACTTTCGTCCGGCTCCCTCCGGAGACGGTCGCGGTGCTGCACTGGGCCGATCTCGTTGTCTGCATCTTCTTCTTCATCGATTTCGCCTACTCGCTCGCGACCGCACCCAATCGCACCCTCTACTTCTTCAGTTGGGGCTGGATCGATCTTGTCTCCAGTATCCCGTTGGTGGTGGGGCTCCGGTTCGGCCGCGCTGTCAGGATCGTGCGGATCCTGCAGGTGCTCCGTGCAGCGCGGGCTTCGAAGATGGTGGCGTCCTTCCTGATCGACCGCCGCGCGTCGAGCGGTGGCCTCGCCGCCGTGCTGATCGCCTTCCTGGTGCTCTTCTCCGGCACTGTGGCGATCCTGCAGTTCGAGCTCCATCA
Organism: Gemmatimonadales bacterium; assembly: GCA_046596135.1. Lineage (GTDB taxonomy): Bacteria > Gemmatimonadota > Gemmatimonadetes > Gemmatimonadales > GWC2-71-9 > Palsa-1233. The sequence continues at coordinate 66,741 of JBKJMX010000083.1, forward strand.
CGGCGGCCCGATCAACTCGGCGGGGAACGCGCTCTACTGGGCCGTCACCACCATGACCACCGTGGGCTATGGCGATCTGTACCCCGTTACGACAGGTGGGAAGGTTGTCGCATCGGTGATGATGATCGGTGGTGTGATGCTCTACGGCGTGGTCGCCGGCCTGGTGGCGTCGTGGTTCGTCCGGCCGATCGAACGCGAGCTGGACTCCGACACGCGTGAGCTGCATGAGGAGGTGCGTGCGCTCCGCACCCTGATCGAGTCGCGGATCCTGCCTTCGGACGGCGCTGCGGTTCCAGCCCCCCAGGTTGAACAGCCACCGTCCTGATTTCTCCCGAACTGGAGGCCGACGATGAAACGCGCCTGGCCCGCAATCGCTTTCACCATCCTGCTGATAGCCCTCGCCCCCGGGCCGGCGGTGGCGCAACTCATCCCCAGCGAGAAGGCGAGCGTCTCGCAGACAATCGATGGCACCACGATCACCGTCAATTACTCACGCCCCCGGTCTCGTGGGCGTGACTCGCTGATATATGGCACCATGGAACCATGGGGTCGCGCATGGACCCCGGGGGCCGACGATGCGACGACGATCGAGTTCAATCGCGCTGTCCACATTCTGGGCAACGCGATCCCGGCAGGCCGCTATTCGGTGTGGATGGTCCTCCGGGAACGCACCCCGTGGACACTGGTGCTGGAGCCACGAGCCAACCTCTTCCACACCCAGCATCCTGACTCCAATGCCCGGCAGTTCCGCGCTGCCATCACTCCCCAGGACGTGCCCCACACCGAGGTGCTCACCTGGAGCTTTCCCGCAGTAGGGATCACTGGCGTGACCCTCGAGATGCGATGGGGGCGCCGGGGAGTCAGTATCCCCCTCGGCATCGTCCCGACCTTCCCACTCTCGATCTCGGCGGCTGATGCGGCGCCATATCTGGGTGAATACCAGCTCGATGGACAGCGATTCAACGTCGAGATGCGCGGCAACGCCATGATAGCCGTGGCGTATCAGGCAGAGGGCGATAAACCGACAGAGTACCAGTTGCTACCACTAGGGAATGATCGATTTGTACAGGGGCTGATGTTACGCGGTGAGGTGGCGCGAACCAGCGCCGATACCTTCGTGCAGTTCACCCGAACCGACGGTCGAGTGACTGGGCTGGAAACCTGGGCCGACAAGCGCAAGACGGCGACAGCACCGCGGCGACCCTGAGGCCGCCGCGGTGGTTCTTGTCCTACTCGTCGCGCATCGGGTGCCACGGGTTGGACGGGTCGCCCAAGGCGCCGAGTCGGCGCTCCCAATCCTTGTTCGTCTGAGCAACCCGCTCGGGGCGGCGACGTGGGGTAACTCGAGGAACGGAGTTCTTGGGACGGGTGCTGCTGCGGGGACTGGACCGGCGACCTGCCATGATCGACCTCCTGAGATGGACTGACGATCTGCAAGCTGTGCGACCAAATCCCTGAACCCGGGATCGATTTCGCGCAGAGTTGTGTTAGATGACGATCGCTGCCGTCATGGAAGCACAACCCAATACTACTTCGTTTTGTTCCGGGAGGTGTCAGGGTGGAGGGTCGTCGGTCGTCCGTCATTAGCTGCGACCGGCCCGGCGGCTGATTATTCGCGCTGGGCGGGAGGTGCGCGGCGGTTGTCGGCGCTGGCGGGCTCGATCGGAGAGTCCACCATCGTCGGCTCCAACTCGCGGCCTCGCGTACCGCGGGGCCGCTCAGACATTCGAGCCTCCTCTGGTGAACCCTCCGCCTCTCGCCCGCATGCACCGATTGGGTTGCGCTTTACGGCTGCAAAGCGTCAGTCGTCAGTCGTCAGCTGTGAGCGGCCCTGCGGCGAGGTATGGGGGGTTCGTCAGAGGAGGCTCGGACCATACGGGGGCCGAATGGGCGGGCTTCCGAGCCGACGGTTGACGAACCCCGCGACCGAGCCGCGTGACGGACCCGCGTGACGGAAGATTCGTCAGTCGTCAGTAGTGAGCGGCGACCGGAGAGCTGCCAGAACCTTCGGAAGCCGTTTCGATCCCGTTGCCCGCAGGTGGATCTCGTCCACCCCTGTCGCGGCGACCAGCCGGGCCACATGTCCGCCGCTGATCCCGCCCCCGGCCACAATCGTGATGCCGTCGCCCGCTGCCTGCCGCAACTTCTTCAGGACCTTTCGCCCTTTCCACGCAGTAATGTGCTGCCCGGAAGTAAGAATCCTGGCTACGCCCAGCGCCTTGAGCTCTTCGATTGCCTCGAGCGGATCGATGACCTCGTCAAATGCGCGGTGGAACGTCACCGGTATGTCCTTGGCCGCATCCATGAGGATCGCCATCGCCACCGAATCGACTTGACCCTCGCTGGTGAGCGCACCGGTCACAATCCCATGGGCCCCCAGCCACCGGAAATGCTTCACATCCCGGCGCATGATCTCCAGCTGGTCCGCTGTATAAGTGAACGGTCCCTCATTTGGGCGAACCATTGCGTACACCGGGATCGAGACCCGTTCGACCACCATCGATACCAGTCCATGGCTCGGCGTCATTCCCTCCCTATCGAGGTTCGCGCACACCTCAACGCGGTGGGCGCCAAATACCTCGGCGGCCACCGCGGTCGCCAATGAATCGACGCAGGCTTCGACGATCATCGGCTGTTCACAGCGTCCAGCCGTTCCGATAGTCGGGATTGATCCACTCCTTCGGCAGGTCGGTCTTGACGACCCCCTCGGGGGTGAGCTCGACGATCTTCCCCGAGCGCACCGCGAGGCAGCCGTAGAGCACCATCTCGGTGAGCGGACCGGAATGCTCCACGAACGATGAGTTGGGCCGGGGGCCCTTGCCGGTGATCGCATTGACGAGTTCGTCGTAGACACCTGGAGAACGCTGGTAGGTCACCTTCGGCGGCGACTTCTTGAACTGTGCGTCCTTCTTCGCGTCGAGCACCCGCAGCCCGTCGCCATAAGCATCGGCGATCATCGCACCCTCGGTGCCGACCCACATCTGTCCACCCACCTCGCCCACCGGCCATTCGTCGTACTCACCGAGTTCCGACGGCTTCTGCGGCCAGAGCGATCCATCGCGCCACACGACCTTGACCGCTGGCCGCTTCCCACGCGCTGGAAATTGGTACTCGACTCGCGACGACTTCGGTGCGGTCTCCTCGTAGAGCGTGGTGCTCTCGGGGATGATCCGCGTGGGGAATCGGAGGTCGAACGTCCAGAACGCCGCGTCCATTGCGTGGCAGGCGATGTCGCCGAGCGCGCCGGTGCCGTAGTCCCACCAGCCGCGCCAACGGAACGGGGCGTATGCCGGATTGTAGGGACGCTCCGGCGCGGGGCCCTGCCAGAGGTTCCAGTCGAACGATGGATGCGGGTTGTGGGCATCGGTGGGACGGTCGATTCCCTGCGGCCAGATGGGACGGTTAGTCCAGTAATGCACCTCGCGGATCTCGCCGATCGCGCCCGCGTCGTAGTACTCGCGGATCAGTCGCGTGCCGGCGCCGGCGTGTCCCTGGTTGCCCATCTGCGTCGCGACGCCGCGCTTCCCCGCCTCGGCCATCAGCGTGCGAACTTCGCCCAGGGTGCGCGTGAGCGGCTTCTGGGTGAAGACAGGCTTGTTCATCTTGAGCGCCGCCATCGTGGCCGCGGCATGCACGTGGTCGGGTGTCGAGATGGTGATCACGTCGAGCTCACTTCCCATCGTGTCGAGCATCTCGCGATAGTCCTTGAAGCGCTTCGCGTCTGGATAACGCCCGAACGCCTTCCGTCCCTGCCGCCAGTCGACGTCGCACAGCGCCGCGACCGATACGCCCGCCTTGACCATTCCGGTGATGTCGGAATCTCCCTTGCCACCGATCCCGATAGAACCCATCCGCAGCATGTCGCTCGGTGCGGTGTAACCGCGCCCGAGCACGTGGCGCGGGACGATATGGAATGCCGCGCCGACGGCAGCGGCGGACTTCACGAAGGTGCGACGGTCAGCCATGAGTCAGGCCCCGGGGTTGGTGTGGCGAAGCGAGTACAGTGTCACGCGTTGACCGCGGCCGGCGCCCGAGCAGGCCGGAATGCCACGGCAAAGAGGACGAAGATGACGAGTGCGCCGATCGCCGGCACCCGCCAGATCGCGGCCCAGTCGTGGGTGGTGTCGGTAATCTTGTACGCATCGACGATCCGGCCTGAGAGCCACGCGCCGACGAAGTTGCCGAGACCGAGTGTCACCAGTGCGATGAAGCCCTGGGCGGCGGCGCGAATCTTCGGGCCGGCTTGCTGGTCGACATAGATCTGGCCGCTCACGAAGAAGAAGTCGTAGCAGACGCCGTGCAGCAGCAGCCCGCCGTAGAGCATCCACATCCGTGAATCCGCATTGCCCATGCTGAACAGGAAGTAGCGTGCGGCCCACGCCAGCATCGCGACGAGAAGGATCGTCTTGATCCCGTGCTTGCGGAGCAGTACGCCGATGAACAGCATGAAGAACACTTCGCTCATCTGCCCGATCGTCATCTTGCCGGCAGCGCTCGCGACCCCGATCTCGTTGAGGAACGGGTTGGCAAAGGCGTAGTAGAACTGGAGCGGGATGCAGAGCAGGAAGGAGCCGATCACGAATATCGCAAACGAGCGATCCTTGAGAAGTGCCAGCGCATCGAGGCCGAGGACGTCGCGTGCAGTGAGCGCTTGGCCACGACTCGGCGGCGGCGTGTGCGGCAGCACGAATGCGAAGAGGCCGAGCGCGGCCGACACGCCGGCGGCGATCATGAGCGGAGTTGCGGTGGCATCAACGGCGAGCTTCCCGAGGAGCAGGCCGACGGCGATCCAGCCGATCGTGCCCAGCACGCGAACGCCGCCGAACTCGCCGACCGGGTCCTTGAGGTGGCTCATCGAGATGCTGTTGGTGAGTGCCAGCGTTGGCATGTAACACAGCGAGTAGGCCAGCATCCCGATGAACATCGTGTCGAATGTGGTGAGGGTCGATACATAGAAGAGCAGCGCAGCGCCCACGAGGTGCAGCAACGCCAGGATCTTCTCGGTGGCAAAGATCCGGTCGGCCACCATGCCGACAAAGAACGGTGAGATGATCGCGGCGATCGCCGTGGTGCTGTAGATCAACCCGATCTGGGTACCCTCGAACTGGAGGGTCTGTCCGAGGTAGGTCCCGAGGGTGACGGCCCAGCTCCCCCAGATGGCGTACTGCAGGAACATCATTACCTGAAGCCGCAGGCGGGTGCTCATTTCAGCGAGCGGATGTAGATGTTGCGGAACCAGACGCTGCCGTGGTCGCCCTGGAGGCCTATGTGTCCGCGCCGCGATTTCCCGTAGGTGGGCCACTGGTTGAACTTGCTGGCGGCGATGAGTGCCTTGAGTTCGTCGGAATCGAAGTCGCCCTTTCCGGTCGGGACGCCGTTGAGGTAGTGCTCCACTTTCGAGCCCTTCACGATAATTCGTGCGGTGTTCCACTCACCACCGGAGCGGGCGGCTGTGATCGGCGCCGGCGAGAGGCCGTACAGTGCCCCCGCCGCCGTAAGCGGCGAAAGCCCGTCGCGATGGCCGACGTTGTCGAGGATCTGCATCTCGGGAGCGTTCTCGTAGATCTTTTCGGTCGCCTCGTGCGCCCAGTAGAACACCCCGCTGTTGCCCTTCGGCGGAACCTTCCACTCAAGGGTGAGCTCGAACGAATCGAACTGCCGGTCGGTGACGAGGTCGCCGGCGCCGGGGCCGCTGGTGGTGAGCTCGCCGTCCACGACCTGCCAGCCGGCGGCGGAGTTCATCTGGTAGGTGTGCCACCCGGCGGTGGAGCTGCCATCGAACAGCAGTTGCCAGCCGTTGCGGCGCTCGTCCTGCGTGAGTGCATTGTGCATTGGTGTCGTCGGAGTGTCGGCGCGCCTGGAGTTCGAGGCGCACGCCGCCATGATGATGGCGGCGGCGCTCGTCGCGGCGACGCGGGTGAACGCGCGTCGAGCCATACTGGATTGCCTCGGTGAGATGTCGGGGATGTGACCCCCCAACGTTACCGCACCGAGGCGATGTGGGAAAGGTTCAGCCCGCCAGCAGGATCTTCACGGCCTCGACACCGACCGGGCGGAGGAGCTCGGGGGCGATCGGGATCAGGACTCGCATCGCAGGTCCGGGGTGGGGTGCCCCTCAAAATGCGCGAACGGGCTTGACCGGGCGAGAGGCAATCCCCGAGGATTCACCGGGATGACCACCCCGATTCCCATGACCACTGCCAACATCGTCGATCGCCGCCTCTGGTTTCTCGCTGCGAGCGTCGTCGCGCTGCACGTCATTGTCAACCTGATTACGCCGTACGGCATCCATCGCGACGAGTTCCTTTACGCCGCGATGGGCCGACACCTGTCGCTGTTCCGGATGGACTTCCCCCCGTTGATCGCGATCATCGCCGAGGCCGAACGCGGGCTGTTCGGTGACACCATCTGGGGGCTCCGGATCATCCCGGCCGTGGCGCACGGCGCGCTGGTGTTGCTCACCGCACGAATCGCTGCCGAACTGGGTGGCCAGCGCCGGGCACAGTGGCTGGCCGTGCTTACCGTGGTCTTCACGCCGCTCATGATGCGCACGGGCTCGCTCTTCCAGCCCGTCATCCTCGATCAGGTTGCGTGGACTGTCGGCTTTCTCGCTCTCGTGATGATCGCACGCGACAACCGGCCCCGATGGTGGATCATCCTGGGCCTCGCGGGTGGGTTTGGCCTGCTCGCGAAGTTCTCGATCGCATTCTTCGCAGTTGGCGCCGTCGCGGGGATCATCTTCTCGCCACGTCGGTCCGCACTTCTGACGCCGTGGCCGTGGGTGGCGGCACTGATCGCTCTTGTGATCGGATCGCCGTCGATTGTCGGCCAGGTGGCACTCGACTGGCCAGTACGAACACAGATGCAGGACCTGCAGGCCTCGCAGCTCGCCGTGGTGACGCCGAGCGCGTTTCTCACGGAACAGCTGCTCTACGGCCCGATCGCGTGGCTGGGCGTGCTCGGGATCGCCGCACTCCTGTTCTACCGCCCCCTGCGAGGGGCCAGGCTGATCGGCGTCACGGCAGTGGCGATCGCCGCGCTGCTCATCACCCTGCACGGCAAGGCATATTATCTGGGCCCGATCTGGCCGGCACTCGCCGCGGCAGGTGCCGTCTGGCTCTGCGCGGTCACGCGCACCCGGTTTCGCGCCATTGTTCCCGTGTTCACGACCGTGACGATTGCCTTCGGCGTTGCGATTGGCATCCCGATGGGATTGCCGATTTTGCCCAAGGAAAAGATGGCGGCGTATGCAGCACGCATGGGTATCTCGGCGGCAGTCACGACCAACCTTGGGGAAGTTGCCGAACTGCCGCAGGACTTCGCCGACATGCTCGGGTGGGAGGAGTTTGTGCGCGGTGTCGCCGATGTCTGGAACGAGTTGCCGGAGTCGGAGCGCGCAACGGCGGTGCTCGCGGCAGGCAACTACGGGCGTGCCGGGGCGATCGACTGGTATGGCCCGCGCCTTGGCTTGCCTCCGGCGATCTGCGGATGCGGTTCCTACTGGTTCTGGGGTCCGGGCGATCGACGTGGCAACGTGATGGTTGTCGCTGGGGGGACCGAAGACGAGCTGCGGACGTTCATGACGAGCGTAACGCTGGAGCGAACGATGACGGATCGATGGCGAGTCGGTGAGGAACAATCGGTCCCGATCTGGATCGGTCGCGGATTGAAGGTCCCGCTGGACACCTTCTGGGAATCACTTCGTGGACGGAACTGACCGACTGAACACGTAGCCCCGAACTCGAGCCGTACCGCTGCGATGCATGACACTTTCAATGGGCAGATGCCCTCAACTGGAGCTTCGCATGCCACGTCCCGTCCATTTCGAGATCCACGCCAATGATCCTGAGCGCGCGATCGCGTTCTACGAGGCGATGTTCGGCTGGACGTTCACCAAGTGGGACGGTCCGTGGCCGTACTGGCTAGTCGACACCGGCTCGGGTATGGGCATCAACGGCGGATTGCTGCCCCGTCAGGGACCGCAACCGGTCGAGGGCCAGGCCGTCAACGCGTTTGTGATCACAGTCGACGTTGCCTCGTGCGACAAGGCGATGGAGGATGCCGTGGCACACGGCGGCTCGCTGGCGATTGAGAAGATGGAGATCCCGGCGATGGGCTGGCTCGGCTACGTCAAGGACCCCGAGGGCAACATCCTCGGCGTGATGCAGGGGCTGACGGACGCGTGATGCACGTCGTCTCGCTGCATCGCTACCCGATCAAGGGATGTCGTGGCCACGACGTGGCGGTTGCGACCATCGATGCACTCGGTGTCGCGGGAGACAGGCGTTTGCTGCTGGTCGACGAGAACGATCGCTTCCTCAGTCAGCGCGAGGAACCGCGATTGGCAACGCTTGTTCCCGTACTGGAGGGCGATGCGCTGGTCGTCCGTACTGCCGGATCAACATTTGAACACGAGGCACCGTCAGAGGCAGATCGCCGCGTCGTCACGATATTTGGCGATCGCGTGTCGGCGGCCGATCAGGGCAATGTCGCTGCGGCATGGTTCACCGGAGTGTTGGGCCGCGCCTGCCGACTGGTGGCCTTCGACGCGACGTCGCACCGGTTGGTCGATCCGGCATTCTCGCCCCGCATGGACGCCGAGACCGCGTTTACCGATGGCTATCCGGTGTTGGGCGTGCTCCAGGAATCGCTGGACGACCTCAACCAGCGGCTCGAGGCACCGATCCCCATGGCCCGGTTCCGTCCGAACGTGGTTCTCAGTGGTGCGCTGCCGTGGAGCGAGGATGTGTGGCACTCGCTCGCCATCGGCGGCGTCGTGCTCGACGCCGTGAAGCCGTGCGCCCGCTGCGTGGTTACCACCACCGACCAGGTCACCGGAGCGCGCAACCCGAACCAGGAGCCGCTCCGCACCCTCTCGCTGTTTCGGCTGCAGCGGCCATTCGGAGCGATCTTCGGCCAGAACCTCGTGCCCCGCGCCCCCGGTATGATGTCAGTGGGTGACCCCGTGACATGCGAATGAGCATGAACACCGAACGGCTCTACTATCGCGATGCCGCGCTGCTCGACTTCACGGCTACGGCACTTGAAGGCGCCGATCGCTGTCGCATCGTCCTTGATCGCTCCGCATTCTATCCAACGTCGGGCGGTCAGCCGCACGACACCGGCACGCTCAATGACATCGCAGTCGTCGACGTGATCGACGACGGTGAACGAGTGATCCACGTGATGGAGGCGCCACTCGCGCCGGGTCCGGTGCGCGGCATGATCGACCACGATCGTCGCATCGACCACATGCAACAGCACACCGCGCAGCACCTCCTTTCGGCGCTCGCCGAAGACCTCTTCGGGTGGAGCACGGTGAGCGTGCATTTCGGCGAAAGCCATTCGACCATCGAGTATGACACCGCCGAAGCACTGCCCACCGAGCTCCAGCAACTTGAGGATCGTGCCAACGCCGTGGTCGCCGAGGCACGACCGATTGTGGTCACGGTCGAGGAAGCGGAATCAGTGACTGGATTGCGGAAAGCCAGCGATCGACGCGGCGCGTTGCGGATCGTCACGATCGAGGGAATCGATCGGAGTGCATGCGGCGGTACGCACGTGTCGCTCACGTCGGAGATCGGAGCGGTTTACCACGCAGGGGTCGAGCGGATCAGGGGCCGCATCCGGGTGTCGTTCGTAGCTGGTCGGCGCACCCTGCAGCGGCTCCAGCAGAGAGATGCGCTGTTGCAGCAGGTGGCGGCCTCCCTCTCCTGCGCGATCGATGATACCGACAGCGTGGCCGCCAATCGTGCCGAAGAGGTCGCGAGGCTGACCCGCGAGCACGATCTCGCCCTGGATGCGTTGGCCGCCGCCCGTCTCGAGCTGCTCAGTGCCGCGACACCTCCGGGTCCGGACGGTGTGAGGCGGATCGTGCACCGGGTTGACCAGCAAGATCTTGCGCAGGCGCGGCGGATCGCCAAGGTGGCGGGAAGCGGATCCGGTGTGGTTTTCATCGCCATGGCCCCGGCGCCACCAACGATCGTGGTCGGTGCGAGCGAGGATTCGCGGGTCGATGCGGGGGCGGCACTCAAATCCGCGCTCGATGCAGTGGGCGGCCGCGGGGGCGGGTCCCCACGGTACGCGCAGGGTGCTGCGCCCGACGCGGCCCTGCTACGGGGCATCGTCGACCGGCTCGCCAACGCGATGTGACCCCCGTTCGCCGGGCAAGGTCGTTCCGGTGCCTCCCGAATCCACGTTTCCCTGACACTGGAGCACGCCGTGCGCCGGATCGTTGTTGTCGCCCTCCTCGCCGGATGTGCCGCCGAGCCAGCTTCCGCACCGGCTGTCGTCACGCCTCCGACAGCGGAACGCGGCGCCAACCAAGCCGGCACTCCCGGATATCTGCTGGCAGATTCTCTCGAGGTGCGGGTCGTCGATGCCAACGGCGAACCGGTTCGGGGCGTCGCGGTCACCTGGGAAACGCAGCCCACCAACGGAGTGGTGTCGCCTGGATCGCCCGTAACCAACGTCGATGGTGTCGCGCGCGCGGCGTGGCGGATGCCGGCCGGTGAGGGAACCCACTGGGCCTCGGCACGCATCGGTTCGCAGCCGGCGGCGCGGTTCCCAGCCCACGTGGCCAGTGTAGAGTTGAGCGCCGTCGGTGGCAGCGCCGACGCCCTCTGTGGCGTCACCCTGCTCGGCGCGATTCGCTGTTGGCGCCCCCCGACCCGCGACTCGATCCCGGTATCAGGCGTGGTCGCCACTCCTGATCGCACGGTAGCACTGGCGTTTGCGCGCGACAAATGGTGCGCGGTGTCGGTGACGGGACGGATCACCTGCTTCACGATCGCCGACCTCTATCGAACGGGCCGTTTTGCGCCGACCCAGACGATTGCGTCCCTCCTCACCTCGTTCGGTCCCCAGTTGGTCTCGCTCGCCGCCGCTGCCGATGGTGAGTCGTCGCCGGTGTTCTGTGGCCTGACCAGCGGCGGCGAGGCGTGGTGCTGGGGAAACAACGCGCACGGGCAGATGGGCAACGGAACGATCGGCGGCGAGGTCGAGCTGCCGGTCAGGGTGAACATCCCCGAGACGTTCCGCGAGATCGATGTGTCGGAGCAGTCGGTGTGCGGGATCGTCATCTCGGGTGCACCGTGGTGCTGGGGGAGCAATGCAACCGCGCTGATCGGCCCGCCGGGCGGCCTCGCCGGATCGCCCACGCCGCGCGCCGTCGCGACGGCGGACCGCTACTTCACGATGGCGCTCACGTTGCGCGGCACGGCATGCGGCCTCCGCGGGACGTCGGGGCGGGCGGCGTGCTGGGGCCGCGCGACCCGCGACGCACTGGGTCGGCCCGGCGTGACGGCGGACGATCCGGTACCACGCGCGATCACCTCCGACAACGTGCTGGTGTCGATTGCGCGCAACGGCACTGGCTTCAGTGCGGTCAGCATCGATCGCGAGCTCGTGATCTGGGGACCAGTGCCGAATGGCGTCTCGGCCGAGGGGCCAGGGTTCGTGACCGCAACCCGGATCATCTTCGATGAGCGTTTCACCGGCATGCTCCGTGGTGGGACCAGCGGATACAGTTGCATGCGATCGCTCTTCGGCGGGGCACGCTGCGTTGACGTCTACGTCCTCGGTCCCGCGGCGTCTCGCGAGGCTCCATCAATTGCCCGGCCGGCCCAGTTCGGCGTGCCTCGCTGATCCCCCCGCGAGTACGGTTAATTTTCCCTCTGGGTCGGCGGGCGTCGGCCATTCGCTTTCACGCGGAGACCGGATGTCGCTGGTGCTTGCCTCGCTGCTCTTTCTCAACACCCCTGCCGACACGATCACACCGAAACCCGCGAATTCCGTCCGCTTCACGGGTGATGCGGGCTACGTGGCGACGTCGGGCAACTCCTCCGTCCAGACGCTGAACATCGGGTACAAGGTGTCGGCCAAGCTCGGAAGCTGGGCATTCAACCAGCAGTTCGCCGTGGTGCACGGAAAAAACCGCGGTGCCACGGTCACGTCGCTCTGGCGCGGCTCGATCCGGGCCGACTACAGCTTGACTAGCACGGTGACCACCTACGGCTCGCTCAGCTACGAGCGGAACCTCTTCGCCGGCCTCGACTCGCGGGTCAGCACCGTGGGGGGAGTGTCCGCGGTGGTGGCTGAGGACAAGCGGAACAAGCTTGCGCTCGAAGTCGGCGTCTCGCTCACGGCCCAACGCGGCATCGCGCCTCGCGGCCGCGACCTCGACTTTCTGGGCGGGCGTGCCGCGACATCGTATGTCCATCGCGTCGGACCGAAGGCGTCGTTTACCCAGCTTGTCGAGTTCCTGCCGAACTTTCGCGAGAGCGAGGACCTGCGCGTGAACAGCGAGAGCACACTCCTGGCACCGATCACCCGGCAGATCGGACTCAAGCTCTCGTTCGTGATTCGCTACGACGGCCTTCCGGAGACGGGATTCATGACAACCGATCGCCTCTTCACCTCCGGCGTGCAGGTCTCGCTGTGATCACGTGGCCTGGCCGAAGGGCGGCCGTGGTGCTGTTCGTCCTCGCCGCGACCGCGTGCGGCAAGGACGCGGGCCGTGCGGGCCGGACCACGGTCGATTCGGCTGGAGTGTCGATCGTGACGTCGACCGTCCCGGTGTGGGGCGACAGCGCCGCATGGACCATCGACTCGGTCCCAATCCTCGCGATTGGCGACCCGACCCACGCCGCGGCAGCGCTCCTGATCGACATCGTCGCGGTGCGCCTGCTCGATGACGGTCGACTCGCCCTGTTGAGCAACGACGAGAAGGCGATCCTCTACTTCGACGCGTCCGGCCTCCCGGTGGGTCGAGCCGGCGGGCGCGGCGAGGGAACAGGGGAATTCCTGCAAGTCACTCTGATCGGCGCGCCGTCCGACTCGATGCTGGTATGGGACCATGAACTCGATCGCGGCACGATGTTCAGCCCCGGCGGCCGTCCGGTGCGCACATTTCCGCTTACCGGCGATTCCGGCGCACGCTACGGCTATGCCCCGGCAGCGCGTTTCGACAACGGCGATCTCCTCGTCGCTGCACGCATCGGGGCGACGCTCGGTGAGCGCACCGGTGTGCGGCGGGAGCCGGTCCCGCTGCGGCGCGCGTCCGCCACCGGCGTTGTCGGGGAGCCCGTGATCATCGTGCCCGGCAACGAGCAACTCGTGGTGTCCACGACCCAGCATGTCTCGGCGATGGAGCGACCATTCGGTCGGCGCACCCTGATCGGGACGAACGGCGATGATGTGATGATCGCCACCGGTGAACGCGACGAAGTGGTGATGGTGCGTCCTCAGGGCCGAAAGGGGCTGGTATGGCGAATCGATCGTCCCGTCCACGTCGTCGACTCCATCGACCGCGCCAGGCAGATGGCCCGCTACCAGGCGCAGGCGGCTCAACTGCCACCGGAGTTCGCGCGCGCGATGCTGGCTGCCATCGCGGAGGCTGGCTTCCCGCAGGAGTTGCCACCATACGACCAACTCCTGGTCGATGCCACCGGCGCCACCTGGTTGCGCGAGGATGTGGGGCCAATCCGCCGAAACCTGGGCCGGCAGCACTGGACCGTCTTCGACCGGAAGGGGCGATGGCTCGGCGAGGTGACCACCCCGGCCGGGCTCGTGGTGCATCAGGTGACGCGTGACCGGATCGTGGGAATCTGGACCGACGAGGACGGTGTCCAGCAGGTGCACGTTCACACGCTGCGCCGCTGACGCTTGCCTCGCCGGCGGTTCGGTCGTACGCTCCGCTGGTCGTGAGATCATCCTGAACGGGGCATCTCCATGGCACCATCCAGCAAGTCGACCCGGACATCCTTGCTCGACGATAGTCTGGGCTGGTGTTCGCTACCGCCTCACCTGAAGAGGAGTGCACGATGGCCGATGACCTGCGGTATCCCACGGGGCGGTTCGCACCGCCATCGGCGTGGCCCGACGCCAGCACGACGGAGTGGCGTGCGGCGATCGCTGTGCTGCCCTCAGCGATCCGCGGTGCGGTGGAGGGACTTGACGACCGACAGCTCGACACATCCTACCGCGACGGCGGCTGGACCGTGCGACAGGTGGTCCATCATGTGCTCGACAGTCATGTGAATGCATACTGTCGCTTCAAGCTGGCGATGACCGAGGACGCCCCCACCATCAAGCCCTACCAGGAGGCGCGCTGGGCCGAGCTGCCCGACGGTCGGACCGGATCGGTAAACCCCTCGCTCGACGCGCTGGAGGGGCTGCACGTGCGGTGGTGCCGGCTCCTCGACGGGATGTCGACGAATGACTGGGATCGGGGCTTCCTCCACCCTGAACACGATGCGGTGATCCCCCTCGGCCGCACCCTCGCGATGTACGCCTGGCACGGCCGGCACCATGTGGCCCACATCACGGCGCTCCGCCAGCGGGAGGGATGGCGATGATGCGGTCGGCCATGGGTGTCGTGCTGCTCGCTGCGTGTGCCTCGGGCCCGAACGGTCGGGCGTCCGATTCGACCGCAGCTCCGTCCTCGGCGGTCGACACGACGCGCGTGCGAGAACTCGTGTCGTTCCAGCAAACGGGGTGGGATGCGGCCACGACCATCGTGATTGACGACCACGCTGCACTCGTTTCGGCCTGGGGTGTCGCCCACGCTGGAATGTCGGATGTCCCGCCTCTCCCGGTGGTGGACCTCACCCGCGACCGGGCGTTGGTTGTGGCGGCCGGCATGCGGGCGAGCGGCGGATATGTGTTGAAACTCGGTGAGCACCGCGTCTCGCATGACACGCTGGTGATCGGTGTCGTGCTGCAGCGGCCCGGCGCCAACTGCGCAACCACGGCGCAGCTCACCGCCCCGGCGATCTTCCTGGCTGTCCCCCGCACCGCGGCGGTGCCCAGGGTTGCGATGTCGGAACGCGATGGCCCATCCTGCTGAACCGCATTCCCAACTTCGGAGGCCTGCTTGGAACGACGCATCACGAGCATCGGTGGAATCTCGCTCTACGCGGATCACGCAGACGTACTGGTACAATGGTACGAGAAGCATCTCGGTCTCTACTTCCAGCGTGAGCCCGGCTCTCATGAATGGTGGTGCGAGTTTCCCGGGCGCATGTCGTTCGCGATTCACCAAGCGAAGCATCCGGTGGGGCACGAACGTCGCCTGATCGAGATCACCTGGTGCGTGGATGACCTCGACGACGTGCTGGAGCGCCTTTGCGAACTGGGAGTCTCGCCCCGTGAGCGTCAGGAGACGGTCGACGGCGACTACGCGTGGTTCGACGATCCCGAGGGAAATCGCGTGGAACTCTGGCAGCGGTCCTGAACGACCCCGCGTTCAGCGCGCGCGGAGCATCTCGATCACCGCGACGCGGATGTCACGAAATTGCTGCACCGGTCCGAGGCCGGGATTCCCCGGCAGGAGCCAGTCGAGCCCGGTCTCGCGTCCGGTGAGCAGGAAATCGGTGGTCGCCACCCGGTAGGATCGAGCGGGGTCGATCGGCACACCGCCCACCAACCACCTCGTCGCATCGCGTGCGGCCCCTGCAGCATGCAGGAAGCCACCACTCCCCCGATTGGCCTCCCCCTGCGTGAGAATCCGCTCAAGCAATGCCCCAGTCATCGTGGTGCCCACGACATTGCCCCCGAAGGGCAGGATGCGGATCACGTCGTATTGCGTGACCACGCCGGCCGGAATCACGTCATCGATCCTGATCGATCCGCCATTCATCAAGCCCACCTCGGCGCCGGGCACCTCGCGCCGGAGCGCCTCGGCAACCAGCGCCGTGAGCGGCCCCGGTCGGCTTCGCACCACCGCCTCGCGACCATCAAGCGGCTCCGTGATCGTCGCCACGGTGGACCCCGGCTCCAGTCCCTGCGCGCGGTACGCCGCATCGCTGCGTGCCACCCACTCCGCGACTTCACGCGCGACGTCTGGCGCTTCGGGAGTCGTGCGGTCGAGCACGCGCAGGGTTGATTGCACCAGCGGGGCACCTCCGTCTTCGTGCCACCTGAAGGTGATGACCGCGATGGTGCGGACGTTGGCGTCCGCCTTGATGATCGGCGTGAACCCCGGGCCGCGGCGCAGCACATAGTTCTCGTGCTCATGCCCGCCGAGGATGACCGTGATGGCCGGAAGCGCCTCGGCGAGGAGCTGATCCTGAGCGATGGTGAGATGGGTCAGGGCAACGATGGCGTCGACGCTGTCGCCGAGTGCAGCAATTGCGCGTCGAGCAGCATCGATCGGATCCTCGAAGCGCACCCACGCTGGCCGATTGCTGTTGATGGTGATACCGATCATCCCGATGCGCACCGCGCCGTTTCCGGTGGGGATCTGCACGATCTCGTGGCGAGTGGTGCCTGGAAATAGTTTGCCCGCAGAATCGGTGACGTTGCTCGCGACGATGCGAAACCGGGATTCGGCGAGCCGCTGGCGGAACTCCGTCTCGCGGAGGTCGAACTCATGATTGCCCAGCACCGCCCAGTCGACACCGATGGCGTTGAGCGTCGCCACCATCTGCCGCCCTGCGAGGCGCTGGCCATCAACCACGGCGAGCCCCATCGCAGACGGCGAGAGATAATCGCCGCCAAGCGTCGTGAGCAGGGCCGGCGACGACGCCATGAGCTCCCGGCGGATGGTCGCCAAGCGTGCGAGTCCACCACTCGCCCCCCCCGCCACCGGCGTGATCTCGTAGGCATCGTTGAAGTGCAGGAACGTGACGGTGCGTGGCGAATCCGTGCTTCGCGGATTGGTGGCGAGCCCTGGGGCGCAAGCCGTGAGCGCCAGCAAGAGCAGGAAACAAAGGGGCATCGAGGTACCTCGGTGGATGGCTGTATGAAATCTGTACACCACTGGGGTGGCATGCCAGCGCCTGTTTGTGCATCGTACCGGTGTCACGACGTCCCAAACGTCATCAACCTTATCAGGGAAGAGGCATGCGCAAAGCACTCTTGACGCTCGCCGCGATCGCCACGATCGGTGGATGCGTCAGCCAGAAGAAATACGATGATATGGTCGCCGAGCAGAGCCGGGTAGCAGAGCAGAAGGATTCGCTCGTTACCGATGTGCTTGCCGCGACCCAGCTCGTCACCGAAATCAACGCTGATCTCGCCCGCGTGAACGGCTTGGGTGTGAGTCCCGTTTCGTCGGGTGATCGACCGCTCGCCGGCAAGGCCGAGGAGCGCGCCGCGATGCTTGGGAAGATCCGCGAAGTGATCGCACGACTCGATGCCGCCGAGAAGCAGGTCGAGGACCAGCGCAAGCGGATCGGCACGGTGACCGCGGAGCGGCGGAAACTTGCCGCGCAGCTCGAGAGCTTCCAGCGGACCATTGAAGATCTCCGAAGCACGGCACAGCAGCAGGAGGCGCTGATCACCGAGCAGCGCGTACAGATCCAGACGCTCTCGTCGCGGATCGATACGCTGGCTCGCGCCACCGATTCGCTCACCCTCGCCAAGGCTGCGGTCGGTGACACACTCTCGCACGTTGTCGATGAGGCCAACACGGTCTACTACGCCGTGGGAACGAAGGACGAGTTGATCAAGCGCGGGATCGTGGTGAGCGAGGGGAGCAAGTTCCTGGTGTTCGGAGGTAAGTCGCTCCAGCCGGCGCGCGACCTTCGGCCCGAGCTCTTCCAGCGGCTTGACCGTCGTGTCGACACCGTGCTCACCGTGCCGGAGCCGACTCGCGAGTACCGGATCGTGACTCGGCAGAGCCCACAGCTCCTGGGCTCCACCGTGCTGCCGAACGGGAAGATCAAGGGCAACCTCCGGATCAACTCGCCGGCATTCTGGGACAGCGGGAAGTTCCTGATCGTCGTTCGCGACTGATCATCGTCGTTCGCGACTGAACGGATTCGGCAGGCAATAGTGGGAACGTTCCCGGCCCGGGAGCGTTCCCACTTCTGCTATCTTGCATTCGCTCCGTCCCTGTCACCTGCTTGAGGCCTGCCATGCGCAACCCGGTCATGTTAACGCTGATCGCTGCCGCCCTCCTCGGCGGAACCGCCGTCACGCTGACAGCCGCCCGGTCACCGGCCCCGATCCCCATGCGCGTCGTGAAGTCGCCCACCTGCGGCTGCTGCCAGAAGTGGGTGGACTACATGAAGACCCAGGGCTTCGCCGTGACGGTCGAGAACCGCGATGAGTTCACCGCGCTCAAGCGCGCGAACGGTGTGACCCAGGACCTGCAGTCGTGTCACACCGCGTTCGTCGGGAACGTGGTGATCGAGGGGCACGTGCCGGCCGACCTGGTCAAGAAGGTGCTGGCCGAGAAGTCAGCCGGTGTGAAGGGGTTGAGCGCGCCGGGAATGCCGATGGGTTCACCGGGTATGGAGGGTCCCGTGTCGCAGCGCTACACCATCTACAGCTTCGACGCGAAGGGCAACGCCAAGCCGTACGCGGTGCGGAACTAGGCGCCCAGCTCGTCCCGGAGTCGGGTGCGCGCCGCATCGATGCGCACCCTGACCCGCTCCCGCAGTGCCCCGATGTCATCGTGCGTCAGCCCGGCAGTGGGCTCGGGTTCGAGGATCTCCACTACCGCGGTCGAGGGGTTGATCCGCCAATCGTGCTTCGCGATGGCGTTGCGCGTCCCATAGAGCGCGAGTGGGAGAATCGGGACACCGGCATCGATGGCCAGCCGGAACGCCCCATCCTTGAACGGCAGCATCTCCGACGTCTTCGAGCGGGTTCCCTCCGGGAACATCATCACCGACGCCCGGTTCCCCAGCCGGTCACGGCACTCCGCCATCGCTGCGCGGGCGCTGCTCGCCAGACCGCGATGCACCGGGATGTCCCGCACACCCCACATCATCCAGCCGAAGATCGGCACCTTCATGATCGACGCCTTGCTGAGCCATTTCATCTCCCACGGGAGATGACAAAGCAACAGCATGTCGGCGAACGATTCGTGGTTCGCTACCACGACGTAAGGATTCCGGGGATCGGCGGGGCCGGGGCCGCGCACCGTGAAGTGCCAGCGAGGGGTGAGGGCCACCACGACCTTGCCGAGCACCCGGAAGAGCCGCCCCCCGTGGTAGTTGGCAGGGTCGACGCCAGCGCCGAGTGTCCGCCAGAGCACCACGAATGGAAGGCCCACGATCACGACCGTGATCAGGACGGCCCACATCCAGATTGATGCGACAGTGGTGCGGAGGGACCGAAGGATGGTCGACATTGGCGGGAAGGTATGCGGGGAGGACCATGGCGCAATCCGGGCGCATGAGCGGCCCGTTCCAGCAGCTAGCTGCGACGGGCCAGCCCCGCCTTGGCATCGGGTGTAGCGATCTCCTCGAGCGCGCGGTACGCGGCCGTCCTCACCGACGCCTGGGCGTGCCGGAGCAACCCGGTCAGGGCCGGCACCGCGATTTCCATCCGGCGGAGCCCGGCAACTTCGGCGGCACCAGCCACCAGGTCGGGTCGATGGCTGCCGAGCGCGGTGACGAGCGCGTCGGTGGCGTGCGGCGCCGAGACCAGTGCGTCGATGTAGGCACGCCGTTCCGCGCGACCGGGGGCGCCGTTCAGCGCCTCGACCAGCGCAGTCGCTCCCTCGTTGCCCAGTGCATGTACGGCGGCGAGGATTTCCGGCGGAACAGGTGGACGGGGCAGCTCACGCACGAGGGAGTCGATGACGTGCGTCGGCGCAACACGCCGACGTTCGCGCGCGATGATGGTGCGCGTTGCGTCGTCGCTGGCGGCATCGAGTTGCTGCAGGTCGAGGACCACCTGTGCGACCCGCGGCCAGTCTCGCGCCTCGACCGCTGCGGCGCCGGCGCGCAGCATCGGGTCGAGTCGTGTCGAGAAATCAGCCCGGTCGGTTTCGCGGGAGGTCGCCGCCGCCGGGCTGTTGTCGCGCCGCGGCACGGAGCCCGGAATATCGAGAAGCGCCGCGCGGAGGGCGTCACTCATCGCCGGTCGCCCTCCAGCCACCAGGAGCGCACCCGGGACGCTTGTCGTCAGCGCATCGCGAACATGATCGGCCGACGGAAAGAGGCCTGGTGCCGACGCCATGATCTCGGCGATATCGCTCCACTGCCTGGGTCCCAGGCCGGACGGAAGCTGGAGTCGACTGGTGTCGTGTTCGATCATCGCTGTGCGAAGAAGCAGGGCTCCCGGTGCGTCGCCACCAACCGGGACCCCGTTGACGAGGAGGCGCTCGTCATCGAGCTCAAACACGACAACGCTCCCCGCAGCAGCCCGAGTGAGGAGGCCAAGGACCCGCTCAGTCCCCACCGGGTCGACCGAGGAGGCCCGAACCTGGTAGATGGCGGCGGCAAACAGCGCAGTAAGCGGAACTGGCACGTCTCGACTACCTCAGGCGGTAAGCTGCGAGGGCGGCAGCGACGTCACGGAATCGGTCATCAGGGCTGTTCATGTGCAATGCCCGGGCCACAACCAATGCCGCTGGCACGGCAAGGACAACTTCGTCGAAGATGGCCCCAAATGGGACCACCTCCCGGACAGCACCCGCCTCGAGGCGAAAGGCCCGATCGAGCGCCTCGTGTGCAAACACCGGATCATGCGTCACTGCCAATGTTGACACTCCACGCACGCTTCGATCCCTCACCGCGTCGATCACCCGCAGGCGCGAGGCATGGTCAAGTCCTGCTGTCGGCTCATCGAGCAACAGCAGGTCTGGTTCCGCCACCAGCACAGCTGCGAGCGCCACCAGCCGTCGCACCGGCAGCGGCAGGTCGCCTGGGTGGCTGTCGGCCACGCTTGTCAGGCCGAGTTGGTGCAACGTTTCCGCGACCCTCGTGTCGATCCGACGACTGTCCCATCTGGCTTGCTCGGCCGTGAAACGGCATTCCTGCTTGACGGTGGTGGCGAAAAGTTGTCGCTCCGGCTGCTGGGTGAGCATCGCCACGCGCGGCGCGAGGTCCTCCGGATGGCGGCCTTTGGTTGGCTGGTCAAGGACGATCACCGCGCCGTGTTGCGGGTGTTCCAGCGCCATGGCCAGCCGAAGCAAGGTCGACTTGCCCGCGCCGTTGATGCCGAACAATCCGCACGCCTCGCCCCGGTGCACGACCATGTTGGCTTCGTGCAGCACCGCACCCTGCCCGGCATAGCCGAACGCGATATCGCGCAGCTCGAAGACTGGCGATGTCCGTGATGCCCCCTGGCCTTGCACATCGCCCGAATGATTCGGTATGGCTCCGAGCAGCTCGAGTAGCGCCAGTGGCGTGATCGGCCTCGGCGCCTCGAATCCTGCTGCAGCGGCGAGCGTGGCAGTGTCGGTGGTGCCGGCGCCGTGCGCCGGGAGGGCATCGCCGGCGAGCAGTTCGCGGGGTTCGTCGTCGAGCACCGCCCGTCCGTGGGCAAGCACCACCATGCGATCGGCGATCGTGTGCATCGCCTCGGCATCCTCACTGGCCACGACGACGGTCGCGCCCTCGTCCGCAAGCGTGCGGAGTATCTGCTGGAGCATGTGCCGCGACGGATGATCGAGGGCGGAGAATGGTTCGTCGAGAAGCCAGAATCTTGGGGCGGCCGTCGCGAGCGCAGCCAGCACGACACGCTGCGTTTCGCCGCCAGAGAGTTTCGACGGCGCGCGATCCGCGAGCGCGGTCAAATCGAAGCGCACCAGTGCGTGATCGACCCGGTTGGCGATCACCTCAGGTGCGAGGCCAAGGTTCATCGGTCCCACTGCCAACTCGGCGCGCACCGTTGGCGCGATGCCGCTGAGCTGCAGCGATGGCGATGGCGCCAGGTAGCCGATGCCGAGTGCCAGCGGCGATTGCTCCGCCGGGTCGCACCCATCGACCAGCACGCTCCCGCGACGCTCGCCACCGGTGAGGCGGGGCGCGAGGCCCGCGGCGGCGAGCAGCAACGTGCTGGTACCGCTGCCCAGCGCGCCGGTGAGCCACGTGATCATGCCTGGATGGATCTCGAGGTCGAGATCGTCGACCGCTGCTGCGGGTTGTGCCGGATAGCGGAACCCGAGGCCGCGCACGGCGATCGTCATCCGAAGCGCCACCATGCCGTTGCGCAGACGAGGAGGAGAGCCGCCCAGCGGATCATGCGGTCAATCGATCGGTCGTGCGGCGGATCGATCGGGGTGCGCGGACCGACCAAAGTGAGTCCGCGAGTCTCGAGCGCGAGCGCCCGCTCATCGGCCTCCATTATTGACATCAGCATCAACGGGAAGACAAGTGCCGGGAGGGCGCGCGACTTCGATAGCAGCGATCTGCCGGTCCTGAGCCCCCGGGTGCGTTGCGCCTCGCGCAGCCGCACAGCCTGTTCGCGCAGGCGATCGGCGGCATCGAGCGTGGCAACGACGAGGAATGCCATGTCGAAGCGCCAGCCACGCGCGATGGCGGCCTGCAGGAAGCGATGTGGATCGAAACTGGTCGCAAAGACGAGCGAGGCCGTCACAATGGCGGCGAGCCGGAGTCCCTGTTCCAGTGCCCACGACATCCCGGCAGTCGAAAGCGCGACACCGAGCACCACGGTGGCGCGGGGCGCATCACCCATCACGCCGTGCATGATCAGGAGCAGTATCCAGAAGGGCGTGCAGACCGCGATGCCAAGCAGTACCCCGCGCGCGCCACCGGTCAACACGGCGAGTACCACGGTCACGACGTAGACCGTCAGCGTGCCCTGCGGCGGCGGCGCTAGAAGCGCCATGACCGCCAATGCGAGGGCCACCGTTGCGGGTGTGAACGGATGGGCACGACGGGCGAGCGTGCTCATCGACCGACCGCGCGCGCTGCGAGCGGAAACCGACCAAGGATTCGCAGCGGCAGCGAGCGAAGCAGGATGCCGAGGAGGATGAAGGACATCGACTTGTCGAGGATGTCGGTGAGCAGCGACGCCGCGGTGACCGCGACGGGGAGCGAGAACCCTGCCGAGCGAAACAGGGCCCCCACCGCGGTGACGCCGGTGGCCGTCACGCCGCCGAAGAGAAAGAACGAGATCGCGGCCGATGTGAGGCCGCACGCCACGCCGCACGCCATGCCCCAGGCAGCACTCCGTGGCACGCTGCCGAATCCGCCGCGGCCGGCGGCAAGCGCGGCGAGGACCGCGATCAGCCACTGGATGGGGGTGAACGCCAGCCAGACGTAGCCACGGAGCATCCCCGACAGCAGCTGGCTGAGAGTGCCGACCAGCAGGCCGCCGCTGAGTCCGTCGAGGACCGCCACGAGCGAGGTGCCGAGGGTGTCGAGGTAGACCGGCAGTGCCAGTTCGCTCGCCACTTGGCCCACCACGAGGTTGATCGCAATGGCTGCCGGGATGAGCGCGAGGAGACGGGGCGACATGTCGAGCGTGGCTCCCGGGGTGCGGGGTCGGTAGAATCTAGGCTCATTCAACCCGGATTCTCGTGATGCGCACCACGCGCCTGCTCTCGATTCTCGTCCCGCTCAACACCGCACCTCTCGCCGGAGTGCGGCGATGAGCGCCGTGCTCGATGCCGACCGCGTGGTGACGCGACTCAGGGCCGGGTTCAATCATGGCGTGCCCCGCCCGCAGTTGCTCACGATGGCGGCGGATCTGATTCGTGAATCAGGCGGGCCGTACACCTCGGTTTATCTCTACATGCTGCACGGCGATGACCTCGTGCTCGAAGCGTGGAGCGGCCGCGAGACGGAGCACGTGCGGATTCCCGTCGGGCAGGGCGTGTGCGGCACGGCGGTCGCGACCGGAGAGGACCAGAACGTCCCCGACGTGCAGGGCCGCGAGAACTACATCGCGTGCAACCTCTTCACCAAATCGGAACTGGTGGTGCTGATCCGGCGGGGCACCCAGATCCTGGGACAGATCGACGTCGATTCCGATCAGGTTGACCCGTTCACCCCCGACGAGGAGAGCGCCGTGAGGCAGGTGGCCGAGGCGCTCGCGGTGCTCCTCTGAGCGAGCAGATGCGCCACGTGCGCGGCGTCGAGATCTTCGAGCACCGCCACGGCGAGGGCACGGAAGTGGTCGTGCTGCACGGCGGACCCGGTGCCCACCACGACTACCTCCTGCCTGGCTTTGATGCGCTGGCGAACGGGCGCACGCTGATCTACTACGATCAGCGCGGCGGTGGACGTTCGCCGGTGGCGCGGGATGTCGCTGTGGGGTGGCGCGAACATGTTGCCGACCTCGAGGCGCTGCGCGATGTCTGGGGCCTCGACGCGCTCCACCTCTGCGGGTACTCGTGGGGCGCGCTCCTGGCGATGCTGTACACGATCGCGCATCCGAAACGCGTCGCGTCGCTCGCGCTGGTGTCGCCGGCGCCTGCGGCGCGGCAGGAACGCGAGGAATACGAAGCCATACTGGCGGCGCGCAGCAGCACGCCCGAGATCAAGGCCGCGCGCGATGCGCTGCAGCAGGACGGTCTCCGGGCAACCGATCCGGGGGCCCACGCGCATCGTCTCTTTGAGCTCGCGGTCGCCGGCTACTTCCACGATCCCTCGCGTGCTCGCGACCTCACCCCGTTCCGCGTGACCGGTCGCACCCAGCAACAGGTGTGGGAGTCGCTCGGCAACGACTTCGACCTTCGTCCCGCGCTGCGTGAGCTCGACGTCGATGCGCTGGTGGTACACGGTGATGACGATCCTATTCCGGTGTCAACGGCGGCCGCCACCGCCGATGCGCTGCATGCGCCGTTGATTGTGCTTCCCGATTGCGGACACGTTCCGTATGTCGAGGCACCTGACGCGTTCGTGGCGGCGCTCGACCCGTTCCTCCCTCGCGCATGACACCGGAGCGTGTCCACCCCTTCCATCTCGTGTTCGACGGGATCGCCGCCGAACGGTTCCCGGCCATCCGTGACGCGCTGGGTGGCGCGATCGACCTCGATGCGTTCCTGCTGGCCCATCCGGCGATCGAGTTGCTCCACGAACTTCGACCCGACGACGGACTCGGCGAGGCGATCGACGATTTCGTCCATTTCGTGCACGCAGCATTCCGATTCTGGCTTGCCGGCTCGGAGACCATCGTGCTCGACGGTGACGCGACAGAGCGCCTCTGTACCGATCCGCCGTCGCGTCCGAAGCAGACGGTGGTGCCAGCCGCGATGTACATTCAGGTGGCGCCCCGGGTCATCTGGGCGCAGCTCGATGAGGAAGGTGCATTCGAGCCGCTCGATGGCTGGTTCGCCATCGGCGAAGGCAATGCTCGCCATGTGGTGGGATGCTTTGGCGTTCACCCCGACCGACCTGGTCTTTCGGTCATGTCGGTCGACGAGCCGCCTCCACGCGACTCGCGCCGGGGTGATGGCACGCCGCTGTTCAGCCCCACGATGTCAGGGGGTGAAGCTGCCGGACTGCACGCCATCAGCGGCCCCGACGAGCTCGCGCTGCTCGCCGACCGGGCCGACGTCATGAGGGAGGGGGATTGATGGCTGCGATGATGGACCGGACCGGAGTGGCCCGATCGCTGGAACAGATCGCCTCGTATCTCGAACTCAACGGCGAGAACCCATTCCGGGTGCGCGCGTTCAATGGCGCGGCGAAGACAATCCTGGGTTTTCCGGCCGAGCTCGATGTGGCGTTGGCCGATGGAAGCCTTGCCCAGGCCAAGGGGATCGGACCAGCGATCCACCAGATCGTCAACGAACTCGTCGGCACCGGAAGATCGGAGTTGTTGGAACAACTACGTGAAGATGTGCCGGCTGGTTTGGTCGAGATGCTCGGCATCCCCGGGCTCGGTGTCGCCAAGATCCGGTTGATCCACGATGTCCTCGGCGTTGAGTCGATTCCCGAACTGGAAGCTGCAGCGGTCGATGGGCGGTTGGCACACCTCCCGCGGTTCGGGGCCCGCACCGCCGAGAAGATCCTCAACGGAATCGCGTTCCTGCGGCAGGCGAGTGCGTGGCGGCTGAGTCACCACGCTGGCGACGAAGCCGAAGCATTGCGGGCCGGGCTGGCTCGCCTGCCGCATGTGCTGGCGGTTCACGTTGCGGGCGATGTGCGTCGGCGCCTCGAGGTCGTGCAGGGAATCGTGATGGTGCTCGTCGCCGATGTCTCTCCGGCCGATGTTTTCCGGCAACTCGCCACCATGCCGGGCGCCCGCGAGATCGCCGGCCAGGACGAGCGTCGCGCGACCCTCAAGCTTGCCGGAGGGAGCAGCGTGCAGGTGGTGGTCACGCCACCGCAGAACCTCGGCGCTGTCCTGGTGCAGGCTACCGGCACCGAGGCGCACCTCGTGGCGCTGGCAGCGCACGCGAAGGAGCGCGGCTTCAACCTCGCCGGTACCGCGCTCTGGGAAGGGAGTCGTTTCGTTGCGACTCCCACCGAAGAGGCGCTGTACGGCGCACTCGGCCTTCCCTGGATTCCCCCGGAACTCCGGGAATCGGGGGTCGAGGTCGGGCAGCCGGTACCGGCGCTCCTCGAGCGCGGTGACCTCCGTGGATTCCTCCACTGCCACACGAACTATTCCGATGGCACCCCGACCGTGGCGCAGCTTGCCGAGGCATGTCGCGAGTCGGGATATGAATACGTCGGAATCACCGACCACTCACGTGCAGCCGCGTACGCGGGTGGCCTCACGCCCGACGACCTGCAGCGGCAGTGGGACGAAATCGACGCGGTCAATGCGAGCGGGCCCGGAATCCGGGTTCTCAAGGGGATCGAGAGCGACATCCTTGCCGACGGCGCACTCGATTACACCGACCATATTCTTGCAGGATTCGATTTCATCATCGCATCGGTGCACTCGCGCTTCACGATGAGCGAACAGGAGATGACCGACCGCGTGTGCCGGGCGATGACCTGTCCGTACATGACGATCCTCGGTCATCCCACCGGCCGACTGCTGCTGGCGCGCGAGGCGTACGCGATCGACCTCGACCGGGTGTTCGAGACTGCCGCCACCAACGGCGTCGCGATCGAGATCAATGCCGATCCGCATCGACTCGACCTCGACTGGCGGGTGCTGGGCCGTGCGCGCGCCGCCGGTGTGACCATCTCGATCGGTGCCGACGCGCACAACGTCGGCGGGCTCGGCTACGTCGACTATGGTGTCGGTATCGCGCGAAAGGGAGGGCTTGGCGCCGCCGACATCCTCAACTCTCGCGGCGTGGACGCATTCCTGGAGTTCGCGGCCGGGCGCCGCGTGGGCGCGTAGGCGCCGGCAGGCCCGATGCCGCGTGAATCGAAGCGGGCGCGCCAGGCGCGGGCCCTCGAGATCCTGGCGCGACTGCGTGCCGAGTATCCCGATGCGCACTGCGAGCTCGACTACACCGATCCGTATCAACTTGTCGTTGCCACGATCCTGAGTGCGCAGTGCACCGACGTACGAGTCAACATCGTGACCCCGGAGCTCTTCCGTCGCTGGCCGGATGCCGCGGCGCTCGCGGCGGCCTCACAGGACGACGTCGAGTCGGTGATCCGCTCCACCGGATTCTTCCGCAACAAGGCGAAGAACCTGATCGGGATGGCGGGGGCGCTGGTCGTCGATCACGGCGGCGCGGTGCCAGCCGCGATGGATCAATTGCGCCCGCTCCCCGGGGTCGGGCGCAAGACCGCGAACGTCGTGCTGGGCAACGCCTTCGGCATCAACGACGGAATCACCGTGGACACCCACGTGGCGAGGCTCTCCCGCCTCCTTCGGCTCTCTGCCGCGACGACGCCGGAGCGGATCGAGGAGGACCTGATGCCGCTCTTTCCGCAGGAAAACTGGACGCTCATCAGCCATCTCCTGATCTGGCACGGCCGCAGGGTGTGCATCGCCAACCGCCCACGATGCAGCGTCTGTGTGCTGAACGACATCTGTCCCTCGGCGCGCGTTCTGGCAACATGAGGTGCCCCGACCGACCAACGCGTCCCCCGTTATGTTTGCCTCCCCAACCCTCAACCGGACCGAAGTCATGAAGACTGCCACGATCGAGACCGAGAAGGGAACCATTGTCGCCGACATGCATGATGCAGATGCGCCCGGCACGGTGGCCAACTTCGAGAAGCTGGCCAACAGCGAGTTCTATGACGGTACGCGCTTCCACCGCGTGATCCCGAACTTCGTCATCCAGGGTGGCGATCCGCTCACCCGCACTGCCAACCATCCTCGCGCGGGCACTGGTGGTCCGGGTTACACCATCAAGTGCGAGACGGCGACCAGCAAGCACAAGCACGTCGCGGGAACGATGTCGATGGCGCACGCCGGTAAGGACACCGGTGGCAGCCAGTTCTTCATCGCGCACTCTCCGCAGGCGCACCTCGACGCCGTCCACACGGTGTTTGGGCAGGTGACGTCGGGTATGGATGTGGTGAACGCCATCCGGCAGGGTGATGTGATCACGTCAATCCGGGTGAGCTGACCCATCCACGTCGATCTTGCGCTGCTCTGCGATCATGCCCTGATCGACCAACAGGGGAAGCTGTCGGTGCTGGGCATCTGGCGGCACGTTGTCGTCGGGCAGTTTCCCTCGGTGCATCCCCGTGCGCACCTCGTGCTGCAGGTACGCGGGCGCCGCACCGAGCTGGGCACCTACGCTCTCGCGGTCAGGCTGCACGACCCTTCCGGCACGATGCTCATCGAGCAGTCCGGCACAATGCAGGTGAACGAACCGCCGGCGGGGGTCGTGGATCTGGAGTCGCCCGCCATCCTCGTCTTCGACATCCCGCTGCCGACGGCTGGCGAGTACGCCTTCGAGGTCCACCTCGACGGCGTTGAGGTGGCCCGGGTCCCCTTCAAGGCATCGGCTTCGCAGTAGCTTTGGGGGATGCCAGACTCCAGCTGGACCCCGGAACGCGCTTCGGTGCTGATGGAATCATGGACCGCTTCGCCTGCGCTTCGCGCACACATGTGGGCGGTCTCCCATGCAATGCGCCACATGGCGCCACGTCACCGCGCCGATCCCGACTACTGGGCGGTGGTCGGCCTCCTGCACGACTTCGATTACGAGCGCTTTCCCAATCCCGATCGCGCCCCCGATGCCGAGCATCCAGCTGCAGGAGTCGCGGAGCTTCGGGCACAGGATTTTCCCGAAGACGGGTGCGAGGCGATCCTCGGGCATGCCAGCTACACGGGCGTGCCGCGCACCACGGACCTTGCGCGCGTGCTCTTTGCCGTCGACGAGCTCGCCGGATTCGTCGTCGCGTGCGCCCTGGTACGCCCGTCGCGTTCGCTGCAGGACCTCGAGGCGCCGAGCGTACTGAAGAAGCTCAAGGACAAGGGATTTGCGCGGGGCGTGAGCCGCGATGACATACGATCGGGTGCCGAGGAACTCGGTGTTCCGCTCGACGCCCTCGTGCGCGACGTGATCGCAGCGCTCCGGCCCCACGAGGCCCAGCTCGGACTCGGCGCGCAGGGGTGAGTCCGTCCCCCGAGCTCGCCGTCGGTTCGGACGTATTCGAGCGGGCAATCGAGCGCGCCGCCGGTGCTCAGGGGATCCCCGGCAACCGCGTCACGATGCTCGTCGACGGCCCCGAAACTTATGATGTGATGCTTGAGCAGATCGCGTCTGCGCAGCAACGGGTGCACATCGAGCAGTACATCTTCGCCGGCGACGCAACCGGTGAGCGGTTCGTCATGGCGCTCGAAGCGAAGGCACTCGAGGGTGTGAAGGTTCGCGTGCTGTACGACTGGATCGGGTGCATCCGTACTCCGCGACGCATCTGGCGCCGACTCCGCGCCGCAGGCGCGGAGGTGATCGCATTCGGCATCCCGCGGTTTCGTGATCCCCTGCTCATTGTGGCCCGCGATCACCGCAAGGTGCTGGTGGTTGACGGCAGGCGCGCGGTCACTGGCGGGCTCTGCATCGGCGATGAATGGGTCGGCGATCCGGCGCGGCAGCGGCTGCCGTGGCGCGACACCGCGATCTCGATCGACGGTCCCGGTGCGCGGGCGCTCGACCAGTCGTTCCGACAGGCCTGGGTGTTTGCCGGCGGGACGGCGCCGGACGACGCCACCGAAGTTGGGCCGGACGTGCCGGCGGGGGGTAACACCACCATCCGGATCGTCGCCACCGAGCCCGGGCGGGAGCGGGCGTTCCGCACCATTGACCTTCTCCTCGCCGCGGCAGAAGAGAAGGTATGGGTCACCGAGGCCTATCTCGTGGCACCGCAGCGGCTCTATGAGGCATTCAAGGATGCGGCCCGTTCGGGCACCGACGTCCGGATGCTCCTACCAGGTCACAGTGACCTGCGGGTGGTCCGCAACCTCACGCGGATCGGCTATCGCGGTCTGATGGGCGCGGGGGTGCGCCTCTGGGAGTGGGACGGGCCGATGCTGCACGCCAAGACGATCGTCGTGGACGGTCGGTGGGTGCGGATCGGGTCGAGCAACCTGAATCCTTCCTCGCTGCTGGCCAACTGGGAGGTCGACGTCCTGGTGGAAGACGCCGACCTTGCCGTGGCGATGGAGCGCCAGTTTCTCGGCGACATCGCCCGGAGCCGGGAAGTGATCCGCAAGCCCCGGAAGATCCCGGAGCTCTTTGGCCGCTCCATCCCGCCTTCGCTGGCCCGGGAGCACCCCAACGCTGGCAGCGGCTCACGGCACATCCCCGGTGGTCGAGAGCGGCGCCGTCGGGCAATCACCGCGCTTTCCGGGTTGGTCCGGGGGGCCCGCGCGGCGCTTTTCGGCCCGCTCGCGGCGGCACTACTGTTGGCCGCCGTGAGCTTCACGGTCTTCCCCTATTTCATGGCCTGGGCGGCGGCGGCTGTGTCAGGCACGCTCGGCGCAATGGCCCTCGTTCGTGCCTTGGGCCACCGGGATCGCGGATGAGACTCAACGTGCGCCGGACTGGCTGCGTATGACTGGCGTGGACGAAGCCGCGATCGCCGCCCGCGCGGCCGGGGGTGATGCCGACGCGTTCGGGGTCTTGATCGAGACGCATGCGCCCATGGCGCGGCGGGTCGCTTTCACCATCCTGCAGGACCAGGAAGATGCGGACGACGCGGCCCAAGAGGGGTTTCTCTCTGCGTGGCAGGCGATCGGACGCTACGACCAGCGCCGGGCATTCCGGCCTTGGCTGATGCAGATCGTCGTCAACTGTGCCCGGGATCTGCGCCGGCGCCGGCGGGTGCGGACGACCGAGCAGCTCGATCATGTCTCGGCGGCCTCGCGGGATGATCCGGCGCGTGAGGCGGGGGCGCTCGACCTGGGGGAACGGCTTCGCGATGCGCTGGCTACCCTCCCCGAACGCCAGCGGCTCGCGGTGGTGCTCTTCGACGCCGAGGGATATCCCCAAGCGGATATCGCGAAGATGCTCGGGATTCCCGAGGGAACGGTGAAGTCGGACGTGTTTCATGGGCGCCGTGCACTGCGCAAGGTGCTTGAATCAGTGAAGGAGGAGTGGGATGAGTGATCTGTCGCCGTTTTCGGCGTCGCGGGACGAAGAGCTGGGCGGGATGCTGCGCGATGCCCTCGCCCCGCATCATGACGCCGCGTTCGTGACGCGAGTGCGGGCGCGGCTCAACAGCCAGCAATCCGGCTGGGAAGACGATCTTGCCCGTTGGTTCTGGCAGGGGCTGGCTGCGGCGTCGGTTGCGGTCGCTGCCGTGGGCTATGCCATGGCCACATCTACCACACCGCAGCAGGGTGAAGCATCGGTTGCCATCGAGCTTCTCAACGGAACACGTCCCGGCGCAGAGATCATCCTCGCCTCGTTCTCGGTGGGACGATGATCCGCTCACGTGGCCGTGCCTTCGTGCTGCTCGCAGCGGCGTTCTTGATCGGCCTGTTGCTGGGCGGCGTGGCCCTGATGGCGGCCACGCGGGCCGGAAAGGCTGACTTCCTGTGGCGCGGTGACCACCGGTCCATGCGTGGCAGCGGCAACGGGTCGGGCGTCAGTGGACCGGCAGCGTGGATTGCACGGGAGCTTGATCTCACCGCGGCAACGCGGGACAGCGCGGACGCCATCTATCGCCGGATGTCCGTCGAGATGGATTCCCTGCGTGCGCGGATCCGGCCCCAGGTCGATTCGCTGTACGAGATCATCCGTCCCGACGTCGAAGCCCGGCGCCAGCAGATGCGCACCGAGATTCGTGCGCTCCTTACGCAGCCTCAACGGGAAAAGTATGACGCGATCGTTGCAAAGGATGATGAAAATCGCCGCCGCATGCGAGAGCAGGGTCCGCGTTTTGACGGGGGTGGGCGTGGTTCGCGCTAGTCTCCTTGGCGTCCTGGTTTCCGTTGCGTCCATTGCCCCGCTCACGGCGCAGGTGCGCGCCGAGCGTGGGGTGACGCTGTCCGATGCCATTGCACGTGCGCGTGTGGTCACACCCAACGTGGTTTCAGCCACCGGCGCGGTGCGCAGTGCCGAGGTGGCGGTGCGTTCGGCGAAGTGGCAGTTCCTGCCGCAGGTCACGGTGACGCCGCAGGCAACGCTGGCGCTCAACTCCGGCCAATCGCGGGTCGACCCCATCACGGGCGAGATCATCAGCGGCAACTCGAGCAATCCGAGCTACGGTGTCGTGGCGCAGGCCGACATGAACCTGTTCGACGGGTTCGGGCGCAACTACAGCCTGAAGGCGGCGCGGGCTCGTGAGGCGGCCGCTGATGCCAACTTGGTGACGGCGCAGTTCGCCAGCGCACTCAACGTGACCAACGCGTACTTCGATGCACTTGCCAACCAGGAACTCCTCAAGGTCAATGAGGCCGCGGTGCTCCGCGCGGAGGAACAGCTCCGCGTGGCCTCTGCTCGGCTCCAGACCGGCGCCGGTCAGCGGACCGACTCGCTCACGGCGTTGGTGACGCTGTCTCAGGCGCGGCAGAACCTTCTCACGGCCGAGGCCGCACTCGCCACCGCCGAGGCCAACCTTGCCCGGTTCATCGGCGAGCGCGGCCGCGTGGTGGCCATCGACGACCCGAGCTTCTACAACCAGCAGGCATCCATCGACACCGTCGCGATTCGCGCCGAGATCGCTGCGAGTGCGCCGTCGCTGGCGAGTAGCCAGGCGAACCTCGACGCGGCGCGGGCCGGGCTGCGTCAGGCGAAGGCCGGCTATTACCCGACGGTGCGGGTGTCGGCCAACACCCAGTACATCGCCAATCGCGCGAGCGACTTCGACTTCCAGCCCCGGCGCGGTCTCACGCTTGGCCTGACCTTCTCGCCGTGGACCTCGTACCAGCGCGAGGCGCAAGTAGAGAACGCTGCGATTGCGATCGACAACGCCGAGGCATCGCTCGCCGATCAGCAGCGCCAGATCGACGCGCAGCTCACCCAGTACTTCGCCGCGCTCGGTAACGCGCAGCGCGCGATCGACGTGGCGCGGCTCACCGTCGAGGCCGCCACCGAGAACCTCCGCGTGGCGCGGGTGCGGTATGACCTCGGCGTGATGGGGATCGTCGAGTTCACGCAGATTCAGGAGCAGCTCACGCAGGCACAGGTGAGCGAGATCCAGGCGCGGTTCAGTTACCTGCGTGCGAAGGCCCAGGTCGAAGCCGTCGCCGGGCGGGTGTACTGATGGCGCGCGACATTGCCAACACCGCCGAGCGGATGGCGCTGCTTCCCGCCGACGTGCCGCGCGACGCCGTGATTGTGACTCGCAATCTCCAGCGCGAGTACATCATGGGCACGGAGCGGGTGCGCGCGCTCCAGGGCGTCGACCTCGTGATCCGGCGCAACGAGTTCGTGGCGATCATGGGTCCGTCGGGATCGGGCAAGTCCACCATGATGAACATGATCGGCTGCCTCGATACGCCATCCGAGGGCGAGTACTGGTTGAACGGACACCGGGTGAGCGAGCTCGGCGACGACCAGCTGGCCCGGATCCGAAACAAGGAGATCGGGTTTGTCTTCCAGACGTTCAACCTGCTTCCCCGGGCCACCGCGCTCGCGAACGTCGAGCTCCCGATGGTATACGCTGGCGTGAGTTCCAAGGAGCGCCATGAGCGCGCTCGGCTCACGCTCGAGCAGGTCGGGCTCGGCGACCGGATTCATCACCGCCCGAACGAGCTCTCGGGTGGCCAGCGCCAGCGCGTCGCGATTGCGCGCGCACTGGTCAATCGGCCGTCGATCCTGCTGGCCGACGAGCCGACGGGTAATCTTGACTCGAGCACGTCGGAGGACATCATGGCGCTGTTCGAGACGCTGTATCAGCAGGGCCAGACCATCATTCTCGTGACCCATGAGCCCGATATCGCGGCGCACGCGAAGCGGCAGGTCGTCCTCCGTGACGGCCGCGTGGCGCGTGATTCCAGTGATCCGAGTATCGGGGAGACCTTCCAGTGACATTCGTTTGCCGCATGATTCCGCTCATCGTCCTTGCCGCCGCGTGCACCAAGGAAGCGCCCCTGCCCGTTTACCAGGCCGAGGAGATTGGCAAGCGGGACATCGTGGTGACCGCGCAGGCCGCCGGCGCGATCCTGCCTGATACCGTGGTGCAGGTCAAGTCGAAGGCGTCGGGCGAGGTGCTCGACATCCGGGTCGAAACCGGCCAGCTGGTGACGCGCGGGATGCTCATGGTGCGAATCGATCGCCGTGTTCCCCAGAACCGGGTGGCACAGGCGCAGGCGCAGTACGACGTGGCGCTGGCGCGGATGAAGAACGCCGAGGCCGTGGTCGCCAGGTCCAAGGAACTGTTTGCGGCCCGCGCGATCACCGAGCAGGAATACGAGGTGTCGCAGCTCGATGTTGCCAACCAGCGGGCCCAGGTGATCCAGACCCGGGTTGAGCTGGAGAACGCCAAGATCGCGCTGTATGACACCAACGTGATGGCACCGATGAACGGCACCATCATCCGCAAGAGTGTCGAGCGTGGTGCGGTAATCTCCTCGCCGACGAGCGACGTGGGCGGCGGCACGGTGCTGCTCACCATGGCCGACCTGACGCTGGTGCAGGTGAAGACGTTCGTCGACGAGACCGACATCGGCAAGCTGCGTCCGGGCATGTCGGCCGACGTGACGGTCGAGGCGTTCCCGAACCGGCCCTTCCGCGGGGAGGTGCTCAAGATCGAGCCGCAGGCCGACACCATCCAGAACGTGACGATGTTCCCGGTGCTGGTGCGCATCCCCAACGCCGACGGGATGCTGAAGCCGGGCATGAATGCCGAGGTGAAGATCAACGTGGGGCGGGCCGACGACGTGATCGCGGTGCCCAACGCGGCGCTGCGCACCGAGCGCGACGCAACCAGCGCAGGTACCGTCCTCGGGATCGGAGAGGAGGATCTGCAGGTGATGCTCGCCGATGCGCG
This sequence comes from Gemmatimonadales bacterium, assembly GCA_046596135.1. Lineage (GTDB taxonomy): Bacteria > Gemmatimonadota > Gemmatimonadetes > Gemmatimonadales > GWC2-71-9 > Palsa-1233. The sequence goes on from JBKJMX010000083.1 coordinate 101,705, forward strand.
CGCGACGATGGAAAAGGCCGCGCCGCCGCCCGACACCGCTCGCGGCGACACACTGGCGCGCAGTGGCGCACCGTCGTCGAGCGCCAGCGGGACGCCACGCGCCGCGGCACCGTCTGGCACTGTCGGGGCGGGCGCGATGCTGGCGGGTGGCGGCGCTTCACGCGGCCGCACCAGCCGCAGCGGTGGCGGTGGGCAGTTCATCGTCTTCGTGCTGCGCGCCGGCAAGCCGATGCCAGTCTATGTGAAGACCGGGATCACCGACCTCGACTACACCGAGGTGAAGGCGGGCCTCGTCGTTGGCGATTCCGTGCTCATGTTGCCGAGCGCATCGCTGATCCAGAGCCAGAAGAGCCTGCAGGAGCGGATGGGCCGCAATTCGGCGCTGCCGGGGCAGGGTACTGCGACGCCCGCCACCGGCGGGCGGAGGAACTAGCATGCTGATCGGCGAGACCGTCGTCGTCGCATTCGGCAGCATCCGCGCCAACAAGCTGCGCGCGGCGCTGACGATGCTCGGCGTGATCATCGGCGTAGCTGCGGTCATCACCGTGGTGGCGATGGGCACTGGGGCGCAGCAGTCGGTGGAAAACCAGATCAATGCGCTCGGCGCCAACTTGGTGCAGGTGTACGGTGGGCAGGACCGCTTTTCCGGCGTGGCGCGCCAGGAGTCGGCGGCGCTCCTGGTTGCCGACGCGCTGGCCATTCAGCGCGACGCGAAGACGATCGAGGAAGTGGTGCCCGAGATGTCCCGCAACCAGCAGGTGGAGTACAGCGGGAGCAACATCAATGTCAGCATCGTCGGCACCACGCCCAACTATGTGGCGGCGCGCAACTACACGGTGCCGGTGGGACGGATGTTCAGTGAGGGCGACATTGGCAGTCGCCAGCGCGTGGCTGTAGTCGGGTTTGCCGTACCGCAGATGCTCGGCGTCAACCAGGGTGCCATCCTCGGCCGGCAGCTCGTGATTCGGAACATCCCGTTCGAGGTGGTCGGGGTGTTGAGCGAGAAGGGTGCACAGGGGTTCTCGAATCCGGATGAGCAGATCCTTATCCCGATCAGCACGGCGCAGTACCGGGTGTTCGGCACCGACCGGCTGCGGTCGATCGCGGTCACCGTGCGTGAGGGCACGCCGCTCGAGACCGGGATGGTCGACGTCGAGCGGATCATGCGCCGTGAGCACCGGATTCGTCCGGGCGCGGGCAATGACTTCCAGATCCGCGCGCCGCGCGAGTTCCTGGCGACCGCCGAGCAGACGTCGGCTACGTTTTCGCTGCTGCTGCTATCAATTGCCGGCGTGTCGCTGCTGGTTGGCGGCATCGGCATCATGAACATCATGCTGGTGTCGGTGACGGAACGCACCAAGGAGATCGGGATCCGAAAGGCGCTCGGCGCCACACGCTTTACCATTCTCTCGCAGTTCCTCATCGAGGCGCTGGTGCTCTGCCTGAGCGGTGGGATTCTCGGGATCATGCTGGGCTTCGTGATGTCGCTGGTGGTGAGCAACAAGCTGGGGTGGAACACCGTGATCTCGCCGGTTGCCGTCGCTGTTGCGTTTGCCTTCTCGGCACTGGTCGGCCTCTTCTTCGGCATCTGGCCGGCGCGCCGTGCGGCGTCACTCGACCCGATCCAGGCGCTGCGATACGAATAGCACCGCGACGTCGCCGGAACACGGGAAGCCACGGAGAAGCCGTTCGTGGCTTCCTGTGTATTTTGGAGCCATGAAACTCACCGCCCTCCTGCTCCTCGCTGCGCTGCCCCTCCCGCTCCTGGCGCAGGAGCCGGCTCCCCCGCGTCCGTCCGTCGTGATCCCGCGCATCGAGGCCGACGCCACGATCGATGGCGTGTTCGACGAGCCGGCATGGCAGCAAGCCACAGTGGTCCGCGATTTCCACCAGTACCGCCCGGTCGATGGCCGCGCTGCCGAAGACTCGACGGTCGTGATGATCTGGTACTCACCGACCGCGATCCACTTCGGGATCCGCGCCTACGACCGCGACCCCGCCGGCGTGCGCGCGACACTCGCGGACCGCGACAACATCGGCAGCGACGACCAGGTCACGATCTACCTGGACACGTTCAACGATCGGCGTCGCGCCTACTTCTTTGGTGTCAACCCGCTCGGCGTGCAGGACGACGGCGTGCGCGCGGAAGGCGGGTTCGTCGCGTCGTTCCAGTCGGGCACTGTCGATCGCAATCCCGATTTCATCTACGAGACCAGCGGGCACCGCACACCGGAAGGGTGGGTGGTCGAAATGCGGGTGCCGTTCAAGTCGCTGCGCTACGACCCGGGAGAAGTGCAGACGTGGGGCTTCAATGTGGCGCGCATCACGCAGCGCACCCAGTACGAGGACACCTGGACCGACGTGCGGCGCGCGGGTGCGTCGTTTTTGGCACAGGCGGGGCTGATCACGGGGATCCACGACATCCAGCGGGGCGTGGTGACCGAGCTGCAGCCGACGGTCACGGCCCAGTTGCCCGGCGTGCGCACCGGAACCCAGTTCGAACGGGGTGACGTCGCGCTTGATGTTGGCGGCAATGTCCGGTTTGGATTCACCAACCTCACGCTCGACGGCACGATCAATCCCGACTTCTCGCAGGTCGAGTCCGACGCCGGACTGGTCACGGTCAACGAGCGCTTCGCGCTCTTTTTCCCCGAGCGTCGACCGTTCTTTCTCGAGGGCATCGAGCTCTTCGCGTCGCCGAATAACCTGGTCTACACCCGGACGATTGCGAATCCGCTGGTGGGTGCCAAGTTGACCGGCAAGTTCGGGAAGTGGTCGGTGGCCCACCTCAGTGCGATCGATGAGTTCGACGGGGACGCCGCGAATGCCCTGGTGAACATCTCACGGGTCCGGCGCGATGTCGGCGCGAACTCGGTGGCGGGCCTCACCGTGACCGACCGCGAACGCGACGGCGGGTTCAATCGGGTGCTCTCCGCAGACACCCGGCTCGTGGTCGCCGAGCTTTACTACCTGCAGGCGCAGCTCGGCGCGAGCTGGACCCGCGACGGTGATCTGGGGGAGACCAAGAGTGACCCGATCTGGCAACTTGAGGCCGATCGGACGGGGCGGCTCTTTGGGTTCAACTACAAGCTGATCGGCATCGGGGAGGACTTCGCGGCCCAGAGCGGGTTCGTCAATCGCACCGGCATCGTCACCGCAAGCGGCTTCAACCGCCTCGCGTTCTACGGACGTCGGGGTGCGCTGGTCGAATCGGTCACGCTGTTCGGCGGTGGCAACCGCATCTGGAACTACGACGACGTGTTCGCATCGCGTGCACTCGAGGGCGGCACCGAACTGAACACCTCGGTGCGGCTTCGCGGCGGCTGGAACGTGAGCACGCGTACCGACAACGCGTTCGTGCGCTTCAACGCGGCCGATTACGCTGGCTACATGGCGGTGGGGCCGGGGTTGCTCCTGCCGTTCGTACCGCCATCGGGAGTGTTCGACGCGTGGAGCGGACGGCTCACGGTGGGAACGCCGCAGTTCCGGCAGTGGGACGGGTCGATCACGCTGGCCGGTGGTGCCACACCCATCTTCCCGGAGGCATCCCGGGGCGCCCGTCGCCAAGTGCAGGCAGCGATCACGCTGCGACCCTCACCCTCGCTACGGGCCTTTGGCACCGTCACGTGGACCCGACTCACTCGGTCATCGGACGCCACCGAGTTTGCGAGGACGGTGATTCCTCGGCTCAAGGTGGAGTTCCAGCCGAAGCGTTCGCTCTTTTTCCGGGTGGTGGGTGAGTATCGCTCGGAGCGGCGTGACGCGCTTCGCGCGGCCGATGGACGGGCGCTGTTCATCGGTGGCAATCCCTCGCCCTCGAGTCTCACCAACCGACTCCGGATGGATTGGCTCGCCTCGTACGAGCCGACACCCGGAACTGTGGCCTTCTTTGGCTACGGCTCCACGCTCGACACCGACCAGGAGCTCTCGCTCCGCGGGCTCGAGCGCCGCGACGATGGATTCTTCGTGAAGCTGGCGTACCTCTTCAGGCGCTAAGTTCGCTACTTCCGCTTGGCGCCTGGCTTCTGGGCCAGTGCACTGCCCGCCGCCGACTTGGAGGTCTTGGCCGTGTCGGAACTGCTGAGGGTCTTCGAGGCCTTCGTTGCTGCGGGCTTCGAGGTCTTCTTGGTGGGCGCCATGTGGGTATCTCCGCGAATGAATGATTGGTTCGCCCCGCCAGCCGCGAGCTGGCGCTGGGCAACCCATCACAAGATTTGACGAGTCGATGGCGTTTGAGTGCACGGGGTGGTGGGAAGTCGATGTTCGTAGGTCGTCGGCTGATGCTGTAAGCCATCGGCTTCTGGTCCTCGGTCATCCGTTCTCCGTTCTCCGTTCTCCGTTCTCCGTTACCTTTTCCCCATGCCTCAAACTCAAATCATCGGCACCGGGCACGCCGTGCCCGATCGGGTCGTGACCAACGACGAGCTTGCCCAGATCATGGACACCTCCGACGAATGGATCCGGCAAAGAACCGGGATTGCGCAGCGCCATTGGGTGGTCGAGGGTGAATCCGGTTCCCAGCTTTCGTTGTTGGCGGCACGACGCGCCATTGAGGCAGCGGCGATCGAACCGTCGGAGATCGATGCGATCGTGTATGCCACCTCGTCGCCCGACCATTTTGCGCCGGGCAACGGTGTCTTCGTGCAGCGGGAGCTCGGTGCGGGGCCGATTCCGGCGATCGACCTGCGCACCCAGTGCAGCGGCTTCGTGTACGCACTCTCGATGGCGGATGCATATATCCGTGCCGGGCTGTGGCGCACGGTGCTGGTGATTGGCGCCGAGGTGCAGAGCACCGGGATGGACGTGAGCTCGCGCGGCCGCAACACGGCGGTGATCTTTGCCGATGGAGCGGGTGCGGTGGTGGTCAGGGCGACTGACGACGCCGATGCGTCGGCGATCCTTGCCTGGGACCTTCACTCCGACGGCGCGTTCGCCGAGATGCTGTGGGTCGATGCACCGGGGTCGATCTATCATCCGCGGAACCAGGCGGAGCACCACGACAACAAGTCGTTCCTGCAGATGGACGGCAAGGAAGTGTTCCGCCACGCCACGGCGAAGATGCCGGAGTCGGTGCGCGTCGTGCTTGAAGCAGCGGGGAAGGCGCCAGAGGATATCACCCTGCTTATCCCGCACCAGGCAAACCTCCGGATCTCCGAACTGGTGCAGCGTTCGCTCGGCCTCCGCGACGATCAGGTCTACAACAACATCGAGCGGTTCGGGAACACCACGGCCGCCACGATCCCGATTGCGCTCGATGAGTGTGTCCGAGCCGGTCGCCTCAAGCGGGGCGACATCTTGGCCATCACCGCCTTCGGGAGCGGTTTTCTTTGGGGGAGTGCCCTGATTCGCTGGTAGTCAGCGAACTGAAACCCTTCGGCGACTGTTTCGTAGTGAAACAATCACCTCCACTGGGAGTTCTCGTGTTCGAATCCATCTTTGGTCTGGTCCGCGTCCTCCTGATGATCGGCGTCGGGATCTTTGCGTTCGGTGTTGCCCGGGGATACGTCCGGAGTCGCCTCCGGTTCGTCGACGGGGTGCGCAGCCCGCTGGCTCCGTGGATCGTCGGGCTCGGGGCGTGGATCGTCGCTCTCCCGGTCGCGGCACTCCTCCCGCTCATCACAGGTGCGACCGCGCTGGTGTTCGGCCTCGCGTCGGGGCTCGGTACGGCGAGCGGGGTGAAAGCGCTGCAGCGGGGGGAATAGTCAGGCGTTAGCTTCCGGCATGGCTGTCATCACCTGCTCGCGCTGCGAGCTCGAGGGAGAACCCCAGGCATTCAAGCCACTCCCCACCGAGTTCGGCCAGCGCATTTACGAGACGATCTGCAAGACGTGCTGGGCCGAATGGCTCAAGACCCAGCAGCAACTCATCAATCATTACGGGCTGGTGCCGCACCAGCCCAAGGCGAAAGAACTGCTGCTCCGGAACATGGAGCAGTTTCTGTTCGGCGAGGGCGCTGCCGACAGCATTCCCTGACGGGGTGCCCGCGCCCCCGCTTTTGCTCGTCCCCACCTGTACCTGACACTCTTCAGCGGGGGTTGTTGCATGGCTCGGGTCTATGATCCCACCGATGACGGCACGCCGACGAACGTACGCGAAGGCGTTTCCGCCGGACTGATTGGCGCAGCAGTCGTCGCCCTCTTCTACCTCGTCTTTGACATCGCGATTCGTGGCCAGCCCCTCATCACGCCGACCGTGCTGGGCGAGGTGCTGGTGATGCAACATCCCGACCCCGACATGACGGCCATGAACATGACGTCGGTGGCGGCGTACACGGTCGTGCACGTGATCGCCTTCGCGCTCTTCGGGATCGTGCTTGCGATGCTGGTGGTGCGATCGGAGCGCAGCGCCCTGGCGCGCTACGCGTCGCTGCAACTGCTGATCGTGTTCCTGCTCTTCTTCTACGGGCTGCTTTACGTTGCGTCCGCCACCACAGCGGGAGTGTTTCCGTTCTGGAGCGTGCTGGCGGCGAACGCGCTGGCTGCGCTGGCAATGGGTCGCTGGCTCTGGATGCGGCATCCTGCAGCGCGCGCAGCGTGGGGGCGCGAACCTCTTGGCGCCGCGCAGGACAAGAACGTTGTCACCAACGAGCACCAATCTTGAATCCGATGTCGACGGCGGGCCCCCGTGGCAGGAGGTCCTCCGTCAAGCCAAGCTGGAGTTCGGGAAACCCGCCCCCCACCTGAAGCAGCGCGCCGAAGTCGAGCGTGACCTCGGCGCGATCCATCGTATCGAAACCAGTGTCGCGCCAGTTCGGAGTCTGGCCCCAGAGCGTCGCGAACACTGCCTGTCGTCCGGCGAAGCGCCAACGTCCCGCAACCATCCCGCCACCGAATACGCTCTGCTGATACCGCGCCAGGTCGCCGTGGGTGGGTGTATAGCCCAACGATGCTCCGAGATCGAGGGCCACTCGTGTTGACCGCACGGCGCGCGCGGAGATGGCGAGCGACGTCCCGACCGTCTTGCGGCTCCATCCATCGCTGCCGGTGGTGGCCGTCGGCAGCGTCACGGTCGCGATTGCCTGGACACGATCACCCAGCCGTACGCCCGCACCCAGCCGGGCATCACCGACGAATGCCGAGCGATCACGCACGACGGTCTCACCGCCCAGCTCGAACTCCCACGTGAACCGGTTCTCGGTTCGCCGATTGCGCGCCGGGACTCGCAGCCCGATGACGTCGTGGTACCAGTTGAGAAATCCATCGAGGTAGCCCGCGTGCCCGCTCCGCAGCGCCACGTTGCCGAGCACGAAAACCTTGGGCGAGACATCACGCGTCAGCCAGAGATCAACCTGCAGCAGCTCTGCGTCGAGTACGTAGTCGCGCCCGTCGCCTGACTTCGTTGTCTCGACGGCGTTGGCATAGTCGGCGACAGTGCGAAATTTCCAGCCCTCCGCCGTCCCAACGTGAGGTTGCGCGTAGAGCGCGCTCCGCGACTGGAGCACCGGGTTGACGGGAACGTAGGCGGGGATGTCCTGGGCGATCAGCGGCGAGACGAACACGCTGCAGCCCGCGAGAAACAGGAAGATGCGCATGCCCAAGGATACATGCCTGCCAATCGCGACGCGGATAGATTCCCGCATGCCCCGACCAATGCTGGTGCGGTTCGTCGTCATCGCTGTCGCGGCCACGATCGTGGCGCACCTGCTTGATCCCTGGGCGTGGCAGCAGCTTCGGAACCCCGATGTATACGAGCGCGACTGGGGGCGAGCGCTGCGGGTCATGGGCTACCTCCCGATCTGGTTGATGCTGGCCGCTGCACTCTGGCTCCACACCGGCAACCGCCGGCGCGCAGCGGGGCTCGCGTTTGTCCCGGCGCTGGGCGGGATTGTTGCCGAGGTGATCAAGCTGGTGGTTCGCCGGGAGCGTCCGAACCTGCACGATGGCGAGTACGTCTTTCGGCCGTTCGCGGATCACCTGATGTCGAGCAAGGCGATGGGCGTGCCGAGCAGTCATGCCGTCGTGGCTTTTGCTGCGGCGTGGGTGCTGTGCCGGTACTACCCACGCGCCTCAGTGATCTGGATAGCGCTCGCCGCCGGATGCGCGCTCACCCGGGTGCTCGCTGGCGCACACTTTCTGAGCGATGTCGTGATCGCGGCTGCCGTGGCATGGCTCCTGGTCGCTGCGGTGTGGCACCGGACACCGCTCAGCGCGGACGCTGTAACGACGGCGTAGCCCGGGGCGGCACCGTCGCCGGAAGTTCCAGCAACGTGTCGCGCACCATGACCGAATCGGGTTGCACCACGGCGTCACGGTAGCGGGCGCGGCCGAGCACAAACTCGATCACATCGCGCCAGGTGTCGTCGGCGGGGTGTTGGGGGGCACTGGCGAATCCCCCGCCCGGCAGCACCCCGACGCGTGCCTGGCCCGTTCCCGCAGCCAGCCTCTCGACATCCTTCGCGTCGAAACGGTTGTCATCCTGCGCGCGCAACACCATGACCGGCGCGGCCCAGGCTGCGAGCCGGAGGTCGGCCCGGTCGGGAGAGAGGCCGATTGTTTCGCGTAGCCGGGCGATCCACCGCCCGATGCCGGTGAGGCGTGGCCGGCCGGGTGCGATGGCGGTGATCCGCCGACTCCGCAGGGCGTGTCCCAGAGGTGCGGCCACCAGGAGCGAGTCCAGGGCGGTGTCGAACGTCAACGCCGCTAGCGGCCGGCCACGCTGGCCCCAGTAGTCGAGCAGGCTGTCGGCAGCTGCCCGGAGCGGTTCCTCCCACGCGCTGCCAGCCGGCACGACCACCACCGATCCCGCGCCGTTGCGCTCCAACAGTGCCTGCACCGCTGCCCAATCCGCGGCTCGGGTGCCCGGCGAACCGATCAGCAGCACCAGTGGCCCGGACGAATCGCGGGTGTCGACGTAACTCGATGATCCCGTGGGACTGAGTTCACCGACGACCCCGAACAGCCCCGGTGTCACTGCAGCAACGCTCGTCTGCTCGACCGGTGACCGCATCCGTGTATGTAGTAGTTGTACATACAACAGCCATACAAGCGCGGCCGTGGTCAACGCTGCCACCGTGAGTCGGGCAAACCGAGCGGTCCCCTGAACGGGGCGGCGGTGGGTGGGCCAGCGTGTCATGTCAGGTCGGATCGTTTTCGATGCCGTGGGCCGGGCGATCAGGCAACGCTTGCGGGTGCATCGCAAGGTCAATGGCGACGAAAAGGACTCGGGAAAGCGGGAAGAACACCAGCGGGGCGATCACCATCAGAATCGGGGCGCCATACTGCAGGAGATTCCATGGAGGGTCGGGCCAGGTTCGCGCCACGATGATTGCCAGCGCGGTAACGAGTGTGAGCTCGGAGAGGACGAGATTGAGCAGGTTGGCGCCGACGCTGTTTCCGGTGGCCAGCGAGATCCCGCAATGCGCGCAACGATCGCGCATGGCGAACCAGTGGCGGAACACTCCACGCTCACCGCAATTCGGGCAGCGTAACCGTAGCGCCCGGGAAAAGATCGTCCTGCGCCTGCTGCTCAATCGCGACCCCGGCCGGGCGGGCGAAGGGTGCGTATCCGAACCTTGCCGGCCGGTACCGACGGCTCGAGTGGCTCCGGGTCGGGATTGGGGGCGGTCTGCGGCTTGGCCGGTTCGACCCAGCCCGACTCGAATACCTGCTCGGAGCCGATCCGGGGCAGCCCCCTGACCGCCAGTTCGATCGCGATGTCGTGCGGCGCCTCATTGGGGAGCGGCGGGAGGTACCGAAAAAACGTGGCCTCCCACATCGCGTTCCCGACAACGTTGGCGGCAAGGCCCTGCGCCGTCGCTTCGATAGGTAGTAGTGGAAACTCCTCCCTCGCCATTCCATGTCTGAGCGCACGCTCAATCGCCTTGCAACCGACCGATAGTAGTTGTGATGTATACTTCTGCACGGCGGTGGGGAAAGTGGCGCTTTCGCGGATGACCAGCACCAGCGCTGTCCGGGGACCTGGAAGTCGGAGCTGTTCGGACCACCTTTGCAGCAGCAGGCTCAGGACCTCCCGGGCGGTCAGGGCCCCGTAGGCGTCTGAGATCTCCTTGCCGCGGCTCCAGTCGATGTCGACGTAACGCTCGATCGACTGGTCGAAGAGCGACTCCTTCGATGGGAAGTAGCGATACACCGTGCCGACGGTAACCCCGGCGGCGGCCGCGATATCCTCGACCTTCGCTTGCGCAAAGCCGACGGCGAGGAATCGCTCCATCGCCGCGTCGAGCAATTCGACAGGTCTGGCCTTGGCACGGCGGTTGAATTTCATGGTTACAAGTTAGCGACGCCCGATGGTCGAAAACCAAGAAGGACTCCCTCGCGGAAGCCCTTCCTGGTTACCACCCTGGGAGAGGCAAGTCTTCAGGGCAGCTTTATCGAAACAGACTCGGCGCGCTTCTGCCGCATGATCTGGAGCTTTGGCGCCTCATCCTTCTCATACGTACGCAGGATCCGCATCAGTTGTGACGGCGAACTCACCTTGCGGCCGTCGATCGCCGTTATCACGTCGCCCGCCATCAGACCGTAGTTATCAGAATCGGGAACGTTGATCACCAGCACGCCCTCCGTGGCGCCGAAGTATGACCCGAGCCCGGCGTTGAGCGAGGTCAGCTCGGCACGGCCCAAGGGGCCGCCCGACGTGAAGGCGAATGCATAGGAACCTGGTGACGCGGTGGAGACAAGGTACGGGATCTCCTCACCGGCGCGTGTGGATGGTGCCACCCGAAGCATCCCGCGAACCGAGTCCAGCCGCATCGCGAGTGGTGCGCGGATCGAGTCCATGCGCGTTCCGGACATGTCGAACCGGGTGACGAACTCCCCATCGCCGCCCCGCCGCCACAGCGTCCCGCTGGTCGAGGCGATCACATCGGCATTGAAGTCCGAATCGTCGGGCGTGACCTTGGTCGCGAGGTTCCGGGTCCCGCGGCGGTACTCGACGCTCACCGCCTTGCCAGGCTCAAGCTTGCCGGCCACCTCGATCAGGCGCAGTCCTGGCGCTGACTCGCCAACCGGCCGAGCAGTGCCCTTGTCGGTCTCGGTGAGCGAGTACTTGCCGATTTTCTTGATGATGTCGCCGGCGCGGATCCCTGCCTTCTCGGCTGGGCCTCCGGGTGTGACGCCATTCACGTACGCGCCAATGTTATCCGTCGCGCGTGCCTCGAGCGCCACGGTGATCCCGAGCCGGGGCCGCATCATCGCGACAGACATGAGGTCCGCCATGCGTGCCGAATTGCGCTGCAGAACGATCGCATGTTCCTGGAGGCGTGCCGCGTCGGCGTGCAGGCGGATCTCGGCGGCCTCAAGTGTCGGGCGCATCGCCCGCAGTCGAACCTCGGCGGCTTCAAGGGTCGGACGCATCTCGCGCAACCTCACCTCAACGTCGCGTTCCGCGGCACGCATCCGTGCCTGATCGGCGCGCAGCTGCGCATCTGCGGCGACGCGCGCTTTTGTCGTCGCGGTGTCCCGACCCTGGGCAGGCAAGGCGACGGCGGATGTCATGGCCAGTACTGCGAGCATGGTGGTGCGCATCGAAGGAACCCCTCGTTTCATGTGGCGGACCGTCACAGGTCCACGTTGCTTGCCTGCGTGACATGTACATCGACCAGCGCGTTCATCAGCCCGACCCGTTCACGCCAAAGTTCAACCTGACGCTGGAGTCGTTCCCGGTGTTCGAGCCGCGCTGCATCCTGCAATCGACCGTCGACCTCCGCGATCCGGTCCTCGATCACCACGACCAGGCGGGCCGTCCTGCCATCGACCACGCGCTGCGCCGGGTCCCAGGCATGGAGCGTGGCCTCAAGCTGCTGCGACGCGTCGATCGCAGTCTGGAGCTGCTGCTCGGCGTCGAGCCTCGGCGGATTGAGCAAGTCGTGGCCGACGACACTCAGGAGCAGCGCCGCCGCTGCTGCGGTGAACACTCCAGACACCATTCGGACCCGCCGCTGCCGGCGGTCCCACTGCCATCGGGCGCGCACGGCGGGAAAGTGGTTGCGTGCCGGCGACATCGTCGGCAATGCGCGCATCCGTGCAGTGCGCTGATGCAGGCGATCGAGCTCACCCCGACATGCTTCGCAGGTGGCGACATGGCCGTGGGCACCGGCAAGTTCGGGTTCACTGCGATCGTCGTCGCGAACGGCGAGAAGCTGCTCCATGGTGAGGTGGTTCATGCGATCACCGCCTCTTCGCCGAGCCAGCCGCGCAGCCGCTGGTGCGCGCGCGCGAGCTGCGATTTCGAGAAGCTTGCCGTGCGACCCATCTGGTTACCGATCTCTTCGTGCGTGTACCCTTCGACGTCGTGCAGCCAGACCACGGCGCGGGCGGTATCGGAGAGCCGGTCCAGCGCCGCCTCGAGGTCCATGCGGAGCGCCGTACTCGCGCCCCGGGCCGGAGCGAGCTCGTCGTTCAGCTCGTCGGTGGCGCGGTACTTGTTGCGGCGCAGGCGCATCAGCGCCTTGCTGGAGGCCACGCTACGGATCCATCCCCAGATTGACCCATCACCCCGATACGTCCTGATGCTCCGGCACACTTCGAAGAACGTCTCCTGCACCACGTCTTCGGCGTCCTCGGTGGTGCGGCAGATCCGGCGGGCAAGGTTGTAGACCCCGGTTGAATAGGCGCGATACAGCGCCTCGAGGGCCAGGGGGTCGCCGAGCCTTGCTCGGGCAACCACCGCGTCGGCTTCGGTCGGGGACAGGACGTCCATAGTGAGCACTCTTGTCATGGCAACCCGAAAGATGCGGGCATGGGGCGGATGGTCGCAGAGGACCGCTTCCGGACGCCACCGGAACGGGCCATGTTTCAGATGGATACGACGTGCCCGTCCGGCGTTTCCCGGTATCTTTGACTCTTCACCCACAGCGAGATGCCGATGTTGCCTGCCCACGTCCAAGCAGCCCTCAACGACCAGATCAACCTCGAGCTGGCCTCCTCATACGCGTACCTCGCCATGGCCGCACATTTCGAGGTGTCGGCGCTCCCCGGCATGGCGAACTGGATGCGGATGCAGAGCGAGGAGGAGCGGGTGCACGCGATGCGGCTCTTCGATCACATGATTGATCGCGGCGGCAAGGTTGTGCTGCAGCCGATCGAACAGCCGATGCTCGAGTTCGATTCCCCGCTTTCAGTGTTCGAGGCGGCACTCGGCCACGAACAGACGGTGACCGAGGCGATCAACTCGCTGTACCGTCTCGCCGAAGACGCCAACGACTATGCGTCGCAGGTGATGCTGCAGTGGTTCATCAACGAGCAGGTGGAAGAAGAAAAGAACGCGCAGACCGCGATCGAGCAGCTCCGGATGGCGGGCTCCGACGCGTCGGCGCTGCTGATGCTCGACCAGATGTTCGGATCGCGCGCAGCTGAACCCGCGCAGCGGAGGGCATAGGATGGCCAAGTGGATCCTGGGCGGCCTGCTGGTGCTGGCCGTGGTGCTGGGCGGGACCTGCTGGTACGGCTACAAGCAGGTGACCGCTGGCGGCGACACCGCAGAGGTGGTGATGGCGTCGACGCAGGAGCGGGTCTTCGCATCGCTGGTGAACACCGACTCGATGGCGGCGTGGATGGAGACCACCAACATCTCGCCCCTGGGTCGCGACCTGGTGCCCGGTGACACCCTGCGCGTCCGTGGCACGATGCGCGTGCGCGGGCAGATTGGCACAAAGGTCGATGGCGCGGCGGACATGCAGTGGGTGATCCGCGACATCCAGGCGCCGTCGCTGATCGTCATGGAAATGGTCGACGACAGCCTCGGGCGCGCCGTCATGAGCCGGCGCGACGAGATCAGCATGCGCAACGACTCGGTGGTCGTGCGCAGCATCTTCTCGTCGGAGCTGATGGACTCGGTGCGCACCGCTGAGGCCGACAGCAGCAAGATGGCAGGGAGCGTGCTCGGGGGCGTGCACAAGCTGATGGTCGGCGGGGCACGCATGATGACCCAGTCCCAGCTCGAGCGGCTCAAGGCGCGGGTCGAGACGCCCTAAAAGAGTCGCCCGCCGAGCGGTGTCTCGCGGTCCGGCGCAACCAGTACCACCGCCCCATTCTCATCGGGCACGCCGAGTACCAGCACCTCGCTCTTCACGCCGGCGACACGGCGCGGGGGGAAGTTGACCACCGCGAGGACCCGGCGTCCTCGCAGCGTTTCCGGAGTGTAGTGCACGGTGAGCTGGGCGCTCGAGGTACGGGTGCCCAGTTCGGGACCGAAGTCGATCGTCAACACGAATGCCGGCTTGTGTGCCGTTGCATTGGGCTCCGCGGCGATGACCTCGCCCACCCGAATGTCAACGGCGTCCCACTCCTCAATCGTGATCATGTCACCACGAACGATAGCATGCGACCGGGAACCCAGATCACCTTCCGGATCTCCCGGTCGGCAAGGTGGCGGGCAACTGATGCGTCGGCCATTGCCGCATTGCGCGCGTCATCCTCCGATGCACCCCGGGCGAGCGTGACAGTGGCGCGCGTGCGCCCGTTGACCTGTACTGCCACGGTCACCATATCGTCCACCGTCAGCGCCTCATCCCAGGTCGGCCATCGCGCGTCGAACACCGACGACCGGTGGCCGAGCCGTTCCCAGCATTCCTCGGCGAAGTGCGGCGCGAACGGCGCGATCATCTTCACGAGGTCGGTGACGATGCCGTGCTCAGCGCAGTGTTGTTCGCGGAGGAGCCCCACCAGCTCCATCTGCGCGGCGATCGCCGTGTTGTAGTGCAGCTCCTCGATGGCCTCGGTCACCTTCTTGATCGTCTGGTTCCACTTCACCATCACGTCGCGGCGAATCTCGGCGTCGCGGCAATCAGGATCGGCGGCGGTCGTCACCAGGTCCCACACCTTGTCGAGGTAGCGCCGCGGTCCGCTGATACCGGCGTCGCGGAAATCACCGCCCTCCTGAAATGGACCGAGGAACATCAGGTATGTGCGGAAGGTGTCGGCTCCCCACTTCGTGATGTAGTCGTCGGGATTCACCACGTTTCCGCGTGACTTCGACATCTTGGCGCCGTCCTTGATGATCAGACCATGCGCGCGAAACTCACGGAACGGTTCCTCGGTGCCGACCAGTCCGGCGTCATGCAGCACCATCGTGATGAACCGTGCATACAGCAGGTGGAGCACGGCGTGCTCGTTGCCGCCGATGTAGCGTGCCACAGGCATCCATCGATCGAGGCGTGCCCGATCGAATGGCCGATCGTGGATGTCGGTGCACGGGTAGCGCAGGAAGTACCACGCCGAATCGAGGAAGGTATCGGAGACATCGGTCTCGCGGCGTGCCTTGCGCCCGCAGGTCGGGCAGTCGACGAAGTACCATTCGGCGTGACGAGCCAGAGGCGACACGCCCGAGTCGTCGGGACGGAAGTCCTCGATCCGCGGGAGCACTACCGGGAGCTGGTCTTCGGGCACGGGGACCGCCCCACAATCATCGCAATGGATAATCGGGATCGGTGGACCCCAGTAGCGCTGGCGGGAGATGCACCAGTCGTAGAGTCGGAACTGCACCTTCGCTTCGGCGGCGCCCTCACCTTCCAGCCACGCGGTGATCGCCTGCTTCGCGTCATCGGCGGGCATGCCGTCGAACTGCCCCGAGTTGACGATGCGCGCACTGCCGAGGTCGGTGAACGCCTCGGTGAGCGGTGCCGGTTCGGCCTCGCCGATGGGAGCCACCACCCGGACGATCGGAAGGCCGTGGGTGGTGGCAAACGCGAAGTCCCGTTCGTCGTGACCGGGCACCGCCATGATCGCGCCGGTGCCGTACTCCATGAGGACATAGTCGGCGATCCACACCGGAACAGGCTCACCCGTTGCCGGATTGATGGCCATACCGCCGGTCGCGACGCCGGTCTTCTCGCGGTCACCGATGCGACGCGCCGTGAGGTCCTTGGCACTGGCCTGGGCACGGTACGCCGCGACCGCACCCTGTTGCGCGTCGGTGGTGAGCACGTCGACAAGAGGATGCTCGGGCGCCAGAACCATGAACGTAGCGCCGAAGATCGTGTCGGGGCGGGTCGTGTACACTGTGATGACGGCATCGCTCCCCGCCACCGCGAAGCGCAGCTCAGCGCCCTCAGAACGGCCGAGCCAGTTCTTCTGTGCGAGCGTGGTCGACGCGGACCAGTCCATCTTCTCGGAGTCGTCGAGATTCGCGAGCAGGCGAACGGCGTAGTCGGTGATTCGGAAGTACCACTGCTCCAGGACACGCTGCTCGACCGGTGATCCGCACCGCTCGCACTCACCGCCGATCACCTGTTCGTTGGAGAGCACGGTCTTGCACCCGGGACACCAGTTGACGGCGCCATTCTTCCGGTAGGCGAGACCGCGCTTGAAGAGCTGCAGGAAGACCCACTGGGTCCACCGATAGTACTCGGGATCGGTGGTCGAGAAGGCGTGGTCCCACGCGTACATCCCGCCCATGGAGCGCAGCTGCCGGGTGAAGTTCTCGATGTTGCGCGGAATCAGGTCGGCGGGGTGCATGCCGACCTTGAGGGCGAAGTTCTCGGAGTGAATGCCGAATGCGTCGAATCCGATGGGCTCGAAGACATCCCAGCCCTGCATGCGACGAAACCGCCCGAAGACATCGGCGCCCGTAAAGGCAAAAAGATTCCCCACGTGCAGCCCCTCGGCCGACGGGTAGGGAAACATCATGAGGTTGTAGTACGGGCGCGCCGCGTGGTCGAGGTCAGGCTCGTTGGTGCGCTCGGCAATCCAGCGGGCCTGCCACTTTGCCTCGACCTCGGACGGCGCATACTCGGATGTGGACATTCACGAAGATAAATGGCCCGGGAAACGAAAAGAGGGGAACGGCACCTGCCGCCCCCCTCTTCCCGTTCTCCGTCCTCCGTTCTCCGTTCTCCGTCCTCCGTTCTCCGTCCTCCGTCCTCCGTTCTCCGTTCTCCGTCTCCTACTACCCCCGCCGCACCGCCCGTCGCGCTGCCAGGTTGAGCGTGAAGGTCTCGCCGTTGACGGTGGCGGGAACGTTGGCCGTCCCGTTGAACGTCACGACGATGGTGCGCGTCACCGGCGGGCCGGCATCGGTCCCGGTCGGCGTGACCGTCACGACCCGCGTGACCGTGCCCGACAGCGGCCACGGTGCCACGCCTTCGCCCCGGACCGGCATGACGACGTCGGCAATCGCGACGGTTCCGTCGAGGTCATACGAGCGGGTGACGTTGCCGTTGCCGTTGCCACTGTTGCCTGCGTGGCGAGACCCGCTCACCGACTCGGTGCCGCTGCCATTGACGGTGCGGGTCGTTTCGGTCCCGGCCAGCCCGGTGATCGTGAGCTCCCGGCTCCGATCGACCGTGCCGGACCAGTTGCCGCGGGTAACGTCGCCCTGGATTCGCACCGAAATCTGGATCGAGGCGGTGGTCTGGGCGTCATACGCGGCCTGCGTCGCACCGAGGGCATCGAGGAAGGTGACCGTGCGAGCGAGGGTCAGGCCCTGCTGGTTGCGGGGTGGGCAGGAGAAACGGCCACCGCCGAAATTACAGCCACTCACCGTCGGGCGACCCGGGATTCCGTCGAGGAGGAGGGCGCTGCCGGTCAGGAGTCCGATCTCGCCGTCCATTCCCGCCATGATGTCAACGTCCTCGGCGACGGCGTCGGAGGCGATCGTTGCCACGTCAAACGCCAGTGTTGTTCCGGTGCCCGGCCCGGTGACGTCGTTGTCGCTGGTACACGCCGCGACGGCGAAAAGGGCGAGGATGAGCGGTCGTATGCGTGTCATGAAACCAGCCTTGCTGAGGTGTCGGGTCAGGGTGCTTGCCAAGCAGGGGACGGTCCTGACCCTCAGGTGTTAACACCCCGCGGGGCAGTCAGGGTTCCACGCGACCGCTCACCTGACCTTGGGCGACCCCTCCAGACATGATGAACGCCATCAAGTCAGCACTGTCAACATTCACCGGGATCACCGATGCGGCGGGCACAACGATGAGATTGCCCGCGATGTTGTACGATTGCGGGAGGTAGACCGCGACATGTCCGGGGAGGCCCAATCGGGCGCCGTCGTCGGAGGTCACGAAGCCTAGGAACCAGAGGTCGAGCGAGGGGTCGGGCTGAACCCGGACCGCGCGGTTGAAGCGCTTCTTCTCCCCCACGAACGCGCCCATCAGGTCCTTGGCGGCGGTGTACAGGAGCCGGACCAGTGGCAGCCGGTCGAATACGCCATCGAGGGTCGACATGGTCGCCCGCGCGACCACATTTCGGGTCAGGGCGCCAATGACGGTGATGAGGACCACGATCAGGACCAATCCCACGCCCGGGATGGGAAGGCCGAGCCAGGAGTCGACCCATGCCACGGCTCGCCACGCGATCCAGAGCGTGAGTGCCGCGGGAAGGGTGATTACGACCCCGCGTACGAAATACTGCGTGAACGGGATGGCGTTGCGCGATTCGGGGTTCATCGGGCCTCCGGGGCAGCGTTCATCCGGTGATGGTGGCAGCGTCGGACACGCTGATGCCTTCCTGCTGCCACCGATCGCAAAGCGCGGTGCCAGAAGGCGCGTCAACCGCCGCGATGGCGTCTCTTGCCACCACCAGGTCGGCATCGGGGAGCAGCCGGCGCAGGCCCGCCACGGAGGCTGCGACGCAGAAGTCGGTCGCCACGCCGTAGATCACCACGCGTTGTGGCGCGAGCACCGACAGGACTGCAGCCGCGTGCGGATTCCACTCGAAGACATCGAGCCCGGGCTTGTGGAGCAGGATGTCTCCCCGGTGATCCCCAATGGCGCGATCGATTTGCGCCGCGGGCGGCACCGGTTCGAGCAGGAGTCGGTCGCGGAGAGCCGTCTCGGTGATCTTCCGCTGACCCGGCGTGCCCCGCATGCAGTGCGGCGGAAACGTTGCTTGCCCGTTGGCGCGCTCGGCGGTCGTGATCTCGACGTGACCGAGGTCATGGTCATCAGCGGTGGCGACGATTCGGATTCCGGACGCGTGCGCGAAATCGGTGAGGCGCTTGAGGGCGGGGATGATCTCAACGCCACCGGGCACGGCCAGGAGCCCGTCGGCATGGATGAAATCCACCTGGGTGTCGACGTCCCAGAAGATCGTGCGTGCGTCGCGTCGCACCGGTGCTGTCGGGCTCACGTCACCAATTCCAGCCTCGAATTGTCCCGCCAGCTCCGGCCCACCTTTGCGCACGGTTTCCCCTCGACCAGCACCACATCGGCGGTGAAGTCATGGCGACCCTGGAAGAGCGACGATCCGACGCCGTAGGCATCGACGGGGACGCCCATCGTCTCGAACGCCGTGATCTTCGCGACGTCGAAGCCCCCCGACACGACGATCCGCACGCCGGTGTGACCGGCCGCATTCAGGGCGGTGCGCACGTTGTGAACGAGTTGCGGGTTGACGCCGGTTGGCCGAGTGCGTCCCATCATCGGCAGCACCGACTTGTCGACCATCATCTCGCTGGTGTCGAGACGGACGCCGTAGAGCTGCGGGCCGATGGCGTCGGCGATCGCGAGCGACGTGCCGACGCAGTCGTTGTTGAAGTCGACCAGCGTGACCAGCCGGATGTGCGGCTCCATGTGCTCGAGGAACTTGCGCGACGCGAGCACGGTGTCGCCGCCATAGGCGGCGATCAGGCCGTGCGGGACGGTGCCGATCCCCTCGCTCCCCCACCACGATGCCTGCGCATCGGTTGATACACCGATCGCGCCGGCAATGTGCGCCGCATAGCCATCGCCGGTCTGCACCAGCCAGTGATCGTGCCGCGCAGGGAAGAACATGATGTCCTTCGGGCGGGCGGCATCGACTACGCGACGGGTGTTGGTGCCCACGCGGGTCCGTCGCGCCAGCACGCCGAGGTAGAGCGTCTCGAGGTGCACGAACTGTTCGTAGGGGCCCTCGATCTCGAGCACCACGTCCCACGGTTCGATCGCGTCGCCATCGTGGAGCGCGCGCACCGTGATGGCCGACCAGTCGTCGCTGCACAGCTTGAGGATGGCGATCGCCTCGTCGATCCCGCCGAGGTAGGCGGCGGTCTTGCCGAACACCTGCATGGTGACGTGGGGGGAGTGACCATCGAGGCGCAGGAGGTCCCGGGCGCGGACGAAGTATTTGTCGCTATAGTACCCGTCACGCATCCGTTCGACGGGGAGGTGGAAGATTTCCGGGTCGAGCCGGGGGCGCCTGTCCGATGTCATGGCTGGGAAATCTATAGATTTCCCCATCTCCTGCCTTCCAGAGGATTCTTCATGTCCGACAGCTCCTTCTCCCGGCGTTCGTTCCTGGGCACGGCCGGCGCGGTGGTCGCGGGGTCTGCCCTTGCCCCCCGCTCCGCCCTCGCTGTGCCTGCCATCGGCGCTCCGGCCATCATCCTCAGGCCACCCTCCCATCCCGTGGCCGTGGCTTCGTCCAACGGCATCCGCGGTGTGGCGCGTGCTGTGGAGATGGTCCTGAAGGGCGCCGACACTCTCGACGCGGCAGTCGAAGGGGTGAAGATCCAGGAGCTGGATCCGACGGATGATTCGGTCGGCTACGGCGGGCTCCCGAACGAGGAAGGCACGGTCCAGCTCGACGCGTCGTGCATGCACGGACCGACGCGACGGGCGGGTGCGGTCGGGGCGCTCGAGGGCATCAAGACGCCCAGCGAGGTCGCGCGACTGGTGCTCAAGTACACCAATCACATCATGCTCGTCGGCAAGGACGCACAGCGATTCGCGATGTCGTACGGCTTCAAGCTGGAAGACTTGCTGACGCCAGAGTCACGCGAGAAATGGCTGCGGTGGCGTGCCAACCGCGGGCCGAACGACGACTATCTCGACGTGCCGGGTACCGAGAAGATGGCGATCCGTCCGACCGGCACCATCAACATGAATGTTGTTGCGCCGAACGGCGACATCTCGTCGGTGACTACCACCAGCGGGCTGGCGTGGAAGATCCCGGGCCGGGTCGGTGACTCGCCGATTGTCGGCGCGGGGCAGTACACCGACAACGACATCGGCGCGGCGGGCTCGACTGGCCGTGGCGAGTCGAACATCATGGTCTGCGGCGGATTTCTCACCGTCGAGCACATGCGGCGAGGGATGCACCCCAAGGACGCGGCGCTCGAGACGCTGAAGCGCGTCGTGGCGATGACGCCGCCGCAGCTGATGCGCCCCGACGGCAAGCCATCATTCAACCTGCAGTTCTACGCAGTCAACAAGAACGGTGATTACGGCGCGGCATCGATCTTCCGGACTAACTTCGCAGTGGCCGATCAGAAGGGGGCCCGGCTCGAAGACACTGCGGTACTGTTCACATGATTCGGTTCGGCCTGATTGCAACGGTGTTGTTGGCGATCGGCGCGGCCCCTTCGTACGCCCAGGACGCGGACGAAACTCGCACCTGGCCGCCATGGCGCACGTCTTATTTCCCGTACGTCACGGCGTCGCCGAACGATGGCGTGATGGGCGTGGCCCGGTGGATCACGTTCCGCCAGGCCGACTACGACGATCGGGTTTCGTTGCGCAGCGCGGTGGCGGTCGAAGCCGGATACTCGACGCGGGGCAGCCGATTCGCGAGCGTGCGGGCCGACTTGCCTCGCGTCGCGGAGGGGTGGCGGGTGGCCGGTTCAGCGCGCGCGGGCAAGCAGGTGCATTTCGGTGTCCCCGACGGCGACATCGACCGGGTGCGTTACACGGGATGGGGTGAAGTCACCCGACGTCTCACCGGTCCCGTGCAGGTGGCGGTGCGCGTGGCGGGCGATCGTACTGCGCTGCACGGCAATCCCTTCGAATTAGGCGTACGGTATCCCTACTTGCCCATTGACGGATGTGTCGCGGCTCAGCAATGCACCGGGAGTGAGGCGCTTCGGCAGAATGACGCCCAGTTCCGTGGTGCCCTCGTACTCGACCTGCGCGATCGCGAGTACGATCCGCGCCGCGGTGTGCTGGTCGAGGCGGGTGGATTTGCGGGGACCGCTGCCGACGGCTATCACGGTGCGTATGCGATGGGAAGCGGTTGGCTGACGCCGCGAGAGGGGACCCGCGTCACCGCTCGTGCTGGCTTGCGCGCGATGTCCAGTGCGGGTGCCATCGCCGCGATGCAAGAGATCCCAGCGTGGGAGCGCTCGATCACCGTGCTCGGCGGTGTATCCTCCCATCGCGCGCTGGGTGAGGGAGAACAAGTGGGACGCGGCGTGCTGTTGGCGGGAATGGAAGTACGACACGACGTGATGAACTTCGGGGCGTTGGGGGCATTCTCGGTGCTCGGATTCGTCGATGGTGGTCGCGTGTTCTCCGACCTGTCGCCACTCGCTGATCCCGATCCCACCCAGCCCTACTACAACGGCGATCTTCGCCTCACCCTCGACGATTGGACGTGGGGAGTGGGCGGTGGATTCTCGCTCAGGATCCTGCGTGCGGCGCAACTCACCATGACGGTGGGTCGTGCCGAAGGTCGGACCAGGATTTACGTGGGGGCGGGAACGGCCTGGTAGTACCTCAGGCCGGCGTTGCGGCGGTGCGCGACCGCAACAAGCGGGCAACAACGATGATCGCCAGCAACGGTAGTGAAACGATCCAGATTTCGTTGAGCCCTTGCACGGGACGCCACGCCGCCTCGTAGCGGACCCAGTTGAACGGCATCAGGAGGCCGACCCCCTGGCCCCGCGTGGTGAGGAGGTCAAGCAGCCCGTGCGATGCGGTTGCGAGCGTGAGAAACGCCGCGATGCGCCAGCGGTGCCCATCCCACATGCGACCGCGAAAGAACGCGATGGTCGCGATTGCACCGAGTGCCACCGCGAATGGCAGCGAGTGGGTGAGGGCGCGGTGCCCGCCCAGAAACGCGATGTCGGGGTGACCGAACGGGCGGCCGATGGCGTCGAGGTCGACCGCCACAGCGCACGCCACGCCCACGATCCAGTACCTGCGATTTGTCCTTTCGGGAGCCATGATCGCGCCGATGGCTCCCGCCGCCAGCGCATGACTCACGGACGTCGGCATCTCAGACCTTTCGGGGCTTCCACGAACGGATCATCCCCAGCACCATGCACGCGATGCCAACCACCGATGCCATCGCCACCGCAATGTTGTTGTCCCGCCAGATCAGGTTCGGTGCCCCGTAGAGCAGGAAGCCGATACCAACCAGCATCAGCGGTTGCGAAGGCCTGCCGTCACGGCGTGCCCGTCGCGCAGCCACGAGCAACGCTGTGGCTCCCGCAACCAGCACCACGCCTACCACTACGCGAACAGGACTGAATGGCACGGTGGCGTGTAGCGCGTCATCGGGTCCGATCATGATTCGCGGATCAGGATGCCACGCTCCTTGAGGCCGCTGACGTATCGATCGAACGGCATCCCTTCGTCGGGCGTGGTGACGCCGAACCGGATCACCTGACGGCGCGCCTGGGTGAGGCCGGTGAGCGACAGCGAGTATCCAGTGGTGCGCATCATCGCCGAGATCCCATGCTTCTCATCGAAGTAGTCAATGAGGTCGAAGGTGGTGCTGTGCGGCTTGCCATCGCGGGTACCGTTCGCGCTCACGCGCAGCGCCACAAGGTCGTGCCCCTCGGGCTTGGTGAGCTGTGGCGACACGGCGGCAATGAAGGCATCGCGCGGGACAACCTGCTGTCCCTTGACGTTGATGGGCTTCATCCCGAGGAGGCCCATTTCGCGGATCGCGCGCATCAGGTCGGCGTGCCCAGGATACCGGAGCGTCTTGTACTCCATCTCCCGCACCTTGTCCTTCCAGGTGAACGGCATCGTCGAGATGCCGCCGGCGGTGTGGAACGCCTCGAGCGTACCGACAGGGTCGGGGAACTCCACCGGCTCAAGCTCGCTCAATGCATCGACCTCGGTCGGGCGACCCCCACGCAGGATCCATGAGGGCGTGGTGTAATAGTCGAGCGCGCCCTCGAGCGAATAGACGATCTGGTAGTTGAGCGGTGGTTCGGGGTGCTGCGGCAGGCCACCCACGAAAATCCGCACGGCATCGGTCTTGTCGAGGCGCCGGATTCCTTCGGCAGCCAGGATGTTGACCATGCCGGGCGCGAGGCCACAATCGGGCATGATCGACAGTCCCTTGTCACGAGCTTCCGTGTCCAGCTTCTTCTGCTCCATCACGATCTCGGTGTTCCCACCCAGATCAGCGAAATGGCACCCAGCCTCGACGGCGAGTTTCGCCATCGGCCCATTGAAGTAGTATGGGATGGCGCTCATCACGGCGTCGTGGGATCGCATCGTTTCGAGGACCGCTGCGTGATCGGTCACGTCGAGTGTGATGGGCCGCAGTCGGGGGTCATCACGACGGCTGAGGAACCGGGCCATACGGTCGGGCTGGAGGTCGGCGAGTGTGACCTGGGTCACCTCGGGGTCGTTCAGCAGGTCGAAGGCACACGCGCAACCCTGCAGGCCGGCGCCGAGTACGAGCATCTTCATACCGAGTATCCTCTGTTCGGGGCAATGGTCACGGCCCGAAAATAACCCGCCCCGGGCGGGTCCCCACTCTACCGAGGGCCGAACGTGTCCGAATCTGCTCTCACCACGCGAGATCGACTGATCGAGGCCGCCCGAGAGCTGTTCACCACATCGGGCTATCACGCCACGACCACCCCGATGCTGGCGAAGCGGGCCGGGGTGGCAGAGGGGACGATCTACCGCCATTTCCCGAGCAAGCAGGCGCTGCTCAACGCCGCCTATCGGGAGACCCAGTACTGGGGAGCCGCGCTGGCGCGCGACGCGGGCACCGGCACCGGCCGGACCGTCGGCGCGCGACTGGGCGGGCTCGCCCGCCAATGGCTGGAGGTGGCGGGACGGGATCCCGCCCGGATCCGGCTCCTGCTCGCCTGGAAGCATCCTCGTGAGCTCGACGAACCCTCCCGCACCGCCGCTGCAGAGTTTCGCACCGCGCTCGAACACCTGATCGCCCTCGGCAAACAGGAGGGGACGGTGCGGGCTGGTGTCGTGGAGCTGTGGACCTCGGTCTGGCTCACGCTGGCCACGTTTGCCACGGAGAAGGTGGCGACGCGCGAATGGAGCGCGCATCACCCCCACGCCGCCGCGACCCTCGATGCGGCGTGGGAAGCGATCGCATGGCGACCGATCGTGATGGGGGGCGGAGCCGCCGCCGCCGGTGACTCGGCGGGGGAGACTGCCTGATGCACGGCGCCACCGCCTTCCTCACGACATTCGCCCTGGTGCTATGTACTGCGGCGGTCACAACGGTCGTGTTCCAGTGGCTGAAGCAGCCGGTGATCCTCGGGTACCTGCTCGCGGGGCTGCTCATCGGACCGCACGTGACGGTGCTTCCGTTCAGCGCCGATACCGGTACGACCGAGATTCTCGCCGAACTCGGCGTGATCCTCCTCCTCTTCGCGATCGGGCTCGAGTTCTCGATCCGTCGGCTGATCCGCGTGGGCGCAAGCGCCGGGATCACCGCAGTCATTGACGTATCGCTGATGGCGCTGCTCGGGCTTGCCGCTGCCCGTATGCTGGGCTGGTCCGGTCGCGAGACGATCATCGCTGCGGCCATCGTGGCGATCTCGAGCACCACGATCATCGCCAAGACGTTCGAGGATCACAACGTCCCCCGGAAGCTGCGTGACCATGTCTTCGGCGTGCTGATTGTCGAGGACCTGGTGGCCATCATGGCACTTACTGCCATCGCGTCATTCGGGCCGGCAGGTGGTGATGAAACCGGCGGACTGCTCGGTACCGGGATGCGCCTCGCGACACTGGTGACAATCTGGGTGGTGGCGGGCCTGCTGGTGATCCCGCGACTGATGCGATTCGTGGTGAGGCTCCGGCGGCCCGAGACGACAGTCGTGACCAGCATTGGGCTTTGCTTCGTGTTCGCGCTGCTCGCCCAGTGGCTCAGCTACTCGGTGGCACTCGGCGCGTTCATCGCCGGCTCGTTGATCAGCGAGTCGGGGAAGTCACATCATGTGATGGAACTGGTGCGCCCGGTGCGCGACGTCTTCGCCGCGGTGTTCTTCGTCTCGGTCGGTATGCTGATCGATCCATCGGCGCTTGCCGAGCACTGGGTGGCGATCGTGGTGCTGGTGGTGGTGGTCCTGGTCGGCAAGGTGGCGGCGGTGAGCCTTGGATCATTCCTGGCGGGACAGGGCACCCGGCGTGCGGTACGAGCGGGGATGAGCATGGCGCAGATCGGCGAGTTCTCGTTCATCATCGCTGCAGTGGGAATTGCGAGTGGCGGCGTCCGAGAGTTCCTCTACCCGGTGGCGGTTGCTGTCTCGGCGCTCACAACACTGTCGACGCCGTGGATGGTGGGCGCCTCCGATGCCGTGGCGTCGTGGGTCGATCGCAAGCTGCCTCGTCCGATCCAGACTTACTCGGCGCTGTACGGCACCTGGGTGGAGGATATCCGTCGCGACCCGGGCCGGCGCTCGATCGGGTCGCGGCTCCGCCGGCTCGGCCTCTGGCTGCTGGTCGACACCGCGTCGCTCATTGCCGTGATCATCGGGATGTCAGTGGCAGGCCCCGGCATTCGCGACCGGTTGATGGGGGCACTGGAAGTGTCAACGACCGTGGCGCGCGTGATGGTGTGGATGATCGCCGCGACACTCGCCACCCCGTTCCTGTTCGGCGTCTTCCGGGTTGCCCGCGGAGCGGCCGGCGTGCTGGGTGACCTGGCCCTGCCCGCGGATCGATTCGACCGAGCGCTCGCCCCGCGCCGTGCGCTGGTCACCACCATCGAGCTCACGATCGTGCTCCTGCTCGGCCTGCCGTTGCTGTTCATCACGGAGCCGTTCCTGCCCCGCTTCGGCGGCCTGACAGTCTTGCTGGTGCTGCTGTTCGTGCTTGGGCTCGCAGCGTGGCGGAGTGCCACGAACCTGCAGGGGCACGTGCGCGCGGGGGCTGAGGTGCTCATTGCGGCGCTGAGTTCGTCGCTGCCACCCGAGCAAGCAACCGAAGAGATGCGGACGTCGGGGGCGTTCACCGAGGAGATGCCCGCGCCACTCTCCGATCATGCGGCCGAACGCCTGATGACGGCGACCCACCTCCTCCCGGGAATCGGTGCACCGACCACTTTTGCAGTGGGTCGCGAGCACTATGCGGTGGGTCGCACGCTCGCCGAAATCGGCTTGAGGGGGCATACCGGTGCGACCGCACTCGCGATCACCCGTGGGGGTGTGGGCATTCCTGCCCCAAGCAAATCGGAACGGATCGAGGCTGGAGACATCCTGGTGCTTGTGGGCACGCGCTCGGCGCTGCAGGCCGCGAGACAACTGTTGCGCACCGGGGAGTACGACGCCAGCTAGCGGAGCGGTCCCACTGCGTCCTCTACCGCGTCGCGAAGCAGGCCACTTACCACCAGCTCTCGAACCGCTGCGAGGTCGCCGGTCATCAACCGGTCGGCGTCGAGCGGCGGCACGACGTTGCGCACCGCGCGAACGGCGGCGCCTACACCGGGCCCCGGTTGCAGCGGATGGTGGAAATCGAGCGCCTGTACGGCGTTGATCACCTCGATCGCGATCACCCAGCGCGCGTTCTCGAGGATCATTGCACACTGCCGAGCGCTGGTCGTGCCCATCGAGACGTGATCTTCCTGGTTGGCACTGGTCGGAATCGAGTCGACACTCGCCGGGTGGGCAAGCACCTTGTTCTCGCTCACCAGCGACGCGGCGGTGTACTGCGAGATCATCAGGCCGGAGTGCAAGCCGCCCTGCCGCGCAAGAAATGCTGGTAGCCCTGACACCGCTGGGTCCAGCATGTGCTCAACGCGACGCTCGGCGATGTTCGCGAGCTCGGCAATCGCGATCTTGGCGTAATCCATCGCGACTGCAACTGGCTGGCCGTGGAAGTTTCCGGCAGAGATCACGGTGTCATCGTCGGCAAACACCAGCGGGTTGTCGGTAACGGCGTTGATTTCGCGACCGATGACGTCAGCCACATGCTGCAACGCATCGCGGCTCGCACCGTGCACCTGCGGCACGCAGCGCAGCGAGTAGGCATCCTGGATCCGGTCACAGTCGGCGTGTGATGCGTGGATCGGCGAGTCGGCCGACACCGCAAGCACATTCGCGGCGGTCACGGCGGCGCCGGGGTGCGGACGGATCATCGCGACCCGCAGGTCGAACGGGGCGCGCGTCCCCCTGAGCGCCTCCAGCGACATCGCCGCTGCGATGTCTGCCGCCGTGGCGAGTTGTAGCGCGTCGTGCACCACCAGCGCACCGATCGCCGTCATCGCCTGGGTGCCATTGATGAGGGCCAAGCCCTCCTTCGCCTCCAGCACGAGTGGCTTGAGGCCGGCCTGGGCGAGCGCCTGTGCAGCGGGGATCACGTCGCCGCGATATTCTGCCGGTCCCTCGCCGATCAGGGTGAGCGCCATGTGTGCCAGCGGCGCCAGGTCGCCGCTCGCACCCACCGACCCCTGCGCCGGGATCACCGGGTGCACGCCCGCGCTGAGCATGCCGAGCAGCAGCTCGATCACCTCGATTCGGGCGCCGCTATACCCGAAGGAAAGACTCTGGGCACGCAACAGCAGCATTGCGCGCACGACGTCGGTGGCGAGCGGTGTGCCCACACCCATCGCGTGGGACACGATCAGGTTCCGCTGGAGTTGGCGGACATCCTCGGGCGCGATGCGCACGTGCGCGAGCTTGCCAAAGCCCGTTGTCACCCCATATACGACACGGTTCTCAGCAACGATCTGTTCGATGTACCGCCTCGACGCGGCGATGCGGGGGCGTGCCT
The DNA here is from genome assembly GCA_046596135.1 of Gemmatimonadales bacterium. Lineage (GTDB taxonomy): Bacteria > Gemmatimonadota > Gemmatimonadetes > Gemmatimonadales > GWC2-71-9 > Palsa-1233. The sequence continues at coordinate 130,281 of JBKJMX010000083.1, forward strand.
CGTCAGCCAGCTCCACGGGTACGCCATCGCGCGCCACTATTGCCACGTCCTCGATGGAGATGGGTACGCCCACCTTGACCGAATTCATGCGATACGCTTCCCGGCGATGTACATGTCGGCTACCGGTGATCCGCCGAGGACGTACACCATGGTGCGCCAGTCTTCGCCATCAACCACGATGAAGTCAGCGCGCTGACCCTCGGCGAGCCGGCCCACGTCGTCGAGACCGAGTGCCGCGGCTGCGTTCGCAGTAGCGGCGGTGAGCGCCTCAGCGGGGGTGAGGTCGTTGATGCGCACTGCCAGCGCCATTGCGAGCTGAGAGGAATAAATCGGTGCCGATCCAGGGTTGAGATCGGTGGCTACCGCCACGGCGCAGCCCGCATCGATCATCGCCCGGCCTGGTGCGGCTTGCATCCCGAGGTGAAGCGTCACGCCCGGAAGGATGACACCCACCGCGCTGCTTGCGGCCAGTGCCTGGATCTGCGGCGCGCCCGATGCCTCGAGGTGATCGACCGAGATCGCGCCGAACTCAAGCGCGAGTTCGAGCCCGCCGATGGCGTGGAACTGGTCGACGTGCGCCTTCACCGGGAGGCCGGCGGCGCGTGCCGCCTCGAAGATCGCGCGCGCCTCGGCGACCGAGAACGCCTCACGCTCGATGAACACGTCCACCGCATGCGCCAGTCGCCGCCGTGCTACCTCCGGGATGAGCCGCTCGGAGGTCATCGTGATGTAGGCATCACGCTCGGCGGCCTCGCGGGGGGGGACATGCACCAGCAGCGTCGGGACGATGCGGGCCGGGAGGCGGGGGGCAACCCTACGGATAGCCTCCAGCGATGCCAGTTCGGCGTCGTGAGTGCCGCCGTAACCGCTCTTCACCTCGATGGTGGTGGCACCGCTCTGGATCAGCGCCCGGAGCCGGCGCTCCGCACCGGCCACGAGCTCCGCCATCGGCGCTGCTGCCGTGAGCCGCATGGTGCTGCGAATGCCACCACCGCGCGCCAGAATCTCCTCGTAGGGCACGCCGGCGCAGCGTGCCTCGAAGTCGGCTAAGCGATCGCCAGCCCAGACCGCATGCGTGTGGGGATCAACGATGCCCGGCACGACAGCTCGGCCACCCAGATCGGTGATCACGTCAGCGGTACCACTCCACGAATCGACCGATCCCACCCATGCGACGCGACCGTCGGTCACGGCCAGGGCAGCACCGTCGATCACGTCGAGCTCCCGCATCGCAGGACCGCGCGCCGCAAACCGTCCGCGCGGGGTGGCGAGCTGGGAGATGCCGGTGAACAGTTGATCAGCGTGCATTCCGCAATCTATCGGTTCCATACGGCATTGTGACCCCGCGTCCAGAGGCGCCGTCTCCACTCATGGATCCTCACCACTCAGGAGCGGGACGCATGATCACCCGAACGATCTGGCCTGCGGCACTGGCGCTCACTGTGGCCGTCACGGCGTGTGGTGGCACGATGCCCACCAACGAACCGACCGCAGTCTTCGCCTCCCTGCCGCTACCGGCCGATCGTGTCGCCTGCGTTCATCCGCTCGGCGAGGTGGTGCTGCCCGGCCAGGTGATCGGTGCGAACCTCTCGCGTTGGGACGTGCACGAACAGGGGGCGTGTGGGGCCCCGGTGCCGTTTACCGGCGGGCCGGTGCCGGTGCTTGCAGCCGCACGGGGCATGGTGGTCACCGTAGGTGGAGCTGATGGACGCACCGTGACGATCGCGGTCAGCGAGAACATCGAGTACACCTACACCGGCGTGGCACTGGATGGGTTCATCCGCGAGGGAACGGCGGTTCCTGCGGGACAGCGGCTCGGCCTGGTAGCCAATCCAGACAGTGGAATCGGATTCGGCATCACCGACTTTACGCGGGTGAATGCGTGGATCGCCACCGCGCGATATCCCGATAGCTATCGTCACGCGCGACATCCGGTGGAGTTCTACGAGGGCGCGCTGCGTACCGAGATCGTGATGCGAACCGGTAACGTCGCGGCGCCGGCTGGACGATTGGTGTGGGACGTCGATGGTCAGCTGGCGGGGAACTGGTTTCGCGAGTTCACGCCGCGCACCGCCGAAGCAGTGACGGCTCCGTACTGGGAAGGTCATCTGTCGTTTCGCGGTGACGCCCGGTTCCCAGAGCAACCGCGGGTAGGGTTGGGAACGCGGTTCGCAGGGGGGTGCAAGTGCGCACCTCGCGCAGGCGAACCGGCGTTCGGGGCCGTGACGCCGCAGGCCGGACCGGTGGCGTATCACCTGGTGCGCGTGCGCGCCGATGGCACGGTCACCACCCAGTTCTTCGGCACGTTACTGGTCGAGATGGTGGCGAGCGACCGGTTAAGGGTCGAGCTGTTCGCAGGAGACGTGGCTGCCGCCACGTTCACCGCGGCCGCAGAGATCTTTGTCCGTTAGGCGTCGATCGACGGCAGGTCGAGGCCCCGTTCGGTAGCTACCTGCCGCGCCAAGTCGTAACCCGCGTCGGCATGCCGAATCACGCCCATCGCCGGATCATTCAGGAGGCAGAGCGAGAGTCGACGCGCCGCTTCGTCGGTGCCGTCAGCCACTGCGACCAGGCCGGCATGTTGTGAGTATCCCATTCCCACTCCACCGCCATGATGGAATGACATCCATCCCGCGCCGCTCGCTGTCCCCACCGCAAAGTTGAGCAGCGGCCAGTCGCTCACTGCGTCAGAGCCGTCGAGCATCGCCTCGGTCTCTCGGTAGGGCGACGCCACGCTTCCGGCATCGAGGTGGTCGCGACCGATCACGATCGGGGCGGACACCCGACCGTCGCGCACCATATCGTTGAACAGCAGTCCGGCGCGATCACGTTCACGATAGCCGAGCCAGCAGATGCGAGCCGGCAACCCCTGGAACGCGATCTTCTCACCGGCCCAACCGAGCCAGCGCTGGAGGCGCTCGTCGTCGGGGAAGAGGTCCAGGAGGGCGGCGTCGGTTGCCGCGATGTCGGCAGGGTCGCCCGAGAGCGCCACCCAGCGAAACGGACCGCGGCCTTCGCAAAATGAATCGCGGATGAACGCCGGCACGAAGCCGGGATAATCGAAGGCGTTCGCGAGGCCGCCGATCTGCGCCTGCGCGCGCAGGTTGTTGCCGTAGTCGAACGCGACGGCTCCGCGACGTTGCATCTCGATGATCGCCTCGACATGTGTCACCATCGCGGCGCGTGCCCGCGCGAGGTAGCCGGCAGCGTCCGACTGGCGGAGGGTGTCAATGTCTTCGTCCGGACGTGACGGCGGGATGTATCCCCACATCGGATCGTGCGCTGACGTCTGGTCGGTGACCAGTTGGGGAATGAAGTCGCGCTGCAGCATCGCGGGCAGCACCTCGGCGGCGTTGCCGAGCAGCCCGATCGACAGTGCGCGGCGCTCGGCTGCGGCCGTGCGGGCCGTAGTGATTGCATCATCGAGCGAGGCTGCCACGACGTCGAGGTAGCGAGTGTCGAGCCGGCGCTGGATGCGGGTCGGGTCTATCTCGACCGTGATCGATACGCCACCGGCGAGCGACACGCCGAGCGGCTGGGCGCCGCCCATCCCGCCGAGTCCGGCGGTCACCGTAATCGTGCCGGCGAGGGTGCCGCCGAAGTGCTTCGCGGCCGCCGATGCGAATGTCTCGTAGGTGCCCTGCAGGATACCCTGGGTTCCGATGTAGATCCACGACCCGGCAGTCATCTGGCCGTACATCATCAACCCGGCCTGGTCGAGTCGATCGAACTCCTCCCACGTGGCCCATTTCGGCACGAGATTGGAGTTCGCGATCAGCACCCGTGGCGCCATCTCGTGGGTGCGCAGCACGGCGACAGGCTTGCCGCTCTGGACGAGGAGTGTCTCGTCGTTTTCGAGGCGGTCGAGTGTGGCGACGATGCGGTGAAAGCTCTCCCAGTCGCGCGCCGCCTTCCCCCTCCCCCCATACACGATCAGCTCATCAGGCTTCTCGGCGACGTCGGGGTCGAGGTTGTTCATCAGCATCCGCTTGGCGGCTTCCTG
>JBKJMX010000058.1:0-3005 GCA_046596135.1 Gemmatimonadales bacterium
GGCGATCTCGCACCACGCATTGATGCGCCACCAGAACCACCGAAGCAGGTAGAGCAGGCCTGTTCCCGCACCGATTGACAGCAGGAGCTGGAACGACTGTTGTGCCGTTTCCAGCACAAAGGTGAGGGCACCGGCGATCACCATGAGTGCCACGGTCATGATCCGGCCCATCTTCACATAGTGGCGCTCGTCCTGGCCGGGGCGTACGAACTGCCGCCAGAAATCGTGCACCAGGTACGACGCACCCCAATTCAGGTGCGTCACGATCGTCGACACGTAGGCAGCGAGCATTCCCGCGATCATCAGCCCGAGGAAACCGTGCGGGAGGAACTTGAGCATGGCGGGATAGGCCATGTCGTGTCCGAGCAGGCGCGGGTCAACGTTGGGGAAGGCAACCCGAATGTCTTCGAGGGTCGGGAACATCACCAGTGACGCGAGGGCCACGATGATCCACGGCCACGAGCGCAGCGCGTAGTGCGCGACATTGAACAGCAGCGTTCCAGCCAGTGCGTCGCGTTCCGACCGCGCCGCCAGCATCCGCTGCGCGATGTAACTCCCGCCGCCTGGCTCTGCGCCGGGGTACCACACCGACCACCATTGGATCGTGAGCGGGATGATGAATATCGAAAGCGTCAATCCCCAATTCCCGAAGTCGGGCACCAGTGCGATGGTCTGCGCCGGGAGTTGCGCCACGAGGCCGGACAGTCCGCCCACTTCAGGTTGCGCCAGTGCAAACCACGCGGCTGCGAACGCGCCGGCCATCGCGATCCCGAATTGGAAGAAGTCGACCACCAGCACGCCCCAGAGCCCCGACGTGGCGGCAAAGGCGATGTTGATCACGGCACAGATCAGGAGCGTCTTCCCCATCGGCCAGCCCAGCACGACATTGGCGATCTTGGCGGCGGCGAGATTGACAGTGGCCATGATGAAGCAGTTGAACACGAGCCCCAGGTAGATCGCACGAAAACCCCGCACCAACCGCGCTGGGCGCCCGCTGTAGCGAATCTCGTAGAACTCCAGGTCGGTGAGCACGCCGCTCCGCCGCCAGAGGCGCGCGAAGAAAAACACCGTCATCATGCCGGTGAGCAGGAACGCCCACCATTGCCAGTTGTTGGCAACGCCACCGGTACGCACCAGGTCCGTTACGAGGTTCGGCGTATCGGTGCTGAACGTGGTCGCGACCATCGAGACGCCGATCAGCCACCACGGCGCCGACTGGCCCGAGGTGAAAAATTCGGCGGTGCTCTTGCCAGCGCGGCGCGCGAGCAGCACTGGTGGAATGAAGCAAAGGCCGATCGTGACGAGGATGATCGCCCAGTCTAGTGTATTCGGGTTCACGCGCCCGTCCGGGGGCGCTGCCAGCCGCCGCGGGTGAAGTCGGGGAATGCCATCGGTGCACTGCGGCGCTTGAGCGATGCCTCGCTGAGTGGCCACGGCGCGCTCCACGCCGCTGCATCGTAGACATCGAAATCGGGCGGCGTGCCTTCGCGCATGCACTCGATCAGTCGGAAGGCCATGATGTAGTCCATCCCGCCGTGGCCGCCCTTCGCCCTGGCGATCTCGCCGACGCGCTGCCACAGTGGATGCGTGTATTCCGCCTTGAAGTCCTCTACCGGCCGGAACTTGTGCCCGCCCTCCTGGCCGTCGAACATGAACCGACCCGGGTAGTCCTTGAAGACCCCCTTGGTGCCGCGTACCGAGTTCAGGCGATCGTAGGGCGTGGGAAGCGTGACGTTGTGCTGCAGGGTGATCGTCCGGCCGCGTACCGTCTTGATCAGCGAGGTGTTGATGTCCCCCGCGATGTAGCGCTCACGCCACTTTGGAGAGTCGCGCGGCACGTGCGCCTCGCGCCAGTCGGTGAGGCCGCGCTCGGGTGTCGACATCGAGACGAGGTAGTCGAATCGATCACCCTTGTGAATGTCGAGATACCACGAGACCGGCCCCAGGCCGTGCGTCGGGTAAAAGTTGCCGTCGCGCCGTGTGTGCGGTGCCCGCCGCCAGAGCCCTTCGTCGCGGTCCTCGAAGAGGATGCTTCGCAGGTCGTGGATATAGGCCGCCTCGGCGTACAGGATCTCGCCGAAGCGACCTTGCTTGACCATGTTGTCCACCAGCATCTCGTTGAAGTCGTAGCAGCAGTTCTCCATCATCAGGCAGTGACGGCGCGCCTTCTCAGACGCCCGAACCAGCTCCCAGCATTCGTCGATGGTGCCGGCGGCCGGGACCTCGGTGGCGGCATGCTTGCCGGCCTTGAGCGCGGCCAGGCAGACTGGCACGTGCCACTCCCACGGCGTCGCGGTGTAAACGATGTCAATGTCGTCGCGCTCGACCAGTTTCTCGAATGCATGATCGCCGGTGGTGAACAGCGCCGGATCGCCCTTCCCGGCAGCCCGCACGCGGGCTGCTGCACGTTCCGCCTTCTCCGGCACGATGTCGCAGAGCGCCGTGATCACGACGCCGTCGATCGCGAGCAGCTCGCCCAGCACTGAGCTGCCCCGGAGCCCGGTCCCGACGATCGCGACCCGGACGGTCTCATGGCGCTCGAATGGTATGCCCATCATCGAGTCGGCGGCGGGCGCCGAGGGCGCGTCGGCCGCGGCCACGTCAGGTGCGTGGGAGAGGGCGTAGACGGCGCCGGCAACACCGGCGGCCTTGAGCAGGTCGCGGCGAGTGAGCGCCTCGTCGGGTGCATGGTCTGACATCGGGAATCCGTGGCGGAAGGAATGCGCCGCTGGGGGCACGCTGGATTCTACCCCGTTACCGCGCAGATCGGGAGCGGGGCGCACTATCTTGGGAGATCCCGTCATGCTGATTCCACACCCTCGTCGCCCGCTCGGATTCGCCGCCGCCATGGCCACGGTGGTCGCCAACATCGTCGGCACTGGTGTGTTCACGACGCTCGGCTTCCTGGTGCTCGAGACCACCGACGGATTCACACTCCTCGCGCTCTGGGCCGTGGGCGGGCTGATCGCGCTCGCGGGCGCGCTGAGCTACGGCGAGCTTTCTGC
>JBKJMX010000005.1:0-9774 GCA_046596135.1 Gemmatimonadales bacterium
CACCATGTTGCCGGCCCAGAGCACCACCTGATCGTCGGCAGGGAGGCCAAGGGCGTGACGCGCAGTGAGCTGGCTGCCCGGCGAGAATCGTGAACCATCGACGCCCCGCCGGAAGACGTGGGTCGTACTGGCGTGTGCGCCGAGTGCGACGGCCCGGTCAACCAGATGGCGCCCTTCGGCGAGAACCGTGTGTGCCATCGCCAGGGTGCGACCAACTTCCCGCGCGCGGGCCGGTTCTGCGGTCACCACCAGCAGGTCGGAACCGCCTGCGATCAGGATTGACGGTACGTCCAATTCCTGCGCCCATTCTGCCGCAACCCGGCCATCGGGATGGATCCAGAACGCGATCACGGCGTCGGCCCATCCCGCGGCCGATGCTTGCGACACCGCGCGGTGAATCGACCACCGCATCCAGCGATGATAGGAGGCGCGAAATACACCGGGCGGATACCAGAATGCGGGGTACCAGATGTCGGCAGCGCGTCGATGCGCCTTCCAGGCGAGCAGTCGCTGGTGCCATGGCACCGGGACGATTGTCCGCACCGTGTGACCGCTCGCCGCCAACGCCCGCACGAGTTCGGCGTTGAACGTTCCCTGTGACGGCCGGACCGGCGTCGGATAGACGTTGCTGATGAATATGATGTTCAAGCGACCGACTGGCTAAGTGCGAGGCGGTAGATGTCGGCGTAGCCCGCCGCCATCTGCTCAAGGGAAAATTCGGCGTCGAATCGTTGTCTTGCCGACCGCGCCAGCTCGCGTGCGAGCGACGGGGCGTCGAGGAGTGCCGCGACAGCCTGCGCCAGGGCAGGGGCGTCGGCCGGTGCCACCAGCAGCGCCGACTGCCGATTCGCCACCACCTCCGGTGTCCCGCCTACAGCCGTGGCGACGATCGGCAGTCCCGCGGCCATCGCCTCAAGGAGCGTCAGCGACACTCCCTCACTGATCGACGGAAGGATGAACATGGCGGCCCGCGGCAGGAGGTGCTGTACGTCGTCGCGCATGCCGAGAAACTCGACCGATTGTTCAACGCCGAGGGCACGCACCTGCGCCGTCAGAGATCTCCGCTCCGAACCGTCGCCAACGATGGCGAGGCGGAACTCCGGGTGGCGGGCGACAATAAGCGCCACCGCATCGATGAGATGCCGATGGCCCTTGACGGGTTCGAGGCGACCGACGCAGATCGCCGACCACGTCGGCTCCACGCCGGCTGCTGTGGTTTCGGGGCGGGCAACACCGTTGCGGAGTACCGTGATCTCATCCGGAGGAAATCCATCGACGGCGACGGCGTCACGGTGCGTCGCCGCCGAAACGACCGCAACCCGGTCGACGCGACCTGCTGCCCAGCGCATCCCCACTCGGGCGAGGAGCGACGATGGGGTGCTGGCGCCGTGCTTGGTATGGACATGGCAGGATACGTTCGCGAGCCGTCGAGCGACGGCACCGACCAGCAACGGCGAGTTATTGTGGGAATGCAGTATTACGGGGCGTCGCTGCCTCAGGTGGCGGGAGAGCTTCATCGCCAGCGGCACAGCCCCTCCGCCTTCGCCGTCCGGAAGGACGTCGACGTCGATACCGGCCCGCCTGAAAGCCGGTTCAAGTGCGCCGGCGCGACGCAGGCAGATCACCCGTCCTCGGTAACCGTGGGTCGCCATCGCCGGGATGAGTTGCAGCACGAGTTGCTCCGCACCGCCGACCTCCACCGAGGTGAGGAGATGCGCGACCTCGATCATGGATTCGGATGCGGACATTTCATTGCCCCTGCTCCAGAGATTACTATCCACCCGTCAGGCCGCCTTTCGCGGCACCCCTTCCTCCAGTGGAGACCCACTGCATGTCGACATTCGGCCTCGAACTGCAGGATCGGCAGCGCCGCTTGCTGCTCGCCGCGTACCCGATCTTCCTCGTGATGGCGCTCAATCCGATCATCACGCTCCTGGTGACACGGTGGCCTCTCAAGTTCGACAGCCTCGCGTGGCGTTTCTTCTTCGGCGGACAGTTGATCTCCGACGCCATGCCATACCACGCAACCGCGCTGGCCCTCCTCATGCTGCTTGCCACCCTGCTCGGCCACCGCAATGTGGTCCGAGCGGTGGCGATCACGGCGCTGGTGTCGGCGGTGGTGATCGGGGTCGCGGTGATGATGTTCGGTCTCGACGCACTCCAGATGCGTCGCACCATCCCGCAGGGCGGCAAGCCGCAGTTCGATGCAGCGGGGCTCAAGACCCTCGTCCTGAGCGTCACCCTTGCGCCGGCGTTGCTCTGGATGGCGATCCGAGCATTTGGTGCCACCCGCGGCACGGTGGCCCGCACGGTTGCGTCCGACGCCGGGCTCGTCGTCGGGCGCTGAACAAGTTGCGGGCAGGGTCAGGGCGCATCGTCGATGCGACCTGACCTGTCAGAAGGTCGGCAGTATCGCCCCGACCGCCGGAACCAGTTCCCGCGCGACGCGCGTGGCCATCGCATCGGCGGCGGCCGCACCGTCGTCGCCGACCGGAACCACGATCCGTACCAGCGCCTCTTCCGTCCTGCCCCTGAGCGCCGCATCCCGCAGCAACTCGTACTTCACCGCATACTCGTTGGCGGCCACTCTGCCGCGTCCCTGGTACCAGTAGTACACAATTGATTGCTCCGCGCCACGGACGATATGGTATCGATTCACCGTGACTGTGTCCCCCGCACCAAGCGCCACCCGCGCCACCCGCGAGTCGACCGGTTCCCACCCGGCGCCGGGCAGGCAATTGCGGGGCGAGTGGATGGTCTTCCCCTGCCGTTGCTCGTCGTAGTAACCCACGTAGACGCTGAACCGAGGCACCCCGTCGACGTCGTGCGTGCGCAGGATGTAGTCCGTGAACCCGGCAACGCGCTGTTCGTCCTCCGGCACGACAACGTCGGTACCCGGCACGCCATCGAACACCTGCTGGATTCCCGAAATCGGCGCGGCAAGTGGTGTGGGCCGAACGCGACCCGTCACAAGAATGGCGTTCACGAGCACGCCCATGCCCAGAAGGAGGCCGGGAATCCATCGAACCGGTTCACGCATTTCGTGTCCTCCATCGCATCACACGTTGCTCGATGGCCCCGATCAGGGCCCCCACGCCGCCGATCAGGCCGAAGGCCACTACGAACAGTGCCCAACCCTCGCTTTCGTGCATGAACCCGCGCCCGAGGGCGGGGTCGACGAAATACATCAGGAATGCCGTCAGGAATATCCGGAAGGAATTGACCACGATCGCAATCGGGATCGTGAGCGCAATCAATGCCACCCGACCCGTCACACTCCTGAGCCAGATTCCCCCGATCATTACGCCCAACGACACCAGCGCCGTGAGTGAACGGAGGCCGCTGCAGGCTTCGGCGATAAAGAGGGTCTGCCCGGGGATCGCGATCACATTGCCGTTGGTTCGCACGGGGATGTTGCGCCATTCGATCAGCGCCGTGCCGATCTTCGAGGCGCGAAACTGCAATGGAATCGCCAGCGAGTTGGTGATGGTGGCGGGGAGTGGAATCGAGAGGAGCAGGAGGCTCACCGGCAGCCACCAGTGACGCACCTGGCGCAGGCCGAACGCGAACACGACCACACCCACCGCTGCCAGCCACATCGAGAATCGCATCGTGAACAACTCGGCAGCCAGCCCGGAGAGATACCGCAGCGCCACAGCTGCCACGAGCAGGGCGGTGCCCATCCCCACGTTTGGCGCCCGATCACGGACGAGACCTGACTTCCAAGCCAGCCACACCGAGACGGGGAGGAGGAGGAGCCCGTGCCCGGCGTCGGGATTGGTCCACCAATCGCGCGCCAGCGTCCGCGCGGGATCGGCAAAGAGCAGTGCGAACGCAATCAGGGCCGCTGCCAAAGGAGCATATTCGCGCGCCGACCAGTCGGACGGCGGGAGGCGAATGGCATCGGCAGTCCCCGGCATGGCCGGAGCTACCATCCGCCCTTCCGGAACAGCATGACCGGGATGGTCTTGATCATGATCGTGATGTCCTGCCAGAGGCTCCGCTTCGCGATGTACTCGAGGTCGTGCGACACCTTGCGCCGCACATCGTCGACCGAGGTATCGTACTGCAGGTGAACCTGCGCGTGACCGGTGATGCCCGGCGGGACCCGCTGGCGCCGCTGGTAGTCCGGGATCTGCTCGCGCAGTTGGGCAAAGAGCTGGGGCCGCTCGGGGCGCGGCCCGACGATGTTCATCTCGCCGCGGACGACGTTCACGAGTTGTGGCAATTCATCGAGTCGGCAGCTCCGCAGGAAGGCCCCAACCCGCGTGACCCGCTGGTCGTTGACGGTCGCCCACACGGCCTGATCCGAGTTCTCAGCGTTCAGCGTCATCGTGCGGAACTTGTAGATGACGAAGGGCCTGCCACCGATGTCGCTGGCCCGACGCGAATCGTCGCGCGGCGCGCCGCGCTGCCTTGCGTCGAGCCCGACACGGGTCTGCGTGTAGATGATCGGACCGCGCGACGTGAGCTTCACGGCAATGGCGATCAACACGAACACCGGCACGCAGATCACAAGCGCGATCAGCGCTACGACCAGGTTCAACACCCGAATCGCGCGATCATGGTTGGCATGCGTCGCCGCATGCTCACCCGTGGTGCCCACGTGATGGAGTTTCACGTCGGTCAGGGGATCCTCGGAATCTTGAACCACTGCGTACACGTCGCCATCCGGATGTCAGAGCCGAGTAAACAAGAAAGCCAGGGACGCGACGCCGGTCACGATGGCAACCGCCTTGCCCAGCACGCCCGGCTTCTTGACCCCCACCATTATCTCGTCGCCGGCCTGCATGTTGAGCTGGTCGAGGGTCCGGCCTTCCCGCAGCGCGGCAGTGAAGGCATCGGAAGAGACGATCTCGCGGTCTGCCCGATGCACGGAACTCTTGTCGAGGTCGGCATTGCCGCCCAGCCCTCCAGCAGCTCCCATGATGACGTCGGAGATCGCCTGGGTCGCCGACACCGAGTAGAACCCGGGCCGCCCCACCCCGCCGAGAACGGCGATGCGGATGAGCGCTTCGGCCAGCACGACCGGATCTCGGAGGTACTTCGCGATCTCGCGCTGAAGACGCGGTTCGACCTCCGAACGTAACAGGCCGTCCACTGGGATCGAGCCGAGCGATGGGATGACGATGGTCAGGGTCGGCGTCACGATGTAGTTGTTCGTCACGGCCGCGTCGCTGGCGACGGCGACCCTGATCACGTCGCCAGGTCGGAGGTCGCCCGCGCCAAGCCGGTGACGGATCAACACGGCCTCGTCCTGCTTGATCGACTTGATCGCGCCGGAGTACCCGCCGGAAGCCAAAATCCGCTCGATTTCGACCAGGGAGGCCTCGAGCTCCGCCCGGGTCACACCAGACCGGGTCGAGGCGGCGAGCTGTGCGACCAGCGAATCGGCCTGGGATACTTGGGCGGAGAGTGGTGCCTGGACTGCACCCGTGAGGGTGGCCAATGCGATCAGTGCCATCAAACGAATCCGGTGCACATCGAACTCCGAGTTTCTGGTATGCTGCACGGCTGGATCAGGGGCAAGTGCCGTTCCCCCCGAGGCCATGAAGCAACAGGTGTACCAAGTCGCTGCAGCCACAGCACTTCCACCGCAGGATGAGTCGCGATTGCCGCCCCGGTGAGCCGATGGTGTGGAAGCGCTGCCACGGTCTGTGGCGTTTCGCCATCATGCGACACGGGCCGGCGTTTTGCGCACCCCGGGCCGCTGTACGCCTGCAGAGGCCCGGCAGACTGCTTGCATGTGTACGCGCGTGTCGACTGCCCGCTTCTTCGGCGAGCAAGTCTCCGCGCGCGTCGTTGGGTGCGCCAACTCGTTGCAGTGTCGTTACTTGTGGGTATCAGGGGGGAGGTGCACCTCAGCCCCGGCGACGACATAAACTGTTGCGACGCGGGGGAAACCCGTTGCGCGGGTGCATCAGTCTCTTCTTCCAAGGTACGCCATGCGTCTCGCCGATGATGGACCCTCACCGGTTTCTCGAGTCGCTGGACTCGTTCTCATCGCGAACGATCATGAGTGGACCGCGAGGTCGCTCGAAACGATTCTGGTTGCGGCTGGAATGCGGGTCATCAGGACGCTGACTGGTCACCAGACGCTTTCCGTCGCGGCGCGCGAACTCCCCGACCTTTTCATCCTGGATCTTCAGCTTCCCGATATCAGTGGCGTGAATGTGTGCTCACAGCTCAGGGCCGACCCCCGATTCGGGGCTTCCACCCCGATCCTGATCACGACAGCGGGCCCGTCCGGGCGCCAGCAGCGATTGGCGGCTTACGAGGCCGGCGCGTGGGAGTTCTACGGGCAGCCGCTCGACGGCGAGGCGCTTTTGCACAAGGTGCGCGTGTTTCTCGCTGCGCGGCTCGAGACGGCGCAGGCGATGCGGCAGAACCTCATCGACAGTGCGACGGGTCTCTACACCCGGGCGGGGATGGAACGGCGTGCGACCGAACTCGCGAGTGAGGCCAAGCGAACCGGTGGGGGAATGGCTTGCGTGGCCATCAAGGCAGTGCGTCCGGGCTCGCTGGAGTCGGACCGGATTGCCTCGATCCTTCGTTCCCGCGCTCGAACGTCGGACGCGGCTGGCCTGCTTGCGCCCAATACGTTTGCCGTGCTCGCGGGTGGGATCGGCCGCGACGGAGCCACGCGCCTCGCGGAGCGCCTCCGCGAAGCCATGGGTGCCGAAACCGCCGGGGCCGAGTGGCGAATCGCGATCACCGCGCTTGACGACACCGCCCTCGCTGCCAGCGAGCCTGCGGATCTTCTCGCCCACGCTGCGCTCGAGGTGGCGGCCTGAATCATGAGTCGATGGCGGCTGAAGCAGTGGCAGTAAACAGGAAATGAATCGGGCCGGTATCCTTGAGGATGCCGGCCCGATTCACTTGGTGCGCTTGCCGTGCTGTGCCTAGCGCTCGACTTCCTGGGTGGGAGCTTCGTCGCCTGACCGGGTCGGGATCATCTTCTGCCCGACGGTCAACTCGATCTCGTCGACCGCAGCATACCCCTCGCTGTACGAGTAGTACTTGTATTCGTCGAGCGATGTCTGCACGTCGTTGAGCACTGCCCCGACCAACCGGATCGGCAGCTGGTCGACAACCTGCAGCTTTGCCTCCGCGAACATCCGGTCGGTCTCCCCTGCGCGCACCACCAGCATCAACTGGCCGGTCACGGTGCCCAGGACGAATGGGTCGATGCCGGCACCGAGCGGTGGCGAGTCGACGATGATCACGTCGAACCGCGAGCGCATCGCGGCGATCAGCTTGCGCATCCGCTCGGAGCCCATGAGTTCGGGCGCGTTGCGATGCCTGCTTCCGCCAGGCATGAGCGTGAGGTGGGCGTGCGACGTCGGGCGGAGGATCGTGTCGATCGCCGCGCCATCGGCAAGGTGGTCGAGCAGGCCGGGGATTCGCTCGACGCCGAGGGTGCGGTGCAGCTCACCGCGTCGGGTGTCGCCGTCTACCAACAGGGTGCGATACCCGGCCTCGGCGAACGAGAACGCGAGGTTGGACGAGATCAGCGACTTGCCGTCGCCGGGCATCGGGCTCGTCACCGTGAGCGCGATCGACGTGGCGTCGGGCACCATGTGCAGCAGGTTGAGGCGCACCGTCCGGAACGATTCGATGACCTGTGCGGCCTCCTCCGAGCTTGCCGCCTGTCCCTTGGCGCGCCGGATTTCCGGGATCACCCCCAGAATGGTGAGACCCAGCCCACTGCTGACCTGGTCCATATACCGGAACCGCTTGTCGGTCAGGTCGAGGACGAAGGCGAGCGCGATACCGAGCCCGAGCCCGATCAGGACGCCCAGGGCGATGATGATCGGCTTGCGGTTCTTGGTGGGGCGAACCGGAGGCACCGCGCGATCGAGGATTCGCACGTCGGGCAAGGAGCTGGCTTCCTGCAGCCGTGAGTTCTCGTAGCGCATCGTCAGGTCGTTGTGCTGCGTCTCGGCGATCTTGAACTCGCGGCGCAAGTTGTCTTCCTGCATCGAGCGCGTGGGAATGTCACGGAGCTCGCTGGTGGCGGTGCGGATCCGTCCCTCGATATCGCGCAGGTCCTCGTCGAGACGACGGATGACAGCACCGGCATATGCCGGCAGCGTGGTGGTGCGAAGCTCGTTGATCTGACGGGTGATCTCGATCACATCGGGGTGACTGTCAGTCCGCGCGAGCTGGCCAGGCGCCGGAACGAGCAGGTTGCGACGCGCCTGCTCGAGTGTCTGGAGTTGCGAGACCACGCTGGACAAGTTGGGCGAGCTCTGCACGGCGCCGATGTTGACGAGTTGGTCGACGGCCAGCTCACCTCGGGAGGCGCGCGCCACGACGCTCTCCAGGGCGGCCCGATCACGCCGCAGCGATTCGGCCACGGTGCGCTGCTGGAAATAGTTGGTGATCACCGTGGGCTGCGTCTGCTGCAGCCCGGCGGTGATCGGTACGGCGTCGTTCGGCTTCGTGATATTGTTGACCCGAAAGGTGCTCAAGGCGATGTCGGCTATCTGCAAGCGACGGCGTGCGGCCACGAGTTGGGTATCGAGCACCGCAGACTGCTCGCTGATCTGCTGGCGCTTGATAATCGCGGCTTCTTTCACGAAGCGGTCGGCCACGGCATTCAGGGTGGCGGCCGTCTTGTCCGGGTCCCGTCCATCGAGCGACAACCAGAGAAACGCGGCTCGAAGCCCGCGCATGTCGGTCTTCACCCGATTCTTGAGCTCGTTACCTACTTCGCCCAGCGTCAGGATGGTGAAGCGGTAGGACTGTCCAAACGCGCGGCGGTTGGGATTGGGAACCCAGTTGAAGCCGAAGCGGAGCCCGACGCTATCGCCCACCGCCCCCAACTCCCGGGCGCTGGTGTCGGCCGACGCCGGTTTCGTGAGGGTGTAGCGCTTGCCATCGCTGCTGAACTCGATGGCGTAGGTGCCCGGTGTGGTTCGCTCGGTCCAGGTGAAGTTCCGCAGGAGGTACGCATCGGATCCGGACGGGCCTTCGAGGGCATCCTCGTCGAGTCGGCCGGGGTTGGGGCCGATGAGATAGAGCTGGCGATCGCGGACCACCGGGTTCATCACCGTCGGCGTGCTCAACAGCTCCACCCACTGGCCAGAGGTGAAGATCTCGTTGCCCTCGATCGGCCCGGCGTCGTTGTTCCCCCGGTTTTCCAGGGTCAGCGACGAGTAGACTGCGTACTTGGGCGGGAGCATGCGGGTGGCAAGGATGCCTCCCACCAGCCCCACGGCGATCATCGCCAGCACCAGCCACTTGAAACGCTTGAGTGCCGCGATAAAGCGGGTCACCGGGCTCATGCGGGCAGCACCCGGTGCCGCGCCCGGCGAGAAAGCCGGCCCGACAGCGGACTGGTTGGACGGTGCCGGCAGGTTGCCGCCGCGCTCGAAGATGGGACTCGTCATGGGTTTACAGCCTCTTCCTGGAAGTACAGTTTCCCCTGATTGGATGCAGCTACGCAACAATGGGACCGTTGCGCCAGGGAGCGCCAGTCCCCTCGATCTGTCGGCAGGTCACCTCAAGTACGGCAAATCGTGGCGGAAAGGCACCACACTACGTTGTTCTTGCCCAACACTGCTGCCTCGGGTCGGCGCTTTCTGGCGTGCCGGTCCCACAGTTCGGGCACGGTTTCTGCAAAGCAAGTTGTTGCGCCGGTGCCGCGATGGTATCTGACGGTGAATCCAGGGAGTGACATGACAGCAGTATCCGGGTCTGGGCAGGGCTATGCGCCATTGGAGAACGGGGGTCGGGACGTGCTCGCACTCCCCCCCGACGTGAAGGCCT